>JAQGOE010000351.1 GCA_028293725.1 Gammaproteobacteria bacterium | reverse complement strand
TGAAGAAGGTAGAGACCGACAAGAGTCCGTTCGAGGAGCGGGTGCAGTTGCCGAGCGATCGGCGCGTGCACTGGGTGAAACCTGAGGTGGTGGCGGAAATTGAATTCGCTGGTTGGACGGAAGGCGGGAATGTCCGGCAGGCTGCCTTTAAAGGATTGCGCGAAGATAAGCCTGCGAAGGAAGTGCGGGCGGAGATTCCGGTCGCGGGGGATGAAGCAGATCTCCTGAAACCGGCTGCGGGCACGAGTCACGACCCGCGGTCCGGTCCGGATAAGTCCGCGGGCAATGG
This sequence comes from Gammaproteobacteria bacterium, assembly GCA_028293725.1. Next base: position 10,458 of record JAQGOE010000351.1, on the reverse strand, counting down.
GAGCAACGGCGCGATGAAAGGCAAAGCGAAGACCCGAGTTTCAAACACGCAGGCGTCCGGCGCCATCATGGGCGTTGCGATCTCCAAGCCCGACAAGGTCTTCTGGCCCGCCTCGGGCGACACGCGTGCAGTCACGAAGTTGGATCTGGCGCGATACTTCGAGGCTGTGGGTGAGTGGATGATGCCCCACATCGAAGGCCGGCCCTGCTCGATCGTGCGGGCGCCCGATGGCATTGAGGGGCAGACGTTCTTCCAGCGCCATGCGATGGCCGGGATGTCCGACCTTTTCGACCTGGTTCAGGTTACCGGCGACCATAAGCCTTATATGGTGATCAATCGCGTCGAGGCACTCGCCGCGGTCGCGCAGAGCGGCGGCATCGAGTTGCATCCTTGGAATTGCGAGCCCAATGAGCCCGAGGTGCCCGGCCGCCTGGTGTTCGACCTCGATCCGGCGCCCGAGGTTGCTTTCGGCGCGGTGATCGAGGCTGCCCAGGAAATGCGCGCGCGGCTCAGTGCAATCGGCCTCGAAAGTTTCTGCAAGACAACCGGTGGCAAGGGACTGCATGTGGTGACGCCGCTGGCGCACCCGCGAAACACCCACCTCGACTGGGAGTTGGTAAAGGCGTTTGCGCGCGAGGTCTGCCGCCAGATGATGGTCGACAAGCCGGACCGCTATCTGATCAACATGTCGAAGAGCGCCCGTAAGGGCCTCATCTTTCTCGACTACTTGCGTAACGACCGGATGTCGACCGCGGTGGCGCCGCTATCGCCGCGGATCCGGGCGGGTGCTCCGGTGTCGATGCCGATCACTTGGGAGCAGGTTCGCGCTGGCCTCGATCCGAGCCGCTTCACGGTGCTGACGGTACCGGGGCTGCTCGAGCGCAGTAAGGCGTGGCTAGGCTATGACCAGGCCGCGCGCCCCATCGTGCGAGCGGTGGAGTTGCTGTCGAAAGGTGGAAAAACCCGGAAGGCCGCGAAAGCGGGGAATTCGGGCGAGGCCGGGAGTGCGGCGGAAGCAGCGGAAGCGGGGAGAGCCGGGAGTGAAGGGAAGGCGGGAAGGGGCGCGACAGCGGGAAAGGCGAGGAAGGCCGCCGGAGGAGCTAAGGCCGCGAAAAACGCTGAGGCTGCCGGGTCAGCCGAGACTGTTGAGTCAGCTAAAACAACCCAATCCACCGGGACGACCAAGTCGGCCACAGTAGCCAAGTCAGTCAGGACAACCAAGTCAGCCGCCATACCCAAGTCAGCCAGATCGGCCAAGAGTGCTCGATCAACCAGGACAGCCCCGACGGCCAAGTCAACCGCGACGGCCAAGTCAACCAAGGGCACCCGGTCAACTAGAGCTGGCAAGACAGTCAGCACCTCCAAGACAACCAAGTCCGCCAGGACAACCGCCGCGGCCCGGTAACCTCACTCCGACAGATTCTGAATCAACCGCCGCATGATCGCGAAGGCCGCATCCGTCTCCTGCGGCGAGAAGCCCTTCAGTAACCGGTTCTGGCGCCGCCGCACGACCGTGTCGAGCGAATTGAACAACGCCCTGCCTTTCTCGGTGAGAAACACGTCGACATACCGACCATCGTCGCGGCGAGGCACGCGGCGGACGTACTCCTCCGCCTCCATGGTCATCAACACCCGACTGAGGGCCGACTGCTGCATCATCGCGCGGTCGATGATCTCGCTGATGGTAATGCCGTCGCCCATCGCCAGTACCGCCAGAATGCGCCAGCGGGCGAGGTTGATTCCCTCGAGCCGCAGTTTCTCGATGAGGTCGGCGTTGAGTTGGTAGGCGAGTCGCGCGATCAGGTGGGGTAGAAAGCCCTCGAACAGGCCGTTATCGGTCGCACCCCGGTCGGGTGCCCTGGCGCCGGGCTCGTCGGGAGCCTGGGGCGCGGGCTTCGTTCTGCTCGTCTTTTTCCGAGGTCGGGTTACGGCCATGATGCGATTAGAAATCGATGACTTGCCCCATGCCGCGCTCGCGGGCTTTCTGCAGCACGTAATGAGCGGAGGCGAGGTCCTGCGGCGCAATTCCCAGCGACTTGTAGAGTGTCACATCGCGAGGCGATGTGCGGCCCGTCTTGGACCCATTTGCCACTTCACCGATTTCCCCGAGTATGTGCTCGGGCGTGATCGCCCCGGCACGGAGCGCGCGGAGATAGTCACCACCTTCCGTGATCGTCGAGGAGCGGTAATCAACGAAGAAGCGCGACTTTGCCACTGCGGGGATGTCGATCTCGGCGGTGGTCGCGATGCTCGAGCCGACCACGTTCAGGTGCGCGCCTGCCTCGATCCATTCGCCGAGAAGGATGGGCTCGCGCGCCTTCGTAACCGTGCAGATGATGTCGGCTTCCGTGACGGCATCACGAGGTGTCGCGGAAACTTCGATGGAAACCCCGTGCTTGGCGCTTTCCGCCTGTGCGAAAGCGGCTGCCTTGTCGCGGTCCCGGCCCCAAACACGGATGCGGCGGAGTTTACGCACTGAGAGCATGGCGGCAAGGTGGCTGCTCGCCTGTTCGCCAGCGCCCAAGATGGCGAGGCTCGAGGCGTCCGGCCTCGACAGGAGTCGCGTAGCCAGGCCGCTCGTCGCCGCCGTACGAATGGCCGTGATCTCGGCAGCGTCCAACATCGCAACCGGTTGCCCGTGCTCCACTTCGAACAACAGCACGATGCCGAGATGCGAAGAGAATTGCGGTGGCTTGTTGCGCGGGATGAGGCTTACGAGCTTCACTCCGAAACATTCAGGCTCGCCCAGGTAGCCGGGCATGTTTCCCAGCATGCCGAGATCGCCGGGCATGGCCATTACGGAGCGCAGCGGGAGTACTACGCGCCCTTCGGAAACCGCGCTCATCGTCCGATGCATCAGGTCGATGCACTCGCCCATGGGTAACAAGGCATGCACGTCGGCAGCGCGCAGGATGCGAATTTCCACCGTGGTCTCCTCGGCGGATTCAGCGGGGGCTGAAGTCGCCGCGCAGGTCTTTCATGGCCGTGATGAGGGATTCTATGTCGGCTTCATTGTTGTAGAAATGAAAACTCGCACGGAGGTTTGCGTCACGGTGAGAGGTCACGATGTCGCGGCTCATGAGCGCCTTCGAGAGGGCGCCGGCGTCACGCGACGGAACGCATACGGTCGCACCGCGACGGGCGTCGGGAGTAGGCGTCACACTGGGCCAGCCGATTTCCACCAGTCTTTCCATGCAGCGGCGGGTCAGCGCCTGGTTGCGCTTCTCGATGTTCTGCGTGCCGACTCCCAACAGGAACTTCAGTCCTGCTTCGGAGGCATAACAATTCACGACCGCCGGGGTGCCTGCCTCGAAGCGGCGTGCGCTCGGGTGGGGGTGGTTGCCGGTGATGTCCATGGCCCCGATGTCAGCCTGTGCGAACCAGCCGGAGTTGGTCGGAACCAATGAGCGCGTGAAGGAGTCCCGAACATACATGAAGCCAATGCCCGCCGTGCCCAGCAGGTACTTCAACATCCCGCCGACCGCGAAGTCGACATCGAGCTTCTTGACATTAATGTCCATCGAGCCGACCGCCTGGTAGCAGTCGAGCAACACCATGGCCCCCTTGGCGCGTGCAATACGCACGATCTCGGGGATTTCCAGCTTAGCGCCATTGCGGAAGCAAACGTGCGTAATCGCCACGAGTTGTGTGTTTTCATCGATGGCGTCGGCGAACTTCTCGGCCGGAATGTATCCGGTGGCGTCGCGTGCGACGTGTACTACCTTCGCGCCGCGCGACTCCTGCGCATGCCAGATCTGCGCGTTCGTCGGGAATTCGAAATCGCTGATGACGACTTTGTTGCGCTTGCCGGTGAAGTCCAGCGCGCTGGCCAGGGCGTTCAGTCCCGCCGACACCGACGCGGTGACCGCGATCTCGTCCGGTGAGGCGCCCAGCAATTGTGCCGTCAAGGCCCGGACCGCCTCGTTCTTGGTGATCCAGACGTCCCAGTTGGCGCCCACGGCCAGGCGATCTTCCATGTACGCCTCGATAGAGGCCTTGACGTCGTTCGCGAGGGCGCAATACGAGCCGCTGTTCAAATAGGTCTTGCGCTCGAGAACCGGGAATTCTTTTCTCAGCGCGGCAAAGTTCGGTTCCATGTCAGTCCAGGCCTGGGGGAGATTGGCGGGCGTGCATTATATGCATTATCATATGATTTCACAATCGGGCGTATTGCGCGTAGCGGCGGTGTTAACAATGTTGGAACGGGTGCAACCGGTCATGCTGAGCGACATCCTGGCCGCGCGTACGCGTCTCACCGGCCAGACCCTGGTGACCCCGGTGGTCGGATGCCAGGCGGCGCCGGCCGGGAAGACCGTGCGCTTGAAGTTGGAGAGCCTGCAACCGATTGGCTCGTTCAAGCTCCGGCCGATCGGCAACGCCGTGCTGGCGCGGACACCCGCGCAGCTGGCCGCGGGCATCTATACCTCGAGCTCGGGCAATAGCGCCCTCGGTGTTGCCTGGATGGCGCGTCAACTTGGCATCAAGGGTACGGCGGTCGTGCCCGCGAATGCTCCCGAGGCGAAACTCGAGAAACTGCGTCGGCTGGGCGCGCGCATCGACATGCGCTCGGTGGAGGATTGGTGGCGCGCGATTCAGCGCGGCGCGCTGCCCGAGCAGAAAGGTGTCTACATCGATGCCGTGCGCGATCCGGCCTGCCTCGCGGGTGATGCGACGATCGGACTCGAGATCCTGGAGCAGTTTCCGGACGTCGAAGCCATATTTGTACCCTTCGGCGGCGGCGGCCTGGCTTGTGGGATTGCCTGTGCGGTTCGCGCGATTCACCCGCAGGTAAAAATCATCGCCTGCGAGTTGGATTCAGCGCACCCGTGTAAGGCTGCGCTGGACGCGGGGGCGCCCGTTGAGACACCACACGACCCCGGGTTCGTGAGCGGAGTGGGGTTTGGCACCGTTCTGCCTGAGATGTGGCCCTTGATCAAAAGCCTGGTGGATGGCGTCATCACAGTGAGCCTCGCTGAGGTTGCGAGCGCCATCAAGGTCATGGTGGAACACAACCGCGTGGTCGCTGAGGGTGCCGGCGCGATACCTGTGGCAGCGGCGCTGTCAGGGCGTTATGAGTATTCGCGGGTGTGCGCGGTGGTGTCGGGCGGCAATCTCGACAGCGCGGCGTTGAGTACGATTTTGCAGGGCGGAGTGCCGTAGCGGCGGCGGTCGTTCGCGCAGGCGGCCCATCGCCGCGAGGGCAGCGCTCTCGCATGCCTAGGGTTGCGTCGCTGCCGCCGTAGCTCCACCGTTACGAGCGCGCATCGCCTTCCGCACAAAATAGAAAATCGACAACACCCCGAGGCACGGCAACCCGACTTTCCAGGAGCTGCCCCAGACCTCCTTGTCGAGCCCCATGGTCACCAACACGGCAATCAACACTCCGAGTCCGACGATCTGCACGTAGGGATATAGAGGCATCCGCACGGGCAGATCCTCCTTCCGATAGCGGCGACGGAAGCTGAAGTGGCTTGCCAGGATGGCGACCCAGACAATCATCGCGTCGAACAGAGCTATGCCAAACAGGTAGTTGTAGGCGTCCGGCCTGAGCTTCGACACTCCCGCGGCGAGCAGGATGCAGACCCCCGAAACGAGGATGGCCGCGACCGGTGTGCCGTTCTTGCTGAGGCGGCCGAGAAAGCGGGGCGCGAAGTCGCCGCGCGACAGCGAGAACAGCATCCTCGAGCATAGGTACACGTTGGTGTTCATGCTCGACAGCGCGGCGGTCAGTACCACGAAGTTCATGATCCCGGCGGCGTGTCGGATGCCCGAGTTGGCGAACACACGTACGAACGGACTTTCCGTGACGATCCGCGCGCCGGTCTCGGTCCACGGCACGATGGTCACCACGATGCCGAGCGCCAGGATATAGAACAGAAACAGTCGTAGTCCCATGTTGCGCAGGGCTGCGGGAATATCCCGCACGGGATCGCGGGTCTCACCGGAGGTGACCGCGATGACCTCGATGCCGTTGAACGACAGTACACCCACCAGCACCGCCATCCAGACACCGTAGAAACCGTGTGGAGTGAAGCCACCAGGCAGGCCAGTGAGGTTATGGAAGCCTGTCGGTGGCCTGCCGACCCCGAAGATCATCGAGGCACCGAGGATGATGAACAGGACGATGGCCACCACTTTGATCATGGCGAACCAGTACTCGATCGACCCGAAGTTGTGGACCGAGCGCGAGTTGAAATACAGGAGCACCAGGGCGAAGCCCACGGACCACATCCACAACGGTGTGCCGGGGAACCAGAAGGTCATGTAGACGCCCGCTGCCACGGCCTCGCCGCCGATCGCGATCACCTGCGCCATCCAATAGGAGTAGCGCACGATGAACCCGGCCCACGGGTTCAGATAAATTTCCGCGTAAGTGCCGAACGACCCGGCGGTGGGATGAACGACCGCCATTTCGGAGAGGCTGAATACGATGGCGACGGCCGCGAGGGCTGCGATCGCAAAACTCAGCACTACCGCGGGTCCCGCGTAGCCGATCGCCAGTCCACTGCCCATGAACAGGCCGGTGCCGATGGCGCCACCCAATCCGATCATCACGACCTGGGAGCGCGTCAGCGCCTTGCTCAGGCCACCCTCGCGAGCCGCGATCTCGGACTTTTCCACGGGTTCTTGCACAGTGACGATTATGAGGCGGGCGAGCCGGGGTCGCGAGTGCAGTCACAAAAGGGACCGCTCGCGGTTCGCTTACAGCCACATAACACGACGTTATGGTCGTCCCGAGGGGTGAATCGTAGGGGCTTGAAAGCCGTACCGGCATGCGAGCCATCGCAGAACGGCTGCCGCTGGCTGCGGCCGCAGGCGCACCAGAAGTAGGTCCGGCCGACCTTCAGAGCGACGGAACAGGGGCCTTTGGCGGCGGCGGCAGGATCGGGCATCCGGGGGTTCCAAACGCTTCAGGTCTAAAGCTTCTCACCGATACTATGACTTCTCATATGGTGTCGCAAGCCCTTCTGTTCATTGACGAAGCGCCGCACCGCCATGGCGCAACAGCGGTCCGGAGCCCCTGAATTGGTGTTTCGGCAACACCTTCCGCCAGCGCGTTCCCTCCGTTCCCGTCGTTCCGAAGCTTGAACCTTTTCCCTGACTGCCGCGACTCATCATCGAGCGGTCGCGATTGTGCGGTGTGGTCGCCTGTCGCCCGCGATGCCCGAAGGAGAAGCAGGATTTGTTGCAAGCTCGAGCTTTTGACGAACTGGCGGCCGACTACGATGCGACATTCAGCGATTCTGCCCTCGGCAGGACGCTGCGCTCGCTCGTCTGGTCGCGGCTCGAGCAGGCGTTTCGACCTCCACAGCGTGTTCTGGAGCTCGGTTGCGGTACCGGGGTCGATGCCCTCGCCCTCGCTCGGCGCGGTGTGGAGGTTGTCGCCATCGATGCCTCGCCGGGCATGATCCAGGTCGCACGGCAAAAGGCCGTTCTCCCAGGCCGCGTCGCATTTCACTGCTTACCGATGGAGCGTCTGGCTGGGGCGTTCGAGGGTCAACTCTTCGACGGCGTGCTGTCAAATTTCGGAGCGGTCAACTGTGTACGGGACCTGGGCGCGCTCGTAAACGATGTCGCGCTGTGCCTCCGCCCCGGAGCGCACCTCGTGTGGGTCGTGATGGGCCGTCATGTCCCATGGGAGTGGGCGTGGTTTCTGTTGCAAGGACACTGGTCGAAGGCGTGGCGGCGCCTGACTCCGGGTGGAGTGAGTTGGCGCGGTCTGAATATCCGTTACCCGACACCGGGGGAGCTTGCAACGCTACTGCGACCGCATTTCAGGATCGAGCGCGTCGCGCCGCTCGGCGTGGCACTTCCTCCGAGTTATGCGGGTGAGTGGCTCGCTCGCCGGCCGCGCCTATCGAAGGTGCTGACGGGGCTCGAGTATCGGGCGCAGAGTTGGAGCGCGTTGGCGCGGGTGGCCGACCACTACATAGTGGAGGCGACCCGGCTGGACGTGGAAGCGCGGGCGTGAGCGGGCGAGAAGGTAGCGTGCCGACGCGCGGGTCTGACCCTATGGTGGCTCTGAATCATTCGACTTTGACGGCATACGAGCGCTGGGCGCCGCTCTATCCTCCCGTGGCCCACAACCCGCTGATGCGGGTTGAGCAGCGCGCGATGCTGGAAGCGTGGCCGACCATGGCTGGCAAGCGAGTGTTGGATCTCGCCTGCGGCAGCGGCCGCTACTCCAACCTGTTACTCGAAGCGAATGCCGCACAGGTGGTGGCTCTCGATTTCTGCGCGCCCATGCTCCAGCAAGTCACGGTCGCCAGCCGGGTCCGAGCCAGCATGATGCATCTGCCGTTTCAGTCGGCGGCGTTCGACGCGGTCGTTTCCGGCCTGGCGGTGGGTCATGCGTCGGACATCGGTCAGTGGATGCGCGAGGTTGCAAGAGTGCTGCGCGCGGCAGGGACCCTGGTGTACTCCGACTTCCATTCGGAAGCGATTCGGGTGGGAATGACACGCTCCTTCAAGGACACGGCTAACGTGACGGTGACCGTACCCCACCAGGTTTATGACCTTGCTCGTCAACAGGAGACCATGGCCGCTGTGGGCTTGACCGTCGAGACGTTCAGCGAGGTGCGGGTGGGGATAGAGTTGACAGAGACCTTTCCCGGTTCGGAAAAGCTCTATCGGGAGTGGCACGGTCTGCCTCTCGTGCTGATAGTGCGGGCAGGCAAGTCATGCACCTGACATCCGCGTCGGAGTGCGTAACGTTTGTCAACGCCGATATCCGCGGCGGTAATGCCGCCTCGCTACGCATTGCAGGCTCGCGGATCGCGGCAATGGGCGCCGCCGGGTGCCCAGGCGACTCGGTGGTCGATCTACGGGGTGACAGGCTGCTTCCCGGTCTCGTCAACGCGCACGATCACCTCCACCTCAACACACTACAGCCGCTCGAGCAAACAGGCCACTGGCGCCATGCGCGCGAGTGGATTTCGCAAGTCAACCTGCGCAGGCGAACCGACCCGACATTCGAGTCGCAAATTGCCGTGGCACGGGATGAGCGTCTGCTCATCGGCGGCTTGAAGAATCTGCTCAGCGGGGTTACCACTGTTGCGCATCACGATCCGCTTTATCCATTTCTGGTGGACGAGCGCTTCCCAACGGGTGTTCTGGCAAATTACGGCTGGTCGCATTCTCTGTACATCGATGGCGACGAGCCGGTGCGCGCGGCCTTTGGGCGTACACCGCCGGATTGGCCATGGATCATCCATGCCGCCGAAGGCGTGGATGAGGAAGCGGCCGGTGAGTTCGATCGGCTCGATGCCCTGGGCTGCGTTGGAGCTAACACGCTCATTGTGCACGGTATTGCACTCGACCGACCCCGGCGCGCGCGTCTGGAGGAGGCAGGGGCAGGTCTCATCTGGTGCCCATCCTCCAATTTGCGTCTTTTCGGCAGCACGGCGGAGGTGGGCGAGCTTGCCTGCCGCGGCCGCGTTGCGTTGGGAACCGACTCGCGTTTGACCGGGTCGCGGGATCTGTTGTGCGAGATCAGGGCGGCGCGCGAAGCAAGCGCGCTCGAAGCGGCCGTGCTGGAATCCATGGTCACACGCGACGCTGCGATGTTGCTGCGGCTGCCTGACCGCGGAGTGCTGAGAGATGGGGCCAGGGCGGATCTCCTGGTCCTGCCTGAGGGCATGACATTGTCGAGCGCAACCCGCGCCGATGTTCGACTGGTCGTGCTCGGTGGCCGGGCGCTGTATGCGGATGCGGATTACGCCCGCATTGTGGCGCCGGCGAATCATTGGACCGCGGTTCGTGTTGATGGGAGGCCGAAGATGCTCGAGAGGGGACTGGTCACCGCGCTCTCTGCCGCGACTGTCGGCGAGCCGGGCCTGGAAATTTCCGACCTGGCCTGGAGGGCAGCATGACGACCCGCATTGCTTCGCGACGCCATATCCTCCTGATCAACCCGACGATCACCCGGCGCCGCAACGCGAAATTTCCGTTCGCCGTGCTCAATCTTTCCGCGGCCCTCGACGAAAAGTACGACTCCAGCATCATTGACGGGAATGTCGACCGCGACTTTGTTTCGACTACCCTGCGTACGTTGGCAGGCGGCCATATCGATGCTGTTGGTATCAGCGTGATGGGTGGCCCGCAGTTACGAACCGCGATACTCGTGTCGCAGGTCATACGGGCGCGGTTTCCATCGATCCCTATCATCTGGGGCGGTCACTTTCCCACCATCTGCGCCACATCCAGCCTGAACACACCATACGTCGATTTCGCCGTCCGAGCCCAGGGGGAGCAGACTCTGACCGAGTTGCTGGATGTCCTGTTTGGAGCCGGCGGCACGCTCGACACGATTACCGGACTGTCATGGCGCCGCGATGGAGAGATTGTCCACAACGCCAACCGACCCTTCTCGACCGCGGGGCTCGGGCGTGCCCTGCCCTACGAACGGATGGGCGATCCGCGCCAATACTTTACGAGAACGTTTCTGGGGCGGCGCAC
>JAQGOE010000353.1 GCA_028293725.1 Gammaproteobacteria bacterium | reverse complement strand
AGTGTCTTGAGTTCGGCCTCGTTGTCCGTCTTCAGACGTCGGCGTCGAGCTTTGGTCGGCCGGAAATCAGGCGACTCTCCCCGGAGGAAGACGATGTGACTGACCTTGCTCACTTCGAGCCCCAAATAGGCGACCGCGAGTACAAACTCGTCTTCGAAGCAGCGCGGCCGACCGTCTTTCGCCTGTAGCTCTCTCACCAAATCGAGGTACGCCTTAATGACCAGTATCTTGTCCGACAGCAGCACTACGCGATGTAGGAGGGCTGTCGTATTGACCAGGGCATCGACGGTAGAGAACTGGAGGAGTCGGTGCTTCTGCGCAAATTCGCGGAGCCTGGCTGAATTGTTAACATTGCTGAGTGAGAGCATGGCGTTTCTTCGGGAAGACTGCGGAGTGGAGGGGGAACTCAATGGGTGATCCGAGTCGACTACGTTGATATCCTCGGGGCCACGCGAGTGTTACGTCGGGCGGCTCCACCTTCTGCGGGACGTCGTCATTCTACCGAGTACACAACGGGCAAAGGTATCAGGGCTGGCTGAACCGTTCGGCGAGCAACGAGAGGTTGCAGAAGTAGACTTCACGATGGAGCTCATCGCGACTGAGCCAAGCAGCCGAGTTCGCCGGATTTCCCCGGATCCAGGCCCATCGCCTTCATGGTAGCCGTCGCGAGCTGTACGCGAGAGGCCAACGATTGCGGGTCCTCCACCATCGATTTCGCGACGGCTTCGGCAATCGGATCGTGCTTCTTGCCGACGAAGGACAGCAGCGCGAAGACCACCAGCGGCGAGATCACGACCGCCGCAATCACTCGGTTGCGGAAGCGGGTCCGCTCAACGACCGAATCGGTCGCCGTGTGGGTCGGGCCCTCGAGCGCGGCGATGCCGCCAAGGCCAGTAATTGTTGCGCCACGATGTTCCAGACTCTCCGCCGCGATGGGCAGCCGGCCTGCAGGTAGGCGGGCGATCGCATCCATCTGTGCCTCGCTGGCTTGATAACCCGCCAGTGCGCGACCGAAGGCCGCCGCCACTCCCTGACGAACTGTCTGCGTCAGGGTGCCTGTGGATGGAAAGAGGGGGGGCTTGCCCCGAGTCCGCTCAGCTTCGAGTCGGAATCGTGGCTCGGCCAGAACATACTGAATCTCGCGCTCATCGGCGCCCTTGACGTGCAAAACGATCGAGCCACTGTATTCGCGCATGGTGCTGGTCGGTTCGCTTTGCATCTCGACGAATTCGGAAACCTGGATGCTCATCTCGGTGAAGCTGCGAGGCACACGAACGGTTTTGACGGCTCGTGCATAGTCGTTGGCCGCGCCAGAGTCGAAGATCACCGCCGCGTCATGATGGTCCACCGAGGCGATATGGAGAGCGGGTGCGAAGACTTGCATGTGTCCTATCCTGCCTGCTGGGCGTTTATTGAAGCCTGCCGAACACAGCCTCGATGACCGGGGTCTCGGAAATGCCGGGCATCATGCGAGGCTGACCTGTCCGCCGATCCAAGAAGAATGCAGCCGGCACGCCGGCGCGGCCGATGCCATTGTTTTGGAAGGCGGCAAAGAAGAACTGGAGGTTGCGCGCCAGGGCGGCCCGTGTTGCCTCAGTCGGCACGGCGGCAAGCGACTCATGTTGTCCGAGCACCCGACCCAACAGGTTGGCCTGTTGGGCGGGTTGGGCCTGCAAGATGGTCGCCGCAAGGGCGGCGCCCTGGTCGGGATTAGGAAGGGCCGCGGCCGGGATCCACTTGATGGTGAAGCCGCGTTTCACGTACTCGCGGGTATTTTGGTATGCCCTGCGGCAGTAGGGACAACGCGGGTCCCAGATCACATACAGCGTTTCACTGGGCCCTCCGTGGCCCTCTTTGATTCCGACCAACGAGTCGATGGTCTTGATCGACTCAGGAATGGGTCCAGAATAAGGGCCGAGTAGGGCGCCCCCCGCAATGGCGGCCGACATCCCGACCGGCGATGCAGCAGCGTTCACAACAGGAAGGACGGAATCGCTCAGGTTTCTCCCCGTCACGGAGTCCCAAACAATACCGGCGAAAATAGCCTGGCCATCGGAGGTGCTGTAGAGCACTAACCGGTGTCCATTCTTCTCCACTGTCCAGGCCGTTAGGCCACCGGCCCCGAGCGGTTCCTGATGGAGGATGGTGCCGTATCGCCGTATGACCGCGGCGGGATCGTGGCCGCGGGTTTCGGCGACGCCTTCATGGCCGGGTTCCACATCTCTCGCGTTCGGTGGCGTTGCTGGCGAGCGCTGCAGCGCGACATTGTCGCGCAACACCAGCGGCATCTGCCCATCGGCAAAGGAAACGATGGGGGACACCGCGGCAATGCATGACAAAAGAACGTTTGAGCCGACTCCTGCCTTTTCGCGCATATAATAGAAACCTCTAATTGTGCAATTCTATCAACCTCACCGAAGTCTGCTCAAACCTTCTTTTGAATATCTCGTTCACGAATCTTGGCGAGCAGGTCTTACGGCTGAACTAAAGCAACGCTGTGCTTGGGGATTTTCCCCCCAAAGCGTCGCGGGTCGCCGCCTCGGTGCCAAAAGGGGTGCACAGGGGCCGCGCCGTGGCCCGCCTACGCGGGGACGTGCATGACGGCGTTGGCAATGTCCGCTACGCGGTGTTGCGATCCCGCGCCGCTGGGCGCGGCCGGCGGGGCCTGACTTTGCGTGGGATGTTGCCTCCAGTAGCGGTCCCGATCGTCGGTCGTGAATTTATATCGAGACAGGGCCGTCTCTAACCCTGAAACCGCCTTGTCGAGCTGCGGCTCGGGAATGCTCACCCCCGCGCGCACTTCATACAGATAGTGCGACAAAACCCCGGCTGCTTCCGCAAAGCCTGCCTCACGGCCAAAGGTCTCAATGGCGTACCACAGTCCTCGGTCGTAGAACCGTAACCACCGTAGTTCTGCGGGCTGCAACACGCCCAGCCGCCGTGCGTTTATGAACAATGAAAAAAGCACGGTCCGGGTGAAAGCGTGGCGCTCGAGGACCGCCTGCACTGCTGGATGGCCAATGTAACGCCCGATGATTTCGCGCGGTTCGCAGAGATCGATGGAGGGATGCAGCCAGGCGTGAGGATCGGCAGCGGGCTGCCGATTCCGACCACGTTGAACCGGCGGAGGCCGGAATTGATCCCAACAGAATCGAATCATCGCCTCACTGGCCTGCATTGCGCGTTTGAATGCCGCAGAATCTAGGCTCGGATCGGTCGCAGCCACGCGCGACATGGTGACTGCTGCGGCCAAGGTCTCCCCTGGGGAGAGATTGGCAGAGGAGGTCCAGTGACTGCCCAGTTGCGCCCGAAAGACGTTAGTCGCTTTCGCGCGGTCGAGTGTGGGCGCCCACAAACTCTCGGGCTCCGCCCGCCAGTCGAGTACGAGGGCATGCTTGAACATAAATTGTCTGGAGGTTTCGGACATTCCAAACACTGGGTCATCGAGCGGTGCAGACACCAGGTCGAGCGCGCTGAAGAGTCGCAGGTGAGGATAAAGCAGGCCGCCATCCTTTGGATTGCGTGCGTCTTTCAACTCGTCCACGAAGGTGTGGATGGTGTGACTCCTCGCGTACCGCAGCTTAGGGTGCTGGCGATTGGCGCGGCGGAAGAGGCGCGTGCAATACGCCATCAGGCCGACGAGCGCCAGTAAATTAACGTACAGCGAGGAGTTGGCGATCTCCGACCAACTGACCGTTGAGAAGTCCCGCTCGCAAGACCCTGCGAGCCCATCCGGGGCACACAGCGTGGCAATCCACCGGTGCACCGTGCGAATCCCCGGCAGGGAGATCATCTCTCCCAGCGCTCGAAGGAGGAAGAACTCGAGGTAGCGGCTGTAAGCGTACACCTCGGCCAGCTGGGCGTGGCCGAAATGCCAGAGCGCCCAGCCACCGGCATATACCGTTACAACACCTGCGCCGATGAGCAACGGATCATCGAACGAGAAGGAGGATTCCTGTCCCTGCGATCGCGTAGCCACTTACCGACTCTTTTTGCCTGCGATCTGCGCGAACATCGACCAGTCAGGCACGGCGTCAACCCGCGGCCCAGTCCTGGAGGCCTGCGCCGGCACTGCGTTGCTATGTGTACGTGGGGGCGGCGCGGCTGGCGGGGTGTCATCGGGAGGAAACTCGGCTTGGTTGTCAGTCGCTGGCTCTAACAGCTCCTCACTGGTGTGCTCCCCGAGGCCGGGTGCGTCGACCCCACCCCCGGCGCGCGCGTCGGAGATTGCGGTCCGAGCGTACAGCAGCGCGCGCAACACACGGTAGTGTCCTGAATTGACCGATTGGGCGATGCGATCCAATGCAGCCAGGGGGTCAGTCTCGCGGCGGATGCTCTCGACTTCCCGCACGAACGCCACATAGCCACGCAGCACGCGTGCCTTTAAGAAGCGACCCTTAGCCCCATACCCGTCGCCCTCGCGCAGCAGGGCTTCATTGAGGGCCTGCTCCTCCGGATTCGCGGGACTGAGCCGCAACTCGATGCGTTCTTGCGCCATCGAGCTCACCGAGCCGGGTCCGGCTTCAGGTACCCGCGGTGGCGTGCCGCATCACGTTCAATCTCCTGATGTCCAAGTAAGATGAGGGCACGTAAAAATCCGGCCCGCTCACCATCCGGAACGGTATTCAGCGCCGAGAGAACTTGCCGCTCGGGCGGATACTTCGGATTGAGCAGCAGCGGATAGCGTTTTTGCCTCACGATTCCAACTCCCGCTGTCCAAAGACGTACTTAGCGATTTTCAGCATGCCCCGCGCGTTGGCGAATTCAGGACGTTCGGGAAATCGCGCGTGCGGGAATTGCTTCGCGAATTGCTCGCGTAGCACGATCGAGCCTCCACCCACAAAAAGCACCCACTCGAGATCTTTGCCAGAGCCGATTCTGGTACGAACCGTTGCCATGACGGCATCAGCCAGGGCCTCCTTCGCTCCGTGGACGATTGTCTCGACCGAGTGCTCTTTGCCAAACACCTTTATGCGCCCAGTCTTGATGGCCGCTTCAATGATCGGGGGTGGGACCTGATCGAACCCGAAATGTGTGCGCAGCGCCGCCTCGATTTGATCGTTGAGCCTGAGTACGCCCACATCACTGGAGCCCGAGCGCGCGGCGTCCACCTGCGAGCCACCCGGCAAAATGACAGCGCTGTTGGTCGTCTTGCCGCCCATGTCAATTACGCCAATACAGGCGGTCTCAACCTCTTCGTAGATGGGCGTTGCCTTACCGTCCATGGCAATCACTTGGTCGAAGTAGGCCGCAATCGCTTCTGTCGTGACCACATTCTCAATGATCTGAGCGCAATTGCCGGACTCACAGCGAACGCCACGTTTGAGATTTTTAACCTTGCCATCGATCAGCGCGCTGTTGCGCTCGCCGCCGACGTAGTAATACGACACGGGTAGTCCAGTGGCGATACTCACAGGCTTGTCAGCGAAGCCGGCCTTGCGTAACGCGTGATGCACTAAGGTGCGGTTGAGAGGCGAGAGTGGATAGTCGCGAAAGCGGGTGTCGTCACACTCGGACAGGTGTGCGTGGACCGTAAAGCTCGTGCCCTCCTCGGCGGTGTAGATACCTCCATCCAGGCCATCGCTCGCCCCCTGCCAGGCGATCAAGTGTTTCCCCGACTTCGCGCGAGAAGGTATGGAGAACATCTGGCCACTTTCGGTCACGACCTTGCAAGCGTAGTGTCCGTCGTCTACCCCAACATACGTGGGTCTTTGGCCATGAAGGTTTTCGGGCATTTGTGTTCCTGTCACCGGCCGAGAGCCTTCAAGAGATTGAATGAGGATTTCACGCGGCCCGTCATAACAATGTTGAGCGAGCGGAAGAACGCCTGCAGCGTCATCTTCTGGACTTTCTCGATCCACACGAGTAGGGCGATCGTAGCAAGCAAAATGTAGAGTCCGTTCCAGGAGGGATGCAGCGCGAGGGCGAGTAGCGGTAGACACGCGATCGCGTGTAGCGTGAAAAATCGCGCCGTAGGTGCGGCGTTGCTCCAATGGTATCGACCTGCCGCCATCTCAACTTCCCCTAGGAGGTGCGTGGGAATGCCCGTACCGTACTGTGCTGATCAGCGAACATCGAAAGACTTTTCTGTGACACTTGCCCCTCGCATTTGCGATGTCAGTGTGGCCCGAACCCAGTTCCTAGGGTGCCTACCGGACTTGAGCGTATGACTATGGGAAGAGATCGCACGCATCACCGCAGTCGCGAGGCGTCTCAACACTGGTTCGCTCGTATCCGTTTACGACGAGTATGTGCCCGGGTTCTTCGCGTCGTGCTATCTGCAGATCGTTTCGATACGCCTCCAACTCCTTGCGTCTCGCGTCAAGCTGCGGAACAGCCTCATTCGCGGGGAACCCCATGGCGTCCGCATTGGCCTCCAGCCGATGGTAATCGTTGATCACTTCCTGCATCGCAAAGGGCGATCTCAGCAGTGCGGCAATCGTTTCTGGCTGACGTTGCATTTGAGCCGCCGGCGTCTCGGCCGGTGAACTTAACAGCACCTCGGCCTCTTCAAGACACCTCATTGCAGCAAGTCGCTGGTCTAACTCCCAAACCCACTCCTTACATCCGAGTGCAGATTTCAGCCACAGACATACATCTCGCAATGTCTCCCGTAAGTCCTGAGTTGGGGCCATCGTGCGGGCAGCGGAAGGCGCACCGGCTAGCGCCACTTGCCATGCCTCCCACGCCTCCTGAATGAATGGGTCTGCATAGTCGTGCTCAGCATCGACGCTTGGAT
>JAQGOE010000330.1 GCA_028293725.1 Gammaproteobacteria bacterium | reverse complement strand
ACCCCGACGATGGCGCCGCGCGAGCTCGAGGCGATGACGCAGCCGGCGGCGCTGATCGCCACGAGGTACATGAACCAGCGCGTCCAGCGGCCCCAGTACTTGCGCAGGAAAAAGATGAAGCAGGTCGTGTAGGCCAGAAACAGCGACATCTCCAGGCCGAGCTCGCCGGAGTTGCGGAACCAACCGGCACCGGTGATACCCCAACTGGCGAAACCGAAGCCGCGCCCCACCCAGCTGAAGAAACCGAACTGCGACATCTTGAAGTTGGCGAGAAAATACGCCAGCAGGAACAGGAACAGGCGGCGCTCGGTGTTGACAATGCTGCTGATGAGGAAGAAGACGATCATCCAGGTCGTCACAATGCTGAATTTTTCGAACGCGTAGGCCGGGCTCCAGGCGAGCCAAGCCGACGCCACGCATTCCAACACGAACAGGCAGATGAGCCAGTTGAACGGCGAGTTGGCGATTCTGGCGGTCTTGTCGATAAAAAAACCCAGGATCGCGCCGATGACCGAGAAACGCAGCAGCGGCAGCAGCCCGAAGATGGGGTAGGCCTGCTCCGGCTTCAAATACTCCAGAATGAGGTAAATGGCGATGCAGATGAAGCCGAAATGCTCGCCGCGGAACGCACGCCACAAGGCCCGCGGCCGCAGTTCCAACATCTCGACATTGACGAGCTGTGCGTCGTTGGCGGACAGTTGCCGCTGCGCGCCGCCCGGTGTTGGTACCATCACTGCGAAAAGTGCTCCACCGGATCAGTGAATTCCCTGGAATTGCCGCGCTCGCGGTCGCCGATCACCGACAACACGTCGCGTCTCGTAGGTGATTGGAGACAGTGGATTTTGCGACGTTCCAGCCATTATCATCCATACAGTCCCGTCGCGCATAGGTGACGCTCTGCAACACAGCAGCCACTTGCGACCAGCCGTTGATTCCATGATCTACGTCCAGGTCGGACCGCCGCGGATCGCCGAAACTCATTATCGTTACAAACCCTGAACGGACCGTTCATCGGTCGCAGAACCGAGGCCATTTGATGAAAAGCACCGCTAAACTCCTCGCCGCACTCGCCCTGCCGGCGCTCTCCCTGATTCTCTCCCAGACCGCCAGCGCGTGGACCACGAACCTCGCCTGCCAGGGCGGCACCGCCGGCGCGCAGGTCGCACAAGGCGGCGGGGCCAACCAGTGGACGAACGCGTTCACCCTCATGCACTACTCGACGGCGCAGGTCCCCACGGGCAGCACCCAAAGCTGTCAGCTGGGCGTCACCGGGGGCAGCGACGGCTGGGACCAGTGGGGTGGCATCTACCAGTTTCCCACGCATCTCACCTCCGGCTCGAATCTGTGGATCCGGCTCGCCCTGTATGTCCCTGCCGGATTCAACTACACCGCCAGTCCGTGGCTGAAGTTCATGCGCGTGCATACGGCAAGCCCGTCCAATGCCAACATGGGCTACAACGACCTGTACATCAATCCTCCCGGCGGCTCCGTCTGGGACCAGACGTTGGGCAAGCAGATCACCGCGCCGTTCTCCTACTACTACGAGAGCCAGGGCAACGTCCGGGCGATCGGCACCTCGGCGAACAACATCGCGACCGGCAAGTGGGAAACGTACGAGCTGCATTACACCATCGATACCAGGACCAAGGCCGCAGGGGGTGTGGGTGAGGTAAAGATCTGGAAAAACAACACGCTGATCGCGGATCTGACGGATCAGTATCAACTCAAGGACGCCAGCACCTACGTGGAGTCCTTCTATCTGTTCACCTACTGGAACGGCAACGCCCCGGCAACTCAGCAGCTCTATGTGGACGACGTTACTATAACGACGGACACGCCTAGCAATAAAGATGCCGCCGGCAATGCCTTCATCGGTGCGCCCGTACTCGCCGGCAGCGCCGGCTCATCATCGGGAGGAACCACCACCACTGGTACGCCCGTCCCGAACCCGCCCGCCAACGTCACGGTCCAGTAACACTGGACCGGGCCGCCGCCGCCGCTGGAAGCGATTGGCGGCGGCGCAACGCCCTGCAATCGCGTATGACGTCGACGAGCCACCCGTAGGGTGAGATGTAGTCGGTCGGGTCGATCGGCCACCGCTCGATCCAGCAGGTGCTGTTGACGTGATCCGCCACCCCGCCCCGGCAAAGCGAGACGCTGCGGAACCCGAGCTGCCGGGCGATCGCCACCGTCTCCGCGAGTGAGTTGAACGCCCGCCCGTAGGGAATCGCGAAATGGGCGGGGGCGATACCGGTTCGCTGTAACAAGTCCTCCATCGAGCGCCGCAGCTCCGAGGTCACCTCCGCGCCAGGCAGCTCGCCCAGGTTCGCATGCGAGACGGTGTGGGAGCCTATCTCGTGCCCACGCTCGATCAGTTCCTTCACCTGTGCCCAGGACATCCAGCGACTCTCGACATTCGCATCCTTGTCCCAGGCGGTCTGCTCATTCGTCTCCATGAAGCCGGTCGAGACGAAAAACGTGGCGGGAAGCTTCCAACGCTGCAGGACCTCGAGCGCCAGCTCGACATTGTCAGCGTAGCCATCGTCGAAGGTGATGCTCAGCTCGCCGTTGAGCGGCTCATGTCCCTGCAAACGCTCGACGACGCGCGAAAAAGTCTCGGTCCGCAGGTGCTCGGCGAAAAAGCGGCAGTAGCTGTCGAAATCGCGCACCTGGCAGCGAAGCGCGCCATCGGAGGGCTCGCGCGTGACGGAATGGAAGGCCACCACGATCGCGCCACCTTGCAGCAGGCGGTGGTGAAGACCGCAAGTGACGAGCACTCTCCCCACGAGCTCCTTGACGAGTTGACCGATGAAGGTGCGCGGTGCTGTTGCACTGTGGATCATTATTTCGTCTCGACCGCTCCGGGTGCGTGAAGGCGCGCTACACGCGCCATGCCGGTGTCGATGAGGTTGAAAACTTCGCGAAACTGCTCGTCCGGCTTGCCGTAAGGATCCCAAACCGTCCTGAAGCGTGGCAGGAGGGAGCTGAAAACAACGACGGGGAAGCCCTCGCCACGGGCTCGAGGCAGTACGGCAAGTGCGTGCTGCAGTTGCATCGCGACAATGACATCGCCTTTTTCAACCTTCAAATCCTCCCATCGCGTGGTCTTATGGGCGCTGAGATCCACACCACGATGCGCGGCTTCGCGGACCGCGGAATCGTTGGCGGGTAGGCCGTTACGGGTGTGTGTACCACACGAAACCGCTGCCAAGCCGTGTCGCCGCGCCGCTTCCTGCGCGTAGGGGCTGCGGCAGATATTTCCCGAGCATACAAAAATGAGTCGCTCGCAGGTCTCCCATTGACGCAGGCGATCGGCTCTGAGCCATCCCAGCGCCAACGCGCTGCGCTCCACCGCGGAGCTGAGCCTTGCACGAACGCGAAGCATCGATTTTTGAGTTATATATCTACGACCGCAGCACGATTATAGACGACTATCACAAACTCTAAGTGAGAGGCGTTTCAAGCCTGGAGAAAATTCGATTGCAGCCAGCAGCCTCCGCGGTCGTTCTCGACGGCAATCAACGATCCGCGCTCACCACAGTCCGCTCCCTCGGACGGCATGGTGTCAATGTCTGGGTTGCCGAAGCTAGTACGGGCGCGCTCGCCACCGCGTCGCGGTTCTGCCGGTCCACACTCACTTATCCGGACCCCGCAGCCTCCCCCGAGCACTTTACGACCTGGCTCGAAGATCTCAACGCGCGACTTCCCGGATCGGTCCTTCTGCCCATGACAGACGTGACGGTGCCCTTGGTTCTGCAGGCGGCACCACGCCTGCCCGCGCTGCGCACCGCGCTGCCCAGCTTGGAATCGTACGAGGCCGTGAGCGACAAGTATCAGCTCTTCCTCCAGGCCCGACAGGCGGGAGTGCTGGTCCCGGAGACGGCCATCGTTTCGCAGGCAACACGCGGGGAACTCGCAAATCGCACGTTCTCCTATCCGGTCGTCGTCAAGCCGCGCCGATCCGCCATGCGCCTGGGGACCGGCACCACTAAACGGACCGTCCGATATGCGCGGGATGCCGCCGACCTGAAGCGCGTCGTGGCGGAAATGCTCATCGACGAGACCGATGAGCTGCTGCTCCAGGAATTCGTCGAGGGCCACGGGGCGGGTGTATTCGGCCTCTACGAGCAGGGCCAACCGCTGTTTTTCTTTGCCCACCGGCGCATTCGGGAAAAGCCCCCGAGCGGCGGTGTCAGCGTGCTCTGCGAGAGCGTGCCCTTGCCCACGGACGGTGTCGCGGCCGCACGGAAAATTCTCGATTCGCTGCAATGGCACGGTGTGGCCATGGTGGAATTCAAAATCGATGCCGCCGGCCGCGCATGGCTCATCGAAATCAACGCGCGCTTCTGGGGCTCCCTGCAGCTCGCCGTGGACAGCGGCGCGGACTTTCCCTGGCTCCTCTACCAACTCGCCACCGGCACCCGACCCGACGTGCCGAGCGGATACGCCATCGGCAATCGACTGCGCTGGTGGCTCGGTGACCTGGACAACCTCTATGCCCGACTGAAGGATCGACGCTGGACCCCGACCGTACGACATAAGATCGGCGCCCTCTCCGAGTTCCTGCGGCCCTGGCAGCCGCACACCCGCTACGAGTTCCTGCGCTGGAACGACCCTGTGCCGTCTCTAACGGCCTTTCGCCAGTACGTCGCAGCCACGTTCCGAGACCGATGATGAGCCCCACCACGTGCGAGAGCAGCGCTCAGGCGCAGGGGCCGACGGTCATGCACCTCATCGACACGGGCGGCCCGGGTGGCGCGGAAACCGTGTTCTCCCAGCTCGCATCCCAGCTGGGGCAGCGTGGTACGCACTCGTTGGCCATCATTCCGGGCGAAGGTTGGCTTTCAGGCCAACTGCGGACACTGCAGCTGCAACCGCTGCTGCTACGGGCGAAGGGCTCACTGAACATAAGGTACCTGTGGTCATTGGTGGCCGCCGCGCGCCACAACCGTGTGCGCCTGATTCACACCCACCTGCTGGGTTCCGCCGTCTACGGGGCCCTGGTGGGCCTGCTGACGGGCACTGCTGTGATTTCCGTGATCCACGGTCCCACAGACCTGCGCTCGGTGGGCAAGCTCGCCTCCTTCAAGCGCTGGCTGTTGTTACATGGCTGTTCGGCCCTCGTCGCGGTCTCCACGAGTACCCGGGAGGCCCTGATGGGGTTCGGCGTGCCCTCCGAATCCATCCTCCTGATCCGCAACGGTGTCGACACCGATAAGTATTCACCCGCGCCCGCCGGAGAGCCGCGCGACGCAGAACTGCGCGCCGAGCTCGGTATGCAACCCGATGAGCTATTGATCGGCGCGGTCGGCAACATCCGGGCGCCTAAATCGTACGACGTGCTGCTCAAGGCCGCAGCCCTCGTCGCGCCCCAGGTGCCCCGCTGCCGCTTCGCCATCGTCGGTCAGGGCGATGAGACCGCCATGCGACCTCTGCTGCAGTTACGGGATTCCCTCGGCCTCGAGGACCGTTGTCATTTCCTGGGCTTCCGCCAGGGCAGCCCGGCCCTGTATCGGAATTTCGACGTGTTCGTCTCGAGCTCGCGCAGTGAAGGACTGTCGTTGGCCTTTCTCGAAGCCATGGCGTGCGGACTGCCGGTCGTAGCGACCCGCAGCGGTGGCCCACAGGAAGTCATCGAGCCGGAGATATCCGGTGTCCTGGTGCCGATCGAAGATCCCACAGCCCTCGCCGAGGGCTTGCGGCGAACACTCGTTGACGCTGACTTTCGCGGTAGGTTAGGCGTCGCCGCGCGCGAGCGTGTGGTCGCGTCCTTCAGCCTCGAATCGGTGCTGAAGGAATACGCGAGTCTCTACGAAAAATTGCTTCCGAAGCGGCGCTCACGCCGAAACGGCTCGCGAGAGTCGTGACAAGAAGGCCGCCGCGGTGCTCGACACGTCTTCGTGCAATCCAACTCTGTTCAACAGATGCGCATCGGAGGACACCGAGTTCCAACCTCTCCGGGTCGTCACGGCGGTGGCGTAAGAGCGCCGTACCAGGTCGAGCGCCGCTGGAGAATGATCTCCATTCGGGTAACAGAAGGAGCTGACGGGGGTCTGCAGCTGTGCCTCGATCAGACCGCGGGACGCCTGGATCTCGTCTTGCAACACTTCAGCCGGCGCGCGCGCATCGAGGCGTGTGTGGCGGCGCGTATGCGATCCAAATCGGATCTGGCCACCCGCGGCCATCTGTCGGATCTCATCCCAGTTCATGAGGTCGCGAGCGCCGCCCCCCTGCGCGCTGCCGGCCGCCGTGCTATCCAACAAACGCCCCAACTCGGCGTCCGTATAGCGGGATTTGCAGTTCGCGATCACCGTATCGATCTGCGTCATCGACAGAGTCGAGCGCGCCGACGACGGCGCACCGATCTGCAGCAGCTCGCGCTCGAGCCAGTCGGGCCAGCCGTGTTGGGAATCGCTGTTGCGCGGGTCGCCTAACAGCCGTGCCAACCTGTTCGGCCAGAAGCTATATCGGGTTCCCACCAGGTCGGATAACAGGTAGATGGTGGCGGGCACGGCCTGCGCCTGCAAAATCGGGAAGGCGTACTGGAAGTTGTCCCGCCAACCGTCATCGAAAGTGAGAGCGCAGGCCAGGCGCGGCACCGGCCGGCCATTGGCGACGTCACGCGCCCAGTCCTCGAGATGAATGATCTCGAAGTGCGCCTTCAGAATACCCAGATGAAGCGCCAGTGTTTGCGGGGAGACGAACATACCCGGCTGCTCGTGCGGGCGGTCCGGATGGTCCGAGGGCAACACGCGGTGATACATGAGCACGAGCAGGCGGGGCCCCGACCGCGGGCGCCATATGACTGGCGCGAAGGGCGCCAGCAGATTTTGTGTGAGCTGTTTGAGCTGGCGTTTCACGGGCGGCCACTACCAGGGCAGGCTGGGGCTCACGAGCGGACCCAGCGTGTTTGCCATTCCCAACGGCAAGCGCTTCCAGACCTCGGTCGCATAGTGCATGACCCTGCCCTCGCCAGAGGGCTGCGCGGAGTCCGACGCGGCGGCCGGCCGCTGCTCCCACCGGTGCCAATACAACTGCACCGGCTCGGCGCCCCATTGCCGCTTGAACTTGTAGGTGCCGCTGTCGATGGTGGAGCGCCCGAAATCGAATTGCCGGCAGCCCCGCTCAACCACGGCGCCCAACACTTCCCAGTAGAGTCTCATGTTGAAGCCCGCCGCCTTCGCGTCCTCCCGGCAAGCCGCCCAGGGAATTTCCGCGCGACCATTGGAGAGGATCAGAAAGCCTCCGGCAGCCGGAACCCCGGCCCGGTCGACGATAACCAACAGGCACTCATCGCGGAAACGCTCGAGAATGGCCGCCAGGAAACGGCGTGGATACACCGGCGTGCCCAGATCACGCATGGTGCGGCAGAAAATATTGTAGAAATCGTTCAGCAGCTCGGCGCCGCCGACACGGACCGACGGATTTTCGCGCTCGGCGCGCTTGATCTGCGAGCGCAGCTTCGACCCGAGCTGCTTGGAGAGCGTGGCGACGTCCGCCGGCAACTCGCGAACCAGTGTGGCCTTGTCGGTGCGCACACGCCAGTCGCCCGGCCGCTGCGCGGCGTCGCGAAACTCCACGTAGCGGCAGCGCAGTTTCTGCGCCAACGCGCGCGCATGCTCCATCAGGAGCCGCATGACCTCCATATCGTCCGCAAGCGCGCCACCGTAGTTGAAAAACGGCATCGAGGTCAGAAAGTGCCCAAACACACGGCTCTTCTGCAAGACGAGGGGCAGGATGCCGACGAGCGCTCCGGTGGAATCGCGAGCCTCGATGAAGTAAGCCTCGTGGCCGAAGACCTCGCGAAGCAACAAAGCCCAGCCACTCAGCAGATAGACGCTCGCGGCAGGCCGCGACCGCACGAACACGTCCCAATCGGATGGGGGCTGCGACAGCGTCGCCAGTGTCGGTGCGGTCATCGTCGTCAAGTCTATTAACGCTGCTGGTTCGGGAATGCCGGCAGCTGTGGCACTACCGCGACCGGCGCCGGTGGCAGCGCGCGACCATACTTGATTTTGAGCCACGCGCGATCGTCGGTGTAAGTCGAGGAGCTCAGGTCGCTATCACGGCGCGTACGGGCCAGCTCGAAGTCGACTGTGAGCTTGGCGTTGACACGGTAGGTCACCTGCGCGGTGGTGTCGAGCTGGTTGTAGTTGCCGCCCCCGAGGTTGCGGAATGCTTCCTTGAGATAGCTCACATACAAGCCTGCCTCCACCCTCGGTGTCAGGCGCCGCGTGACGTGCGCGCCTGCCGTAGTTCGCTCCTCGTTGAGAAGATTGCTTTCCAAATAGGTGAGTTTGAAGTGCCCCGCATCGACGCCGAAGCCGGTACGGCGGGCCTGGAAGCCCCAGCCCAGAGTGACATAGTTCTGCTTGAAGGGACTGCTGCTGGCACCGATGGCCTGGGTCGCGAGATTCGCGCCGCCGAGCGCCTGCAGGAGCAGAAATTCGTTCCCCGCGTCGGAGTAGTCATGGCCGGCCGTGAAGGTCAGCGTCTGCGACGCCGTGAGCTGCCGCGTCAGTTCAAGGCGGGCCAGAAAGCCGCTGACTTGCGTCGTCTGCAACTTGAGCCTGGTGTAGCCCGCATCGAAGCTCATACGCGTGCGCGCGCCGGTGGCATCGTACCGAAAGTACGCTTCCTGCTGGTCGTAGTCCGGATTGGCCTGGCTATTGGCGAAACGAATCAACTCATCCTCCGCATTGAGGGAGATGCCACTCGCCGCGGACAACTCGTGCCGTGCGCCGACACCCGCGGAGTAGCGGTTGCTACTGAGCTGACTCACCTGGTAGTTGACATTCGAGTAGCGCGCATCTACCAGCAACGCGTCCGTCGCTCCGAGCGGCAGGGTCAGGTCCGGGCCGGTGCTGAAGTTGTTGATGTTCTCGCGATTGTTGGGGGTAGCGGCAGCCGCGGGATCGATGCTGGTCTGACCGAAATTCTCGTTGAAGGACCAGCGCAGCACCTGTGGCAGCAGGATGAGGTGCAGGTTCGCCAGGACGTTGCCAATCACTTCCCCGCTATAACTGTGGCGGAGAAAATCGAGATACTCGACATCGGCCGTGACGTCGGCATCGAGCGTGCGACGCCGCTCCCGCCACGTGAGATCGAAACCGGCGGTGGCGATCGTATCGCTGCGCTTGTCGGTAGGCGTCAGCCGCACGTTATCGGTCTCTCCGACGCCGGCAAGGATGTCGTAGGCCAGCTCGGCCCTGCTCTGGGGCGCCACCGCCAACATGAGCACTGCTGCCGATAGACCGCACGCGGCCCGTCGCCGGAGCCCGTTGCCCTGCGCGCTACCTGTCATCATTGCTCCCCCGAAACGGTGACTGTTTTTTACAGCCCGTCACTCAGCGGTGCGGCCGTGATAGCCGTATTCACCGTAGCCGTAATACTCATGAGCCGGTGCCGTGCGGCACTGATTGAGTACCAGCCCGACGGACTTTCCTTCAGGTATGCAGGCCAGAGCGTCGACGACCGCCTGGTGAGTGGTCGACTCCGCGCGCACGACAATGACAATCTGTCCCACTGCGGTCGCCAGGACGCGCGACTCTGTCGTCAGTAGCAGCGGTGGCGAGTCACATAACACGATGCGACGCGGATCGGCAGTCACCAGACTCGTGACCAACCGCTGCATCCGGTCGCTCGCCAGCAGCTCAGTCGCGTTCCCGTCGGGGCGCCCCGCGGGGAGCAGGCTCAAGCCCCGCACACTCGTGGGAATGACGAGCGACTCGACATCCAGCGTTTCATCGAGCAGCGCATCGACCAGGCCAGGCTCCCGGCTGACTCCAAAAACGCCGCTGATCTGCGGCTTGGGGAGATCGGCGTCCACGAGCAATACGCTGGTATCCTTTTCCAGCGCCATGTTGAAGGCAAGATTGACGCTCGTGAATGATTTGCCTTCGCCGGGCAACGCGCTGGCCACCATGATAATCCTGCCGTTGTGCACGGCCGGCGTCCCCCGACCCAATGCGCCCGCGATCAATGGGCGCTTGATCTGGCGATACTCGCTGGCAACGCGGCGCTCCTGCTCCTCGACAGCCAACAAGCCGGCGGCACGCAAGGCGCCGATGTCAACCGTGACGTACTTCGAGCTACGTACAATCCCGACGGATGGCGGCGGCTCGCTGCGTAACGGTGTGGGTACCGCCAGGGCAACTTTCGCAACTTCCGCGCTATCCGGACTTCCGCGGCGCAGGGTGTCGGGACCCGTCCCGGCCTCGCGCCGCGCGTCCTGCAGCTTCTTCAGCGCCTTCTCTACGAGACTCATAACCTGCCTTCGCTTCCTAATTGCGCCCCAGGCCCAAGGCCAGCGGCGCGAAAGTTCGTCCCACCAACACCACCAAGACCAGGCCGACCAGCAACGTACTGCAGGCCAGCGAATACAACAGATACTGACGGCGATGCGACACCGCCGGGCCGCCGGCGACACGTGTCTCGCTGATCACGCCCAATACCGCCACCCCGGTGCGCTCGACCAGTTGCTTCGCCGAGTGGAAGACAGGTTTCACCAGCGTAACGAGATACGCCACGCCGGCGCCGGCGCCGAGGCCAACCAGCAAGACCGTCGCCAGTAGGGCCGAGCGTTTGGGCGAAACGGGATTCGGATCGGCCGTGGGAGGGTCGATGATCTCGAAGCGCACCGATCCGGTAGCCTCCGCCTCGCCGCCGAGGCGCGCCTTCTCGAGGCGCTCCACGAGCGCGGTGTACTGTGATTTGTTGACCGCGTAATCGCGATTGAGCCGGGCGAACTCGGCCTCGACCTGCGGCTGGGTGTCGACCATGCGGCGCAGCTCGGAAATTCTCACCTGGTGATCGGCCAACTCGCCGCGCAGCCCCGCGATCTCCACATCGGCCTGGTTCAACTGCAGTTGGATACTCTGATACACGGGATTCGAGGTTGCGCCGGAAGCCGCGGCGGCGCCTGCATCACCTCGCCTGAGTGCATCGAGCTCGGCCGCGCGACGCTGCTTGAGGTCCGCGAGTGTCTGGCGGAGCGCAATGACGTCGGGGTGCTTATCGGTGAACCGCAACAGGAGCTCATCGAGCTTGGCCTGGGTCTCCTGGATTTGCGACAGGGTGCCGCCACGGATAGGGACACCGCCCGGGCCCGTCCCTCCCATTGCCCCGGCCGCCGCCGGCGCTTCACCGCGCAGTTGCTCAGCGAGCGCGGTACGCCGGGTCACTGCGATACCCAGGGTGGTCTGAGCCTTCTTTTCCGCGTCGATCTCGGTTTGCAGCCGGGTGAAATAGTCGCCCCCCTGCTGAGCGCCCGGAACCATGCCGACATTGTGCTTCTTGAAGTCCGCGAGCCGCTCCTCGGCCTCACCGAGCTTCGCCTCGTAGTCCTTGATCTGCCCCTCGACGAATTTCTGCGCTTCCTCGGAATCCTTGCGCTTGCCACCGAGCGTGCCTTCCATGAAGGCCTTCAGCAGGATCTGCACGACTTTCAGACTGCGGCCGCGATCGCTGTCGTCGAAGCTGATGGTGTACACCTTGCTGGGGACGGGATTGTCGCTCGCGGTCGGCTGCGACACGGCCTCGATATCGATTCGCTGGCTCAAGTCATCCAGCAAACGGGCCTCGATAGCGGGGCTGAGCGGCTGCGGAGCGAGCCGGGCCTCGGTGACGATCTTCTGCAGGTTGGGCCGGCTCAACAGCGACTGGCGCACCAGATTGAGCTCGGCATTCAGATCCTGCTCGATCGCGAGACCCTGGATCACCGGCTTCAACGCCGTGCTCGGGTCGACGAACACACGCGCCCGCGCCTCGTACTTAGGGGGTATCGAGAGCACGACAGGCCACGCCACGAGGCAGACGCCCCAGGCAATGGCGAATGCCACCCAGCGATAACGGAACACATCGCGAAAGATGCCCAGACCTTGTTGAATGAGGGATTCCATGGTGCGTTAGAAGCGTGATTCGGGCACTACGATCACATCGCCGGGTTGCAGCGGCAGATTCTGGCTCATGTCGCCCTTGTTGAGCAGATTGTCCAGTTTAACTTTGATTTCCTGTTTCGAGCCCTGCGCGGAGCGCTCGACCTTCGTCCGGTTGCCAGCGGCGAACTGGGTGACACCACCGACCGTGAGGACCGCATCGAGCAACTTCATTCCCGCCCGGTAAGGCAGCGATCCGGGTCGCGTGACCTGACCGATCACCTGCACCTGGCCGAAAGCGCCCACGGGCTGCGTGACAATGACATTCACAGTTGGCGCGCGGACATACTCCGACAGCACTTTCTCGATGTCGCGTGCGAGTGCCGAAGGGTTCTTGCCCACGGCCACCATGTCTTCCACGAGCGGCGTCGAAATCTTGCCGTCAGGTCTGACAGGCACTGTGGCGGTCATCTCGGGATTGCGCCAGACAAAGACTTGCAGGGTGTCACCCGGTCCGATGACATACTGGTCAGGGTTGACGGTCTGCGCTGCCGGCGCGATAGCCACGGGGACGCCGGGCGGCACGGCGGGTGCCTTCGAGGGTGCCGTCGCGGGCGGCTGCGCGAAGGCGGAGCCAGCGATGAGTAGCAGCGCAAGGAAGCGGCCGAATGTCATATCGGCCTCGAAGCAGCGCTGCGCTGTGGTGCGTTGGACACGGAAGCGAGGAAATCGGGTCCCATTGCTTTCACGAAGCTCCTAAGTGTGTCCCGCGCCGAATCACACGACGATTCGCACGCGGTCCGGAACGCGAACAATACAGAATACGGCGGCCCCCCGAGAGAGCGAACGCCATACCAGAGCTGCGAGAACAGTGGGGTCACGAACTCGCGACCGCCGATATCGTAGACGTACCACACCAGCGTGCGCCGGTTGTGATCGTCGGCAGCAACAATTTCCACGTAGGACTGACCATTTAGCAAGACCTTGTTCTCGGCCACGGGCTCGAAGGTGGTCGCGGCGAAGAGGGAGTTTTCCTCGTTCACCAGCTCGCGCCCCTGCCCCTGCATCGGATAGCCGATCGCCACCGTCTCCACCTGACCTGCCGGCCCCTGATAGGCGACGGACCATTGGGAGTGCGGCCCAACAAAGTCGGGTTTCCATGTATCGCCCCTTTCCGTGGTCGGCCCACGCCACTCGGCACGTCCCGCCGGCGCCTGAAATGACAGGGGCGGCGTTCTCACATCGAGACTGGCGATGAAGCCGTAAACCAAGAGGGGCATTGCCACGAGTGTCATTATGGTTGCAACGTACGCGGGCATCCCTGCAGGAGAAACGGTCTGCCGTGCTGCAGGTTCCGTAACCGGTGACGGCTGAATGCCCCGACGGGCAAACAACCACGCGAACAGCACCATCACGGTCGTAAACAACACCCAGCCGAACATTAGATGACCACGTGATACGAGCACATGTCGCATGTTTGTGGTGTAGCCGGCGTTGATGATGATCAGAACCCGGATCCAATTGCTGACGATGGCCAGTACGGCCATGACCCCTAGCAACAGTCCGCGCCGCCACAGCGGGTCCTCCTCGAGCTCGCCCAGAAGGGCCGCAACAGCCAAGCCCATGGCGAGGAAGTTCGCGCCGCTGCAGCCGCGCGCGATCTCGAAATTCCCGACCCCGGGCAGCATAACGAGATCGCCCTGCATGTGCGCCGGCACGCCAATCAGCGGCGCGAGCACTTCCACCGCCGACTTCGTCAGCGCCTGCAGAGGACCGACGAAAATGCCCCACGCCGGCATGGCGAAGTACAGAAAGGCTAGTGGAAAAGCGGCGCAGAGCGCGGCTCGGAGCCCGAAGGCCGCCCAGAGGGAAAGGCCCATCAGAACGGGCAGCATCAGCACGTGCAGCGTCTGGATGCCAGCACGACAGAATACGAACCAGGCGACAGTACCCAACAGCAGCAGCACACCAGCGGCGGGGGCGGGACGTACGGGGGCGGCATCGAGCCGATGTCGGGCCCGGAAGAGCAGCCATGCTGCTAACGGGGCGACCAGCAACCCATGCGTGCCGCCGTAGTTCGCATCGCTCCAGTAGCCCCACAGCGCGTTGGCGCTGGGCCAATAGGCCACGATCGCTATAAGTATGAGCCCGGCACTCTTCAGTGCGGTATGCGGCGCGGGTGAGGAAGCCAACATGCTAGCGAGTCGTGACTGCGCGAGGCGTGAATCATAGTCGGTGGGCCGATTTAACATGCACCGCGGCGACCTAGAGTGTGATGAGCCACACGTCGAGTAAGTGAACACCCCGGGGAACACCAGGCAGCGACCGTCGCCAAACCGCAACTCTTTGTTTTATTGGTATTTTTCGGTGAGACTGCAAGAACTCGGGCGCGGCATTGTGAGACGTACGTCACGCAAAGCGCCGAACGTCGCGTCGATGTGCTTTACAGCTCCGTTCCCGAGGTACGGCGCCAGGAGATTTGAAAAGGCCATGGAATCAGCGAGTTACATCACTTGGTCTGGCGCTTGCATAGACCCTATGTAGTGGGATTGGTGTTTTTCGAATTTGGTGTTCAGGTAGGAGTCAGTTTTTATGCGGCAAACGCGTTTGGCTTTGATCGGTGTGGCGGCACTCATGGCGTTCGGGGTCTCGAGCGCAGAGGCTGCGGTCACCTGCAAGATCCTTCAGTCTATGTGTGCGGACATCCAGCAAGCGGAGAAATTCAACGGGCACGCCCAGGCGCCCACGTCGGTGCCGGAGCCGGCGACCCTGATGCTGCTCGGCGCGGGCGTCACTGCAGTGGGTGCGGCTGTCGCACGCCGTCGTAAGAACAAGAAAGACTAAATTGAAATTCGGGCGGCCCGTCTACGCGGGCCCGCCCTTCATTGAATCGTTTTGCTCACCACGGTCGATAGCGCGCTCACCGTGCCATCGCTCTCAGTGGAACTCACGCCGAAATACCACGTTCCTGTCCCCAGGTTCTGCACCGTATAGGTCAAGGTAGCCGGATTCGTGATACTCACGCTCTGGGACAGCGCGGTTGCGCTGTTTCCATAATTGACCACGTAGCCTGAGAGATTCGTGATCGCGCTGCCGTCCGTGTTCAGCGTCGGCGCCACCCACTTTAGCGTCGCCGTGCCCTGCGTCTGCGGTGGCGTTGGTGCGGCGGCAACCGTGATCGTGAAGGCCGGCAGAGCCGCGCTCGTCGTGCCGTCACTTACGGTGATCACAATATTCGCATCCGTCCCGACGTTAGCTGTGCCCGGGGTGCCACTCACTTGCCCGGTCGCGATGCTGAAGCTCGCCCAACTTGGCTTGTTCTGGACACTGAAGCTCATCATCTTGCCACTCGGATCCTTCGCGGTGGGCGTGAAAGAATAAGCCGTGCCGGCCTGTGCCTGCGTCGGGGGAGTGCCACTGATCGTCGGCGGAATCGCCGGAGGCGCGGTGACCTGGATGCTCAACGTGGGCAGCGGAACACTCGTCGTGCCGTCACTAACACTGATCACGATGTTCGAGTACGTACCGACATTCGCAGTGGCCGGCATGCCGCTGAGCTGTCCGGTAGTGGTACTGAACGTCGCCCATGAAGGTTTGTTGGAGATGGCGAACGTCAGCGTATTGCCATCGGCATCGGATGCGGCCGGCTGGAACGAGTACTGCGCTCCAGCTCGCACGGTGGTGGCCGGATTGCCCGTTATCTTGGGCGGCGTGTTGGTCGGCGGCGTCGGAATAGCGGTCACCGCAATCGCGAACGTGGCGAGCGCCACGCTGGTCTTGCCATCACTGACACTGATGACGATGTTCGGGAAGTTGCCGACGTTGCTGCTCGCAGGAGTGCCACTGAGCAGTCCGGTCGAAGTACTGAACGATGCCCATGTCGGCTTGCCCGTAATCGAGAACACCAACGGGTCGCCGTTGGAATCGGACGCCGAGGGCTGAAACGCGTAGTGCGACCCGGCCTGCACCGACTTGGACGGAGTGCCCGCTATGGTCGGCGGTGTGTTGACCGGCGGCGTGCTGGGCGCGGCGGTGACCTGGATGGTAAACGGCGGCAGATCCGCAATCGCCTTGCCATCGGCCACGCTTATCGTGATCGATTGAAAGCTACCGACATTGCTGGCTGTCGGTGTGCCCGTGAGGAGGCCCGACGTCGTATCGAACGTTGCCCACGACGGAATATTTTGAATCGAGAAGGTCAGCGCGTCGCCGTCGGTGTCCGAGGCACTCGGCTGAAAGGAATACTTCGCACCCGCGACGACCGTGGTCACGGGCGTGCCGGCGATGGACGGCGGATTGACGGACGCCGGAGCCGTAGTGGTCGTCGTGGTAGTCGAGGCAGGCGAAGTCGGGTCCGTGGAGTTGCCCGAGCCACCGCCGCAAGCGGACAGCGCGGCCGCCAGAGTGGCGCATAGGAAGTACCGCGCTAGGAGCGCCGCATCTCGGCGCTGGAAATAATGCATCTGCCCTACCCCGGCGCCAGTGGCTTCACCAGCGGCGCTACAAAAAAAAATCAACTCGGCGACGAAGGGGATAGGGGATGACGACCGTCGCTCGCCGCAGCAAGCGTCGCCGGCAACCCCGCTATCTCTAGTTTCAATCACTCGAGACCGGAGGCTTTGCGTCCCCGCCTCGCGGCAGGTTTGCCTCATGCACGCAATTGTTATAGCCGTTTAACGGTGTTAGGAATACGTGCAGGCCTCACACATTGCAACTCGTCGCAGTGCACAGACATGCGAGTCGCGCTCGTGTCGCGCATCACAGACATTATTTTGCGCGGTGCGCCGGATAATGTTGAATCGAGCTGGCAGCGCGAGCTCACGGAATCGATTGGAATTTCGCCGCGCGAGCGCAGCAGTCACGGCAGCACAGGCCGCGCTCGTGACAAATCGATTAAGGCTCGATGAATTTCTGGAAGGGCCTTTAGGCCCAGAATTCGTTGCGACCAAGGTGCCAGTAGGCGGCGTCGTTATCGAGCATCTGCACTCGCAGTGCCGGTGGCAAGAGCGCGGGATCGCGCGGGCCGAGAAGCTGCACAGGCACCTCGTTGCGCGCATGGAAACCACACTCGCGCAGACAGCGGGACAACATCGGATCGCTCGCCCAGACAGCAAGCTCCGCCGCGCCCGAATAACGCCTGGCTTCACGCACTGCGCATTGAATCAATGCGCGCCAATCCGCCGGGTCCGACGAATCCATCCAGCAATCCGCCAGGCGCGCCTGACGCAGCGCGAGCGTGAGCAGGAAGTAGCCCCGCACGCGGCCCTCCCGCTCCATCGTAAAAAGACTCATGGCGGCGATAGGGCAATCGAGGGAGTAACGGAACAACTCCTCGCTACGCTCCAACACCGCCATACCGGTCATGGGACGGGGCAGGATGGAAGCGACCCGGGACAACTCGTCCGCCTTGACGCGGCTCACGTGCCAGCCGTCAGTGCCGCCTCGCGGAGCTCGTAGATTCCACCAGACGCTGCGCAGAAAGCGCGGCGGCACCCTCCACGTCGGATGAACACTCGGAGCCAGCACAGCAGTTGGGTGTAGCGTCCTGACATAACCGGTGGCCGAGCCCCGTATGCGAAACCCGAGATGCGGCAGAAGCTGCAACGTTTGCGCGCTGCCGCCGATCGCCAGGAGTGCATCGCCGGCCTGACCCAGAAATTTCATGAGCGAGACGCCGGCGCCCACTGCTGTGGCCCGGGCGACCCAATCAATGACGTGAACCGTTCTGACTCGTCGCTCGTTCCAGAAATACGTTCCAGGGACTACGGCGGCGTGCGCGAGTATCTCGTTGTCACGCACCAGGACGAACGAGCGCGGCCCCGGCCACCAGTCGGCGCGCTCCTGCCAATATTTCCAGCGCAGGTCCCCAGGCAGAAAGTTCGGCAGAAGTCCGACCTCTGCCATGAGCGCCCCCAAGGCCGGGACGTCGTCGGGAGTGCAAGGCCGAATGAAGCTCTTCGCCAATCAGGCACACCCGCGCGTGAACCTGGCGGTAGCTTGAATGCACCGCGTCGGCGACCTCGGACTCGATCTCACGGGCATTACTGGGCTCAGCCACCTGCGTGACTGCCCATTATGCCGCGTTTCAAATCAACTGATTGTCTTGCTTGATAGCGGGGAACGCGCGCTCTCAACCCCTCCAGACGTGTAGGACGTGACAGCGAAATACCAGGTGCCACTCGTCAGGCCGTTCACGGTATAGGCCGTGGAGCCGGCGTTCGAGACCGCAGCCTTCTCGTTCAGAGACGCTGAATTGGTGCCGTAGTAGACGTTGTAGCCCGCAAGATCCGTCAACGCAGTGCCGTTGACGTTTTCTGTTGGAGCGACCCATGACACTGTCGCGGTCCCCGGCGTAACAGGCGTCGCGGTGACCGTAATGCTGAAAGCCGCAAGCGAGGCCTTAGCAGTACCGTCAGAGGCCGTGATAACTATATTCAGCGTGGTGCCGGTGTCCGTGATTTTCGGACTTCCGGCAAGACGGCCGGTCGTGGTGTCAAAGCTTGCCCACGACGGTGGGTTCTGGATCGAAAACGCGAGCTTGCCACCGTCCGAGTCGCTGGCGGTCGGCGTGAAGCTGTAGTTGGTTCCAACAGTGATGCCCGTCATCGGCGTTCCGCTGATGGTGGCGGTGGGGGTAGGAGTGGGTCCGACATTGTTCGCGGTCGCGGTAGCCGGGTTGACGCTGACGGCGTCACCTCCGCCGCAGGCGGTGAGGCCAAATAAAACGAGCGCTAATGCGCAGACGGCTCTGATAAGCCTCAAATCATGCACTCCTCGGGGCGTGTCCGGTCGGGGCCGCGCAGGCGGGCCGCGGCGCGTAGGCCGGAGCGAGAATCAAAGTACCGATGGTCGGCAGGCGAATGCGCAACCTCGGCAAGCGGGACTGTGCGCAGTGGGACAGTCCGTGTGGGATATTGCAGACACTGTGCCAGAAAATAAATTACTTTTTATTTCAGAGACTTAGGTCAAAATTGAGTGACCGCATGGAACCGCGATCCCGCGCTTCTGTCGCGTGAGACCGACAAGTTGGCGCGCTGCACCGAGATAGAGCACGCAAGCTCATGAATCAAAAGGCGATTAAGATGTCGCTAATCACCGACATGGAACCGATGATCACTCTCGATCCCGAGGTCCTGCTGGCGCTTCCCGCCTCCCTGGTAGTGGAGCCGCATACCGTGCACGTATGGGCCTTCACGCTCACGGGCTCCGCCGCTCTCAGCGAGGCCTGCCGCGACGTGTTATCTCCGGCCGAGCGACAGCGGGCGGACCGATTCGTATTCGCGCATGACCGCATCCGTCACACCATTGCACACGGCGTGCTGCGTCATTTGCTGAGTCGCTATTCAGGTATCGCACCTGGCGCGCTGCATTTTCAGGCCACCGCGAGTGGCAAGCCCTCCTTACTGTGCCCGGCTGGCGCGGCAGCCGCCTCACTCCAATTCAACCTCACTCACTCGGAGGATCGGGCGTTGCTCGGTGTGAGCGACGGGCGCGAGCTCGGCATAGACCTGGAGCGAGTGCGCTCCAACCTCGAGGCGCTGGACATCAGCCGCCATTACTTCTTCGGAGCCGAGCGTGAGGCCATCGAGAACGCGCTGTCGGTGATGCGCGACAGGACTTTCTTCCGTTACTGGGTAGCCAAGGAAGCCGTGCTCAAAGCACAGGGTGTTGGACTCGGCTTTCCGCTCGACCGATTCTGCATTCATTTTCACGCCGGCGGTGACACCGCCCACATCGAGACCCTGGATCCCGCCGTGCTGGAGCGCGACTGGACGGTCAGGATGTTGCCTTGCGAAGCAGACTGGGCCGCAGCGGTTGCCGTCCGGGGGAACGACTGGCGGGTGAAAGTGGAGAATTGCAAAGAACGGTAAATGGGCACAACTTTCTGAGCTTTCACGCGTCTCACCTACGTGCCTGTAAAGGCCAATTGTCCCGGTGTGGCGACCGTGCTCCAGTTTTCCTCCCTCCCTGAGACTTGAATGCCGTCGCCAGTCCCCGCCTAACGAGCCTTGTGCTCGGGTGTCGGGCACCGTAGGTAACCGCCCTCTTGGGCGGTTTTTTTTTCGCGGATGATTCGCGCGGAAACCTGTCAGGGCTCTTCCACTGCTCCCGGCGGCACCGGTGGGTCCACCGCGGCCTCGGGCGTCCCGTGCGCGTTGCGTCCGAACTCGGCCGCATCGATGCGATGCTTTTCCAACAAGTCATACAACGTCGGCCGGGTCACACCGAGAAATTCAGCAGCGCGCGACAGGTTGCCCTTTGCGACCGCGAGCGCCTGGCGCGCCGCCTGCGCTTCGGCCCGCTGACGCGCCACTCGCAGATTGAGATGATCGGGATTCTCGCCCGGATCCTGCAGCCCGAGATCGCCCGCGGTCACGACCGCGCCCTCGGCCATGATCACGGCTCCCTTGATACGGTTTTCCAACTCGCGCACGTTGCCGGGCCAACGATGCGCCTGGATCGCGCGGATCGCGTCGGGCGCCAGTCCGCGCGTCGGCTTGCCGAAACGCTCCGACATCTGCTGCAGAATAAATTGCGCCAGTAACAGACTGTCGCCCTGCCGGTCACGCAGCGGCGGTATCCGGATCGTCACTTCACTGATGCGATAAAACAAGTCGTCGCGAAACCCGCCGCTGCCGATCAGCGCATCCAGGTTCCGATTCGTGGCGCAGATGATGCGTAAGTCCAATGGGATCGGAGTGCGGCCACCGATGCGCTCCACGGTGCGCTCCTGCAACACGCGCAGCATCTTCGCCTGCAGCGAGGCCGGCATCTCGCCGATCTCGTCGAGAAAGACCGTGCCGCCATTGGCCGACTCGAGCTTTCCGGGGGTGCGCTTCGCGGCACCGGTGAAGGCGCCCTTTTCATAGCCGAACAACTCGCTCTCGAGCAGCGTGTCCGGGATAGCGGCGCAGTTGATTGCAACAAACTGTAAACGGGAGCGCCCTGACAGCCGATGCAGCGCGCGCGCCAACAACTCCTTACCCGTGCCGCTGTCCCCGAGAAGGAGCACCGTCGCGTTCGTCGGCGCAACCTTCTCGATGGAGCGACCCAATGTGCGCATCGCGTCGCTCACACCGACGATGCCTTCGAGGGCCATCGCACCGGTCTGCTCACGCAGTCGCCAGTTCTCCTCTTCCAGCTCGCGGATGCGGAAGGCTCGCCGCACGACAATCGACAGCACGCCTGCATCCAGCGGCTTGTGATAGAAATCAGCCGCTCCAAGACCCACCGCCGCGACGGCGAGCTCGCGCGCGTCATGCTCGGTCATGGCAATGATTTTCGTATCGGGAGATAAGGTCAGGATTTTGCGCAGCAGCTCCAGGCTCTGCGTCGCGACCGAGGGCTCGCGCGCGGCACCCAGATCCAACAACACGACATCGGGCTCGAGACGACGCACGAGCGCCAGGGCCTGCTCCGAGGTCTCGGTGTAGGTCACATCAAGATCGGAGAAAATCTCGCCCAGCTCGCGCCGCAAGGCTCGATCGTTCTCCAGAATCAGAAGTTTGCGGCGCTGCATCTCCTCGGGCATGGAACCTCCTTCCTCCCTGTCCGTGCGGAAGTTTACAGCAAAGTGTAAAGACCTTCCCGCAAGCTGCCGTGCGGCAGGTCACAGTTGCGTCGCACAGGGCGAACAGAATTCTTTCGAAAAACTTTCCTCTGGCCTGGACAAGCCCTTCCTTTAGCTCTAATTTACTTCTTGCTCTGTCGACAAGAATATAAGAGAGACAAAGCGCACCTGAAGTGCCGCCAGGCACACGTGGCTTCGCTCACGCCTGCATGCCTCCATTAGACATATCGGTCATCATTCCAACTTATCGGCGCGAAGCCCAGTTGCTGGAAGCGATCGGCAGCGTCCTGCAGCAGCGCGATGTTTCGTTCGAGATCATCGTGGTCGACGACAGTGCCGTGGGTTCGGCACGCAACGCCGCTGCATCGCTCGAGGATCCGCGCGTGCACTACATGTTGCGACCCGAGCCATCGGGCGGCCGGCCGGCACTCGTCCGCAACGACGGCGCCAGGATTGCCCGGGGACGCTATCTGTATTTCCTCGATGATGATGACCTGCTCGAGCCGGATACGCTCAGCGAAATGTCGAAGGCTCTCGATGCTGCATCCGCAGCAGGCATGGTCTTCGGAGCCATCACGCCGTTTGGCGATGACGAAAAAAGACTCAGTGAGCATGAAACCTATTTTAAGAATGCACGGCGCATTGCTCGGCGCCTGCGCGTTGACGGCCAGTCTGCTATTTCAGTCCGCTATCACGGTCAACTCCGCGTGCATGGCTAGACGCACTGCGTTCGAGGGAGTCGGCGGGTACGATGGGGAAATTCCAGTTTGTGAGGACGCGGATCTCTGGGCAAGAATCGCGCACGCGACAGGTTATATCTTCATCGACAAGCCGGTGGTACGTTATCGGACCGGCGCACCGTCGCTAATGCACAATCTCGCCGAGCACGACGAGAAACTGCACATATCCTATCGCCGGATCCAGGGTAAATTTCGACAGACACATGGCCTGCTCAACTTTCTGACACTGAAAATCTGGGCGCGAGCCGTATTGCGATAGGGCGTGGGATCTGCATTTCGAAGCACATCAAGGTTCGCGCGGTCTCGAGCGAATCGCGCAAGAATGGACGGCACGGCGGGGCGCTGACTGCTGTGTTTCCGTTGCAGCTCGAATACCGCCCAAACTCCTGCAACCCCGCCTGTTGGGCACGATCAACGACGACGAACAACGCAACTCTGATATACGAGCTCACGAGTTGGCTTCGGGCGCAGCGCACCCTGCACCGGAAGTCCGATCGCCGACGGGGCCCGCCCTCTCCCACGCTAGCGCTTTGAATTAAAACGAACTGACTTGAACACGTCACTTCGCTAGCGCTGTAGCGTTTTCCGCAGTTTTGCGCGCCTGCTGCACTGCCGCGCGATCTCGCAAAGCGTCGCGTTCTATGGCCTAATGTCTCGCCGCCTCGAGTCAGGGGGGCGCGGCGGCGAACTTAGGGCGAATAAACATAATATGCGTCGACTCTCCCGCGTCGCTCCGTATCTGCTCGTGCTCGCCTTCGCATCCTGGTGCGTAGTCGCACTGCGGGGAGACTTGGCTCAACTCTCGCCAGCCCCGCTCTTACGGTCATGGAACCTCGTGCTCCTGGCCGCTGTCCTTTCGCTCGTGAACTACGCGTTGCGCATCATCCGATGGCGCTACTACCTCGCGAAGCTGGGGCACTCTGTGACTCTGAGCTTTGCCGCTCGCACCTTCATCGCCGGATTTGCCTACACGCTGTCTCCCGGCAAGCTCGGGGAGATGGCCCGTGCTCGTTATTATCTCCCGCTAGGAGTACCGCTCCAGGACGTCACCGCAGCGTTCTTCACCGAACGCCTCATGGACCTGGTGGTGATGGTGGTGCTCGCCGCCCTTTTACTGACGGCCTCCACCGGATACGACGGGGTCATTTTTAGCGCGGCGGGACTCGTCGTGATCGCGCTTGTCACACTAGGGTTTGTACCCTGGAGTGCACTTGCCGTCCGTCTGCAATCGGGCGAATCCCCCGGGGTCCTGCGCCGGGCGCTCCTGGGCCTGGTGTCCGCGCTCGCTTCGACGCGGCGGCTGCTGCGCCCCGGTGCACTCGTTTCAGGCTTCGTCCTGGGTCTCATAGCCTGGGGACTCGAGGGTGTCGGCCTCGGACTGTTGAGCTCGATCTTTCCGCCCATGCTACTCGACCCCGCTACAGCGATTGGAATCTACGGGATCGCGGTGCTGATCGGCGGCCTCTCGTTCCTCCCCGGCGGCCTCGGAAGCACCGAGGCGGTGATGACGGCACTCCTGACGACACACGGTTTCCCGCTCAATGAGGCGCTGCTGATCACGCTCAGCTGCCGCCTGGTGACGTTGTGGTTCGCGGTCATCCTGGGATGGCTCGCGGTCCTCACATTTCGCCGCAAGACCTCACCTGCTTTGGTGCTGCCGTGGCAATAGAGGCTCCTGTGGCTGCTGTGGCTCCTATGGTGGTGGCGCCGCTGTGTGTGGATCTCGAGGAAACGCTCTTCCGGGGCGATCCGCTGCTCGAATCAGTGATGCTCCTCGTCAAGCAGAATCCGCTGTACCTGTTCTACGTTCCCTTCTGGTTGCTGCGAGGTAAGACGTTCCTGACAGCCGCGCTGGCGGCGCGCGTGAAGCTCAACCCTGCCGGCCTCGCGTACGATCGCGAGCTCGTCGAAAGACTCCAAGCGGAGCGCCGGGCAGGCCGGAGCATCTGGTTGTTGTGCACGTCCGCGAACGAGCAATTGGCCGCGGCCGTGGCCTCTCATCTCGGACTTTTCGACGGCGTGCTCGTGCGGGACGCCGAGCGGCTTGCCGGGCATTTTGGCAAAGGCGGTTTCGAAGTCGCTCGCCAGGCGTCCGGGAGCGGGAAGATTCGCGCGGCCGTCCGCGCGCTGCGCCCACACCAGTGGGCGAAGAACTCCCTGGTCCTGGTCCCGCTGTTGGCAGCGCATCTCGTCAGCGACCTGCAGGCGGTGATGGCTGCATTCCTTGCGGTGGCGGCATTCTGCCTGTGTGCCTCCTCCGTCTATATTCTCAACGATCTGTTGGATCTCGAGGCGGACCGCGCCCATCCGCGCAAGTCGAAGCGGCCCTTCGCCTCGGGCGAACTGTCGATTGCGGTGGGCTTGACGTTGTCTCCCGTCCTGCTGGCGGCGGCAGTTGTCATTGCAAGCTTCCTGCCGATGAGATTCTGGCTGGTGCTCGCCGCGTATTACGGGCTGACATCCGCCTACTCCTTTTTCCTGAAACGATTCCTCCTCGTCGACGCACTTGCGCTGGCGGGTCTTTACACGCTGCGCATCATCGCGGGCGCCGCCGCGATCGACGTGCCGCTGTCGTTCTGGCTGCTGCTGTTCTCGGTGTTCCTGTTCCTCAGTCTCGCCTTCGTAAAGCGCTTCGCTGAGCTAGATGCCTTGCAACGCCAGCAGCGGCTGCGCGCCGCGGGACGCGGCTACTACGTGGAAGACCTGTCCGCCCTGCAAAGTCTCGGCAGCTCCGCGGGGTACATGAGTGTCCTGGTGCTGGCGCTCTACATCAATTCGCCCGAAATAGAGGCGCTATACCATCGGCCGAAGCTGGTATGGATGCTCTGTGTGCTCATGTTGTATTGGATCAGCCGCGTCTGGATGATGGCGCAGCGCGGCCACATGCACGACGATCCCGTCGTGTTTGCCCTGAAGGATCGCCAGAGCCTGGCCATAGGACTTTGCGCCGCGATAACGATGGCCTTGGCTGTTTGACGTGCCTACCCG
This sequence comes from Gammaproteobacteria bacterium, assembly GCA_028293725.1. Next base: position 27,919 of record JAQGOE010000330.1, on the reverse strand, counting down.
GAACGTCTCTTCGTGGGGAAATGTCATTCACGCCGAGCACGCACTCTTCAGCATGCGGAGCCGGCTCGACTCACTCCCGGACACCGCACCGCTGCCAAGCGTGCTCCCGTACGGCAATGGACGCAGCTATGGCGATAGCTGTCTAAACATCGGCGGAGCATTACTACAAACACGCTCCTTGGATCGATTCATCGACTTCGATCCGGCGACGGGTGTGCTGGCGTGCGAGGCGGGAACCCTGCTCTCGGACATTCTGAGCATTGTAGTCCCTGTTGGTTGGTTCCCCCCCACCACACCGGGTACGCGCTTCGTAACGATCGGCGGCGCGATCGCCAACGACGTGCATGGGAAAAACCATCACCGTGCAGGCACGTTCGCGCACTGCGTGCGCCGTCTAGAGCTCCTGCGCTCCGACGGCCAGCGATTCTTCTGCTCGAGCAGCGAGAACCCGGCATGGTTTGCCGCCACGGCGGGCGGGCTCGGCCTGACCGGGCTCATCACGTGGGCCGAAATCCAGCTGCGACGCATTCCCGGTCCGTTCATGGATGTGGAAACGATCCGTTTCCAGAACCTCGATGAGTTCCTGGCGCTGGGCGCCGAATCGGACCGCGACTTCGAATACACCGTGGCCTGGATCGATTGCCTGAGCCGCGGCAAACAGCTGGGCCGCGGCCTGCTGCAGCGGGCGAACCACGCACCGGCTCGAGCCGGTGGCACTACTGCGCGGGCGCGCCGACCAGTGAGCATGCCTTTCACCCCACCGGTCTCCCTCGTCAACAATCTGACACTACGCCTCTTCAACACCCTCTACTACCATCGGCAATGGCGCAAACGCGTCCGGTCCCTGCAGCACTACGAGTCATTCTTCTATCCACTCGACGGCATCCTGCGTTGGAATCGCCTGTATGGCCCGCGCGGCTTCTATCAATATCAGTGCGTAGTGCCTGAAGCCGGTGGCCGGGACGCCATAGCTGCGCTGCTCAACACCATTGCAAGCAGCGGTCTCGGCTCGTTCCTGGCGGTGCTGAAGATGTTCGGCAATCTGGGCTCGCCGGGCCTCCTGTCATTTCCGCGCGCCGGCATCACGCTGGCCCTCGACTTTCCAAATCGCGGCGAACGGCTGGAAAAGCTGTTCCGTGAGTTGGATGCCATCGTGCAAAGCGTCGGCGGACGTCTCTATCCAGCGAAAGATGGCCGGATGCCGGGAGCGGTGTTCCGCAGCGGCTATCCCAACTGGACGGAGTTCACACAGTTCATCGACCCGCGCAGCTCATCGAGCTTTTGGCGACGTGTCACAGAGGGCGCATGAGAAAGGCATTGATTGTAGGTGCGACGTCGGCGATCGCTGAGGCGGTAGCGCGCATTTTTGCGGAGCGTGGCGATGCTCTTTTTCTCGTCGGCAGGAACTCGGCGGCGCTGGCAACCATCGCGGCGGACCTGCGCGTCAGGGGTGCAAAGGAAGTGGGTGTCGAGACCCTGGACGCGAACGACCTGGACGGACACGAGCCGATGTTGGATCGGGCCGAGCAGTTCCTCGGTGGTATGGACACAGTGCTGATCGCATACGGAACACTAAGCGATCAGAAGGCATGCGAGCGCTCCGCCGCCCTCACCGTGAAGGAAATCGGCAACAACGCGGTGTCGGTCGCGGCACTCCTGACGAGCATCGCGGTGCGGTTCGAGCAGCGCCGCGCCGGCTCTATCGCCGTGATCTCCTCCGTCGCCGGCGACCGCGGCCGTCAGAGCAACTACGTCTACGGCAGCTCGAAGGCGCTCGTCACCGCGTTCCTCTCCGGTCTGCGGCAGCGACTCTACAAAGCGGGGGTCGCGGTGATCACCATCGAGCCCGGTTTCGTCGATACTCCCATGACCGCTGCATTCCCCAAGGGCCTTCTGTGGGCGAAACCCCAACAGGTCGCCGCCGGCATCGTGCGGGCCATCGATCGCTCGGCGTCGGTGGTTTACCTGCCAGGGTTCTGGCGGCTGATCATGTTCATCATCCGCGCGATTCCGGAAACGGTGTTCCGGCGGCTCAAGTTGTAGGCGTGGCCCGCCCAGGTCTGACGGGCTCACCCTGACGGGAGAGTTCCTCGCTCAGAACACTTTCCAGGAGCGCTTTTGCAGCAGTGCGACTAAAAGTGTGGTCGCCATCGTCGATGATGCGTACCCGACACTCTTCGCCAAGCCGCTTCGGGGTCGAGCCGCCCTGAAGCCGCAGCAGCTCGAGTCCGGGCTCGCCGGCGGAGAAGACGAACGCCACGCGAATCTTACGCGCCACGACATCTTGCAGCTCCGTGCCCAGATCGCGCGGCAGGCGGATGTGAAGCCAACGCGCCCAATCGCGCACGGTGGATTCGAGAGCGAGAAGTGGACGCTGCGCATAGATCAGGGCGATGCGCCAGATGTTCACCTTCCCCGTCAACAGCCTCTTCCAGGCGCTTACCGAGCGAACCCGCTCGCGGTAGACGGTTGGATTGTTCACGACCTCCGAGAGCTGCAGGCTGCCCAGGGAAGTCCCCTCCTTCCAGAAGAAATTCAGAGGGTTCACCATGAGTATGCCGTTCACCGGCAGAGCGGCCACGGCGGCGCGCAGGGCGTGATAGGCGCCGGAGCAGACGCCCGCAAGGGTGACGTGCTGAGTCTTGTAATGAGCTCGCATGAATTCGACGGCGGCCCGGATGTCATCCAGTGCGGCGACTGGAAAAACCTCATCTCCGGGACTGCCGGCCCGCGTGTCGCTGTCACCAAGCCCGGCCATGTCCATGCGTAACACGTGGTACCCACGTAAACCCCAGCGGCGAGCGAGATAAACGGAAGTCCGATGTGCGCCAACGTGGTAGTCGGCGCCCGTGTTGAGAAGAATTACGGCCCGTCGGCGGCGTTCGCTGCCTGCCGGCTCGGTGACGATACCGAATAGCTCCGAGTCCGTGCCGAACCGCACCGGACGCTCCATCGGACTTCCATTGGGCGTCGAGCCTTCTGCACGCAACCGCAGAACGGTCCCGGGGGAGCTGGCCGTCCCGACTGCCAGCGGTTGCGCGCCAACTCGCCCAGGCACGGCGGGATCGCTTCGGAGCCGTTGCAGCCAGTCGTTTACGCACGCCACCATCTCTCGAGGGACCGTCGCATGCTGCGGTACGCGCATGAGTCCAACATACCCCGGCAGCACCTCGTATTGCACCCGGGCTCCGCGCGCGGACAATGCATCCTTCCAGGCCCGCGCGACCGGCAAATCGCTCCGATCGATGACGAGCATCTCCAGGGCCGGCGGGGATTCCAGGGCGCCGAGCTCGACCTGCGACAGTGAGGCGACGGTGGCCTTCGACACGCGATACCCGCCCGCTTCGATCGGTTCCGCCGCACGTTGCTTGCTCCCCATACTGGGGACTCCGGCCGGACTTTGCTCGGACCTCACTCCCAGCAAGCCCGCGAGTTGCGTCGTGCGCAACTCCCGCAAATAGCGCTTGCCGCTGAGGACGGGTGCCAGGAGAACGAGCGCGCCTATCGCATCGCAGCGCGCGGCGGCCAAGGTCGCCAATAGCGCCCCGAGCCGGAATCCGAGCAGGCAAACGCGCTCGACGCCGGAGCGCCGTTGTAGCTCACCGACGGCGGCCAGAATGTCCTGCAGCCACGTTTGCAGCTGGTCGGCGCCCGGGTCGATGTCCTCGGAATCGCCGGTACCCAGATAATCGAAGCGCAGGACGGGCATCCCCATGCCGGCAGCCGATTCGGCGATGGCGCGCACGGTACGGGAGGCGCTATTCGACTCGAAACCGAAGGGTTTACAGATCACGAGCCCAGTGTCCGCGCGCACCCCGGGGTCCGGGCGATGCAGCCACCCGAACAGCGTGTGCTCACCGGACCGGAAATAAAGCGGCTCTTTCGCTTCACCCCAGGAGGCAGGATTCAAATCCGTAACGGGAACGGCATTCATCGGTCGCTATATATCGGTGCCACTACGGGGCCCGAAGTTTATTTATCGAGGCATTGTAACCAAGACCTAAACCGCTGAGCTTGGTGAATTCACAATTTTTGTAAGCATCCTGAAAGCCTCGACATAATCCCGCCCGGTCCTTTCGTACACACGAACGCCTGCCATCTGTGGCAGAGTAAAGGCCCAGTGGACGACGAAATCCGGTACGTGGCCGACAGGCCGCCGAGCCGGTCAAATCCGCCCCTTCCGTGACAGCGACCCATCGCATGAGCGCCGAGACCAGATCCAGCCGATCGTTCGAAAAATCGGATCAAGAGGTCGCCGAGGCACTGGAGTTGCTGTTCAAGCTGCCGAAGGACGCCATCGAGACCATCTATGCCTCGATGAAAACCCTTCATGTCCGCTTCTCGGAGGCGGCGGTACACAGCGGCCTGGTCACCGCGACAGAGCTCAAGGAGGCCCAGGAATGGGCGACCCGGCACCCGGGTAGTGAGCGACACAGGCTCGGTATCGTCGAGGAAATGTTGCGGCGGCAAACGCGTCGGCGGGAGATGGTCGTGTGGACGGGCACGCCTCTCGCCCCAGGGCGTGATCTGGTGCTAGCACACGATCCGGACAGTCCGCGGAGCGAGGCGCTGCGCTCGCTGCGCACCGAACTCCTCATTCGCACCAAGGGCAGGCCACGCTCGGGAATCATTGCCCTTTCGAGCCCCTCCGCCGGCGAAGGACGCTCACAACTGGCGGCCGAGCTCGCCATCGCCTTCGCGCAGCTCGGCAGACGGACCTTGTTGGTCGATGCCGACCTGCGGCGACCCCGCCAGCACGAGCTGTTCGGCGCGGAAAACAAGACGGGTCTCTCCCAAGTGCTTGCCGACGGGGCCGACCCGTGGCTGCACGGCATTGAAAACCTTCCGCAGATGGCGCTGCTGACCTCGGGTGGGCTGCCGCGCAACCCGGTCGAGCTGCTCTCGGGCAGGCGCTTCGAGCAGATGCTGAACGACTGGGCACGCAGTTTCGAATTCGTACTGCTGGATACATCGGCGGCCACGGACTTCTCCGATGCACTGGCGGTGGTGACTGTGGCTCGCAACGTCATCGTGCTCGGCCGGGAAAAAAAGACCTCATTCAGCGCTCTCACGCGCCTCTGCCGTAATCTGCACACGACCCAGGCGAATATCCTGGGCGCGGTGATCAACAACTTCTGACGCTCACCCGGGCCCGCGATCCGCGACCGGCAGCACCTCGATCCGGCGAAACTCCACCGGATGGCCGTTGGACTGGATGGAGATATAGCCGGCCGACAACGCCCGCGCGGCGCCCGCCGTGAGCAGCCGACCTGCATCCGCATTCGCAGGGTCGAGCTCGATGTCCGTGTAGTCGACCACCAACATCCCATTCACGACTTGCCTCACGTGAGCAGCTCCCTGCACGTCCGCTAGCAGCGTGACCCACTGGTCGTCCCGAATGGTGATGTCGCCCAGCTTCGAGCACTGCCCCTTGAGCAAACCGCCGCCGATCCGCACCAGGGTTCCGTTCTGACAGACGTCTCCCGTAGGACGGCTACCCATCATCCACCCGCCCACCATGTCGAACTCGACCGCCACGGGGAACTGTTGCTCCACGCGCATGGTGGCGGGATCCTGGCCATGCAGCTGGATGCCGCTGTTCTTGTAGGCCCACCGCGGCGCGCCGGAGACCTCACTGCCCACGAAACGATACTCGGCCCGGAGCCAATAATGAGACAGCGGCGTTTTGTAGAACAGACTGCCGAATCGGTCGCCGAACTTGTCGTAATCCTTGTAAGAAACCTGTAGCAGTCCGTTCTCGACACGGAACGTGTTGCGGTAGTTGTCGTTGAGCGGCAGACCGGCGATCTTGGCGGTCCAGCCATCGAGATTCCTGCCGTTGAAAAGGCTTACCCAGGCGCCGGTCGGAGCGTCGACACGAACCACCGGCTGTTGCCCGCGGGAGCACCCGCCGAGCAGTAAGAGCCCCATGAACGCGGCAGACATCGCACGCCGCGCGCTATCGGAAAATTCAACCATGGAGGTGTACCTATCCTCGCTATTATAATTCCAACCCTCACCACGGAGCCCCTGATATGGCGATGAGACATCACGGCAGTCTGGTGGTGTTGCTATTTTTCGCGGCTCCCACTCACGCAGCCTCTCCTGTGGACGCGCCCGCCAAGGTGCCAGCGTCAGACAGTATCCGGTTTGATGCGCACATCCTAGTCGATCAGTTCGGGTACCGGCCTCACGATCCCAAGGTGGCTGTTATCCGCAACCCGCAGACGGGTTACGACAGCAGTCAAAAATTCACCCCATCGGGCACCTACGACGTCCGCCGCGTTGGTGACGCGACCGTGGTTTTCTCCGCCGCTCCGACCCAGTGGAATCATGGGGCAACCGAAGAGTCCTCCGGCGATACCGGCTGGCAATTCGACTTCTCGGGTGTCGAGGCGCTGGGAACCTATTTTGTCTATGACACCGGGAACAAGGTGCGCTCGGCCCCATTTCGGATCGCACAGGACGCTTACAAGGAGGTCCTCAAGGCCGCGACCCGCATGTACTTCTACCAGCGCAGCGGCTTCGCCAAACAGCGGCCCTTCGCCGACGCCTGCTGGGTCGATGAGCCTGCTTACGTCGGCCCGAATCAGGACACCGAAGCCCACGACATCACGGACCGCGACAACCGCAGCAAGATCCGCAATCTCAGTGGCGGGTGGTTCGACGCTGGAGACACCAACAAGTACGTCACGTTCGCGGCCGAGCCGGTCCACCAGTTGCTGACCGCCTACCAGGAAGCCCCCGCGGTTTTCACCGACGACTTCGGCATCCCTGAGTCGGGTAATGGCATTCCGGATCTGCTCGATGAGGTGAAGTGGGAAATCGACTGGTTGAAGCGAATGCAGTATCCGGATGGCAGCGCCGCCCTGAAGGTCGGCGAGATAGTCAATGCGCAGGCGTCCCCGCCGAGCTCGGATCGTAATGCGCGCTTCTACGTCCCGAGTTGCAGCTCGGCGACCATCGCAGTTGCAGGCATGGACGCGCATGCCTCCTATGTATTCGGTTCCATTCCGGCGCTCGCCGGCGAGGCGGGTCAGTTGCGGGCGCGGGCGGCAGCGGCGTGGAAGAACTATCAAGCCCTCGCGAGCAAGCAGCCCCACTGCGACAGTGGAATCGTCCATGCCGGCATTGCCGATTGGAGCGAGCAGGATCAGAACGCGGAGGCAGTCGTCGCGGCGGTCTATCTATATGCCGTCACCGACGAAAGCGGATACAGCGATTACGTCAAAGCCCACTACCGTGAACTCCAACCGTATCACGACATGGGATGGTCCCGTTACAAGCCCGAAGAGGGCGAGGCCCTGCTGTTCTACACGAGCCTGCCTCACACCGACCCGTCTTTGCGCAAAGCGATTCTCACGGACAAGGCGAACGACGTCGGCGCGGGCAACAAAGTTTACGGTTTCGATTCCGACGATGACCTTTACCGCGCCTATATCCACCCGCCCCAGTATCATTGGGGCAGCAATCGAACCCGGGCAAATTACGGCAATTCGAATCTCGACGTGGTCACCTACAGCATCGGTGGCAAAGAGCCGGCCCCCTTCAGAAACCGTGCCCTCGACTTGTTGCACTACTTCCACGGCGTCAACCCACTCAGCGTGGTCTACTTGAGCAACATGTACCGTTATGGTGCAACAGTCTCCTTGAACCAGATCTATCACACCTGGTACGCCCACGGGACGCGCTGGGGTGATGCGAAGAATTCTCCCTGCGGCCCCCCTCCCGGATATGTGCCTGGAGGGCCCAACGCGAACGCCGTTCATGACGGCGTCCCGGTAACCATCGCCCCTCCCGCAGGACAGCCTCCCCAAAAATCCTACCGTGACTGGAACACTGTCTGGCCCGACGCCTCATGGACCGTCACCGAACCGGCGATCTACTACCAGTCCTCTTATGTCAAGCTGTTATCAAAATTCGCTCAGTGACCTGTTATGCGCGCGGCGGTACATTCATACTATTGACTTGACTTGCCCCCAGGATCACAAGAATTCTAAAGAGGGTGAATGTCGACTCACCCCGGTTCGCAGTCTTCGGGTTTCCAGAGGTTTAAAGAGAGCGTGCACAAGCGTCTCGGGCTGATTGCCCTATTCTTGCTGTGGACACCCCAGCTCGGACTGGCACAAGCCAGCGCCGGTGGCCCGAATCTGGCGGCCCCAGCGACTTCTTCCGAGGTGGCCGACGATCGGCCGTTGCTGCAGCTCGGACCCGGTGACCAGGTCAAAATGGACGTGTTTGGCCGGCCGGAGATGGATAGCACCATGTACATCTCCGACGACGGCAAGGTACGGGTGCCGCTCGCGGGACCGGTTGCTATCGCAGGCCTGTCCCCGACGGAAGCCGCCCAGAAGGTCGAAACGGCGCTCCGCGATGGCCAGTTCCTCGTCGACCCTCACGTGACGTTCTCAGTCATCAAGTCGCTCAGTCAACGGGTGTCGGTGCTGGGTGAGGTGAAGGTACCCGGACGTTATCCCATCGAGTCGGACACGACGGTTCTCGATCTCCTGGCATTGGCCGGCGGGCGCACGGAAAAGGGCAGCGACGTCATCGTGTTGCTGCGCCAAAGCCCGTCCGGCGCGGTAGAGCGCTATCCGATCAATCTCGAAGTGGCCGGCGGGCACGAGGCGAGCCCGGAAATGATGCAGAAACTGCGGGGGGGCGACCGCGTCTTCGTGCCCGAATCCGAACAGTTCTTCGTCTCCGGCGAGGTACATACGCCAGCCGCGTACCGGCTCGAGGCCGGCACCACGGTCCTGGAAGCGCTCGCGCGCGCGGGCGGCGTCACAGACCGCGGGAGCGCGCGGCGTGTTTACATCAGGCGCCGGGACGCCAGCGGCAAATACGTTGTCACCGGGGCGAAGCCGGGCGACAAGGTGCAGGCTAACGACGTCATTACCGTGAAAGAGAGAATTTTCTGATCGACTATAGACCGCAGCTGCCGTTGGCCGCCGATGCTTACCCATCCCAGCTGCCGCTACCTGAAGAAGAATCGTCCGGCGGCGGGATGTCGGTGGCGCAGATCCTGTGCGTTCTGCGGGCGTATTGGAAAATCAGCGCCATTGCCGCGGTGACGTGCATCGCGATCGGGGGCTTCGGCATCAAGCTGATGCCGAAGAAATACGTCGCGACCGCAACGCTGATGGTGAATAAAGACGATCGGGATCCGCTCGCCGGTCGAGATGGCGTGATGGGCCTGGAGGCCACTTTCATTCCGACCCAGATCGAGCTGATCAACAGCCGCGTCGTGCTGCAGCCGGCAATAGAGAAGCTCAACCTGCTCGAGGACCCGGAATTCAAACCCGGATTTGCCGGTCCGCGGGATGCGTTGTTGGAGGCTGGCATACGCGGCCTGCAGACAGCCGTCCAAGTGCAACAGGGCATCGGTAGCCAGCTGCTCTACGTCTCCGTTTCCAGCAAGGATCCGGTGAAAGCCGCGCGGATAGCGAATGCGATCACCACCGCATACCTCGCGCAGGCACGGAAACGCACCAGCCAGCCGGCGGGTGAGCGGGCCTCCCGCTACTCGGAGGAGTTGGCCGAGCTGCGGGGCAAGGCCATCGCGGCACAGGACAAGGTCACCGCGTTCCGCAACGAGCACGGCATGACCGAGCTCGATTCCGGCAAAACAGACGCCGATTCCGCCGCGCTGGATGACCTGCAGCAAAAATTGCTGGCCACCCAGAACCAGCGACGCGAGCTCGAAGCCCAACAGCTCGGAGTCCATTCCACGGGTAGCACCCAGGCACTCGCTTCGGATGCGGTGCAAAGCCTGCGCCAGAAACTGACTTCCTACGAGGAGCAGATGGCGGACTTGCGGGCCACCCTCGGGCCACAACACCCCAAGATACTGGCGCTACAGTCCGAGAGGGCTGCAACCCAACGTGCGCTGGACGCCGAGCTCCAGAACATATCGAGCAATGCGGCCAACAGCCTCGCCCGCGTCCGGGGGCTGGAGGACCGCTACCAGGCCGCTGTGAAAACGGAGCGAGCCCGGGTTCTCGAGCGCCAGAGCGTGCAGGATCAGGCCGCAAAGCTGGTGCTCGAGCTGCAATCCGCCCAGAATACCTACAAGCGCGCGCTCGACGGTTACGATCAGATCGTGTTCGCCTCCGCCGCGAACTACGATGACGTCACCCTGATCAGCGCGGCCGACCCTCCGGTAAAGGCGGAAAAGCCGAACAAACCCAAGCTTTTCCTCATCGTTTGCGTGCTCAGTACCCTGCTATCGCTGGGCGTGCCGTTCGGATACGAGCTGCTGTCGAATCGCCGCTTGCGGTGTCGTGATGACTTCGAGCGCTCCTTCGGAATCCCGGTGCTCGCCCAGCTCGGATCGATCGCTCGATGATTGAGATGCCCGGACGTGACGGCCAAACGAAACCAACGACCTACGCGCTGGTGACTCCAAGTTATTGGATGGACGTGGAGCGCTGCCGATTCCTGCTGGAGACCGCGGAGCGCTGGGTACCGCCGGAAGTGCACCATTATCTGATCATCGCGCAGCGCGATGTGCCGCTCTTCAAGCCCATGCTCAGTACTCGCACCACCCTCGTGGTGGTCGAGGACATCATTCCGCGGTGGCTATTCCGGGTGCCCGGATTACGCCGCTTCTGGATCAGCCTGCGGACGCGCCCGGTCAAAAACTGGATTCTGCAGCAGATCGTGAAGCTGTCGGCCCCTACGGTCATCTCGCAGGATGTTCTGATGTATGCCGACTCGGACATGTTTTTCATCTCGCCGTTCGATCCGCGTACCTTCGAGCGCGACAACAAGGTGCCGCTGTTCCTCGAGACCGGACAGCGTGGACTGATCCGCGATAACGATGAGTGGGTGGCGACCTGCTCGAAACTGCTCGGCATACCTCCCGAGCCCGACTGCGACAACAACTATGTGGGGCAGCTCATCTGGTGGCGCCGCCAGAATGCCCTCGCCGCCGTGGCGCGGGTCCAGGAGGCGACCGGCAAGTCCTGGCAACAGGCGATCGCGCCCCTGAGCGGATTTTCCGAGTACATCCTGTACGGTCTGCATAGCCACCGGATTCTGGGCGAACAACACTCGGGCCATTGGTACGACGGTGTGATCCGCACCCTGTGCTACTGGCGGACCGAGCCGCTCGATGTGAAGGCGCTCGAAGCGTTCAAGGCGACCCGTGAGGCTTATCACCACTCCGCCATGGTGTCCGCGAAGTCAGGCACATCCATAGACGATATTCGCAAGGTGTTCGCACCGTCGTAGGGCGTTGGGCCCGGACACACGCTCGAGAATCGCTCGAAAACGAGGCTCTGTATCGGTTTGCCGACAGGACAGACCGATAGCCGTCTTTGATTCCAGACAGTTTGCGTTTGCGTTGACCCACCTGTTTGAATATCCATATAGGCAAACGTGCCGCAAGGCACGGACGCAAAGCCTCCGGTCTGCAGCTTTCCTGTCAGATAGCGGGGTTGCCGGCAGGACTCTGCAATGAATGCGGATCTGTCGTCAATCCGCTATTGGTCTACCGCTGCTTCCGGAAACTGAAGTTTGGCAGTGCAGAGGTGGCAAGATGATTCGAACGATGCGCGTGGCAGGGTTGCTGCGGTTTACGGCGGTGACTGTGTTCGCGTTGGTGTTGTCCGCTTGTGGCGACTCCGTCAACCCAACTGTCACCGCTCCCCCGGTCTCGACCCCCGTTTCCAACACGGGGGCCGATCCCCTGGCGTTCTCCGCGGCGAGCTATTCGGTCGCGCAGAATGCGGGCGCTGTAACCCTGACGGTGACACGGTCCGGGCCGGCAACGGGGGCCGTCACAGTCAACTATGCTTGCGCCGACGGCACCGCGGTGGCGGGCACCGATTACACCGCCGCATCGGGCACGTTGCAGTGGGCGGAGAATGACTCGACAGCCAAGACGATTTCGGTTCCCGTCAGCAACACGACACCGTTTACGGGCAACAGATCGTTTACGGTCACCCTGAGCGCTCCCAGCGCCACCGCTGAGTTGGCGGATCCCAATGTTGCGACCGTCACGATCTCAGGCGATGCAACCCCGGCCATTGGCAGCGTCGAGCTATCGAGCGCGACTTACCCCGTCGCACAGAGCGCGGGCACTATGACGGTGACGGTCAATCGGACCAGCGGCTCCAGCGGAGCGATCGGTGTAGCGTACGCCACCGTGAACGGGACGGCCGTGGCGGGCACCGATTACACCGCCACATCGGGCACGTTGCAGTGGGCGAATGGCGATGCGTCGTCGAAGACATTCAACGTCGTCATCAGCAACAAGACTTCGTTCTCCGGCAGCAAAGGGTTCACAGTTGCGCTGGCGAGTCCCCAGTCCGGTGCGACGTTAGGAAGTCCGAGTAGTGCCCAGGTGACGATCACCGGGAACACCACGGCCCCAGTAGGTAATTTGAGTCTGTCCGCCGCCAGCTACACTGTGGCGCAGAGCACCGGCACAGTGACGGTGACCGTCAACCGTGCAGGCGGTACCAATGGCGCCACCAGCGTGGCGTACGCCACCACGGGCGGCACGGCGGTGTCGGGCACGGACTTCACGGCAGCTAAAGGTACGTTGACTTGGGCCAATGGGGATGCGGCTGCGAAGACTTTTGCGATCGCGATCAGCAAGACGACGCCGTTCTCGGGCAACAAAACACTGACAGTGGCGCTGACCAGCCCGAGCGGCGGAGCGACCATCACCAGTCCGGGCAGCGCGTCCGTCACGATTACGGGAAGCGCGGCGGCAGCCGTGGGCAATCTCGAGTTATCGGCCTCCACCTACACAGTTTCGCAGAATGCCGGCACGGTGACCGTCACCGCCAACCGCACGGGTGGCACGAGTGGAGCTGTCAGTGTGGCGTACGCCACCACGAACGGCACGGCTGTGTCGGGTACGGATTTCACGGCGGCGAGCGGTACTTTGAAGTGGGCCGATGGAGACGCGGCCGCGAAAACCTTTGCGGTGACGATCAGCAACGCCTCACCGTTCTCCGGCACCAAATCGTTCACCGTTACCCTGTCGGCCGCTGCCGGTGGGGCTACGCTGAGCACGCCTACCACCGCGAGTGTGTCGATTACCGGTTCTGCGCCCGCAGCGGTGGGTAGTGTGCAGCTCTCGGGGACGAGTTACAGGGTGGCGCAGAGCGCCGGTAGCCTCACCATAAGCGCAAATCGCACCGGTGGCTCGAGCGGCTCGATCACCGTGGCGTATGCAACTTCCAACGGGACGGCCACCGCCGGCACGGATTACACCGCAGCCAACGGGACTCTCAGTTGGGCGGCCGGCGACGCGACCGCGAAGACGTTCAGCATCCCGATCAGTACCGCCACCCCGTTCGCGGGCAGCAAGACATTGTCAGTAGCTCTGTCCAACCCCACCGGTGGGGCAACTCTGACCACCCCCAGCACCGCCACTGTGACTATTGCCGGCGCGGGCGGGACGGGCTCCGGCGGCCCTTCGACCGTGGACAATCTGCAACTCGTCAATGAAGGCGGGCCGGGCAACAGCACGGATACCGGCCATACCGGCTCGCTCACAAACTACCAGCAAATCAGCTGGGCGGCGGCTACACCCGGGGCGAACCCGATTGCGAGTTACAACATCTATCGCAACGGGGCGCTCTACGACAACACCACGGCACTGTCCTATACCGACACCAATGCACCCAACAGCAACGTGCCGAACTGGAGTGCGCCTGCCACGGTGTACAGCTACAACGTGGCGGCGGTGGACACCCAGGGCAACGTCGGCCCGCTTGCCACGCAGATGAGCATGTACGCATACCAGGACGGCCACTCGAACTGGAGTAATGGCGATCTCACCTACGGCGGCGCGGTAACCATCTACGCCAGCACGGCAGGGAATCCGCAGGGTGGCACTTACGACGTCTCCACCGTGTTCGCCACCGGCGGTGGCTTCCTGCCGACAGCCGACGCGCCCCAATGTCCGGTGTGGGACTGCGAGATCGGCGCATTCAACTACTTCACGATCGACATCAACCCGGGCCCGATAGTCAGTCCGTACGTGCAGCTCATCACCCAGGCGCGCCTCCCGCCCGGAGACGACGGCGCATGGGCAAACGGGCTCAACGTGTTCAACTACGGGCCGGCGCCGCAACCCAACACGTGGGCTACCTACAAGGTACCGCTCAAAGCGCTGCATATCGGCATCAGCACTTTCACCGGATCGATCTCGGGAACTACGTTGACGGTGACGGCCGTCAGCTCGCAAGGCATGGGCGCCGTCGATGCGGATGGCTTTGTCACCGGACCGGGCGTCCCCGCCGGCACTTACGTCACGCAGTTCGGCCAGGTCGGCAGCATCGGCACCTTCACGATCGCCGGCCCGGGCATCAATTCCGGCACCTCGGTGCCGAGCGAGACCATGACTTTCCAGCGCACCAACCTCTACAAGTTCGGCCTACAGCCCAACTCGAATCCGGTGACGATGTACTGGAACAACTTCGGCTTCACGGTGAACTGACAGCGGGTACTGGACCACGACGGTGCGCCTGCGGCACCGTCCCCGCCTCCGCTCCGCTCCGCAGCATCCAACACGCTGCCGGCGATTCCAACTCGCCAACATTGTATTGCGAAAAGTCAAGCTAGGCGGCGAAATGTCGCCACTCCGACACGTCTGTTAGCCGAGACATTTGGTCCTAAAGTCGGTCTCGGGTTCTACTCCCGCCCGCGACATACAGGGCGGGACTGTCTGAAATACGGCAGCACGTTCCTGCGCGACGTCCGGCCCTCCGCCCATCGCATGCAGGAAGGCCGCACGTGTTGGAATCCTATTCATCTGACGGGCGGAGCCTCATGCGTATTCAATTTCCCCACTTCGGTACAACCGCCGGCGGCGTGCTCGCCAGCACGTTGCTCTGGTCGATCGCGACACTCGCGCAGGCGGAAACGTCGATCTTCGGATCACCACCGACTACCGTCCAGGCGAACCGGTATTACGGTTTTCAGAGCTGGGCCACCGATAACGACAATCGGCCCATCACGTACGGGATCATGAACAAGCCCTCGTGGGCTACGTTCAACGAGAAGTACGGCCACCTGTATGGTGTGCCGACGGCAGCCAATGCCGGCACGTACAAGGGCATCGTGATCTACGCGACGGACGGTGTTTCCAACGCCTCGCTCCCGGCGTTCAACATCCAGGTGACCTCGACCGGCACCTCGGGCGGTGGCACTACCACCCCCCCGACTCCGACCGTGACGATCAAAGGAACGCCCGCCACCACGGTCGTCCAGAATACCGCCTACTCCTTCCAGGCGTCGGCTACCGACACCAGCCACCGAACCATCTCTTTTTCGGTCGTGAACAAACCTTCGTGGGCCGCATTCAACAGCCAGTCCGGCACGCTGTCCGGCACGCCGACGGCGGCCAATGTCGGCACTTACAAGAGCATCCTGATTGCCGCGACCGACGGCCTTGCCACGGCCGCGCTGCCGGCATTCAGCATCCAGGTGACGGCCCCCGCCGCGACGGGCGGCGGCGGGACCACGGGTGGTGGTACGAGCGGCGGCACCGGCACCGGCGGCCCTTCAGCCGTCAGCAACCTGCAGCTCGTCAACCAGGGCGGGCCGGGCAACAGCACGGATTCCGGCAATACCGGGTCCCTCTCGAACTACCAGCAGATCGGCTGGGCGGCTGCGGCCCCGGGAGCGAACCCGATCGTCAGCTACAACATCTATCGCAACGGCACGCTCTATGCCAACACCACGGGGTTGACCTACAGCGACACCAAGGCGACCAACAGCAACGTGACGAACTGGGCTACCCCGGCCACGATCTACAGCTACAACGTGGCGGCAGTGGACTCACAGGGTAACGTCGGACCGCTCGCCGCGCAGATGAGCATGTATGGCTATCAGCATGGCAAGTCAAACTGGAGTAACGGGGATCTGTCCTATGACGGCGTCCAGACCGATTACGCCAGCAGCGGCGGCAATCCGCAGGGTGGCACTTACGACATCTCCTCCGTGTTCGCGGTAGGGGGCGGCTTCCTGCCGACGGCCGACGCGCCCCAGTGCCCGGTGTGGGACTGCGAGATCGGCGCATTCAACTACTTCACCATCGACATCAACCCGGGCCCGATTGTCAGCCCGTATGTGCAGCTCATCACCCAGGCCCGCCTGCCCCCCGGCGATGACGGCTCCTGGGCGAACGGGCTCAACATATTCGCCTATGGGCCCGCGCCGAAGGCCAACACCTGGGCGACTTACAAGGTTCCGCTCAAAGCCCTGCATTTCGGAGTCAGCTCGTTCACGGGCTCGATCTCCGGCAGCAAGTTGACGGTGACGGCGGTCAGCTCGCAAGGCATGGGCGCCGTGGATGCGGACGGTTATGTCACAGGACCGGGCGTACCAGCCGGCACGTACGTCACGGCATACGGGCAGACCGGCAGCATCGGCACCTTCACGGTTGCCGGCCCGGGCATCAATTCCGGCACCTCGGTGCCGAGTGAGACGATGACCTTCCAGCGCACCAACCTCTACAAGTTCGGGTTGCAGCCCAACACGGACCCGGTGACGATGTACTGGAACAACTTCGGCTTCACGGTGAACTGACGCCTCCTAAGGCCCCGGGGCACCCGCCCCGGGGCTACCCCTCCCGAAGCAAATCAGCACGCAGGCGCGGTTCTCGCGCCAATCGCCTGGAGATCGTGAGCGATTTTGGATATCTTGGTTCGGCCCTGCCGCCAAGGTCCCGATCGCCAACGTTCGCCAATAACTATGACCCGACAGTGGCCCCTGGCCGCCGCGTTGCTGCTCGTCATGCTCGCAATTGTGTGGATCGACGGATCGCGTCCCGCCGCGTTTCCAGACATCGTCGCGGTGCGCTGTGCAGGGGAGGCGCTGAACGCGGGAATGGATCCCTATACGAGCGTTCGGGCCATTTGCGGTCCGCAAACTCTCGATTTCTTCTATCCCCCGGTCGTGGCGCGTTTAGCGGCTGTCACGGTCGCCTGGTGGGGTACATCGGCCTGGATGGCCGTTTTCAAAGTGGCCTACGCGGCCAGCTTCGCGACCTTGATTGGCGTCGCGGTCCGTCTTCTGACTCGAACGCAGCGCGCTGCCGCTGCACCGCTGGCGGGCATCGCGCTGCTCTTTGCGTTTGGTGGCGGCGTCGCCGTGACCGGCTTTCAATCGGGGAATATCGCCGTGCTCTTCTGGGCGGCGCTGGCCGTAGCGGTATTCGAGTTGCGCAGCGCCCGTGCCTGCGCGTTGGTGATCCTGGTCGGCGGATGCATCAAGATCTACCTGCTCTACCTCCTCGTCATCCCGGTCCTGATGCGCAAAGACCTGCGCCTGGCGCTGCTCGCGGGCGGTGTTGCCGTACTGGCATATGTCACACAATGGTATTTCGAGCCGGCGTTATTCGCGAGCTATAGTCACGAGGTGCGGGAATTGAGCCACACCCCGGGATATGCCGGGGCGTCGAGCATGCAGTTGGGAGTTTGGGTCGCGGCGCTCACCGGAATTCCGGCGATGCGGCTCATCGTTGCCGCGGTTGTTGCGGGCCTGCTGCTTTGGCGCAGCAGCCACCTCGTTAAAGTGCTTCTGCGCGGCGGCGACCATGACGACACCGCGCGGCTGCGCTTGTTGATATTGCTGCTGCTCGCGCTCGCGGTGTTGTCGCCGCGGGTGACTCATTACGATCTCCTGATCCTGTTACCCGTCGTCGCGCTCCTGATCACCCTGCGAACGCAGCGAATCGCGCTCATCGTGGGTTGCATTGCCATACCCTGGTTGTGCCGTGTCGTTCTCCTCGCGGCTCATTTCGATCCGTTGAAATCCTCGCTGCAAGCGAAATACGGGCTGGACTACAACACTTTATGGGAGCTCTATCTCTTCGCCACCTGGGCTGCCGTAACGGGGTACGCGTGGTACGCGCTCGGGCGGAACTCGGTGGACGCGATGGTTACCGTGCGTCCCGGGGTGGCATAGATGAAAGAAATTCGTGCATTGACCGGAATCCGCGGGATCGCCGCGCTGATCGTGTTCCTGGCCCACACTCGTGAGGCGCTGGCGCCCCGAGGTGTCGATCTGCCGGCCACGCCGCTGGAAGTGAGGCTGTTTCTGAGCGGTGGACGCCAGGTCGATATTTTCTTTGCGTTGAGTGGCTTCATCCTGGCGCTGATCTACGCGTCGTGGTTCGAAAACGGCGTGAGCCGTGCGAGTTATCTGAGTTTCCTGCGCAAGCGCATCGCCCGTATCTATCCTCTGCAGGCCTTCATGCTCGCGGTCATTGCAGGGTTTGTGCTCGTGGCCTATCTCAGCCACGCGGCGGTTTTAAACGGGCTCGGACGTTTCAGCGTCGCCACGTTCGTGCAGAATCTGTTGCTGATTCAAGCGTGGGGCTTCTCGGGAGACGCCGGGTCGGTCTGGAATCCGCCCGCCTGGTCGGTCAGCATCGAGGCCGCGGCCTACTTCGTATTTCCATTCTTCCTGTGGAGCACCGCGACGGCCCGCGAACGACGTCCCTGGCTGTTGTTGCTGGGCGCCCTCGCCTGCGGTTTCACACTGAACCTGTTCAGCTTCTGGGGCCAGACGGGCTTCAGCGGCTTGAGCCGCGGCCTGAGCGAATTCGCGCTCGGCACCATCGTCGCCGCGCTTTTCAACACCGGGACGGCCGATTGGCTGCGATCCAACCTCGGGAGTTGCCTCGCCCTGCTGCTGCTGGTCGTGTGTTTCGCACTGACTCCCGATACCGGGTTTGCCATCGCGGCGTGCGCCGCACCGCTGCTCCTGGCGCTATCTGGAAAGAATTACGTGAGCGGCTTTTTCGGCTCGACCCCCATCTACTTCCTCGGGGAAATATCGTACTCGGTGTACCTCGGCCACTTTCTCTATACCTCCATCGCCTATCGGATCGTCAGCACGAATTGGATGCGCACGGGGCCGCTACAGACGGCCATCGGTGTGACTTTCATAGTCGCACTGGTGTTGGGCTTATCGACGCTCACCTATTATGCGGTCGAGCGCCCCGGTCGGGACTGGTTGTCGGGGCGGCGCAAGCGCGTCCCCGCGCGGGAACCGGAGAGCCAAGCGCGTCCCGGCCGCTCGATCGTGTAGTAAGTCAACGTCGACAGGCCCAGCACCAACGCGACGATGCAAGCCAACCCCAGTGCGGTTGCCCACCCGCTCGAGCGCATCCAGTCCGGGCTCACCACCCGGTAAGCAATGGATGTGAACAGGAAGTGTCCGAGATAGATGGAGTAGGAAATCTCACCCAGGAAGTGCAGCGGCGTCCAGCCAAAAAAAGCGCTGACGCGATTCCGACCCGACAGCGCGAGCAGCAGCGGTGCGGCGCATACCGCGATCCCGAAGTTGATGTCCGGTGTCAACGCATAACAGACGAGGAGCAGGAGCAGCGCCACGGCACTGCCCACATTCGACCGCAGCCAGTCGGCCACGTCACTGACAAAAAATGCCGCACACACGCTGCCGAGCGCGAATTCCGACAGGCCGCGACTGATACCGGGGATTCCGGCCAGGCCCCAATAGGTGACGGTATTGCACACGAAGCCGAACGCAAGGGTGGCCACGAGCAGCAGCCAGCGGTGCTTCCGACGTGCGCCCGCCGTGACCCACAGGAACAGCGGGAATACCAGGTACGCCAGAAACTCGATGCTGATCGACCAGGATGGAGGATTCCAGGTCCCGCCCCAAGGACCATCGAATCCCCAGGCGTGAATCAGCAGAAAACTCCTAACCAACGAGGCAACACCGAAACGTTCCAGACCGTTGACGACCTGCGCGTGAGTGAGAAACGCCGCGAGCGCAAAACTCGCGATCAATATCAGCATGAAGGCCTGCAGCGGATAGATGCGGGCGAGGCGCTTGCGCAGGAATTTCCAATAACTGCTGACGCTGACGCCGCTGTCGAACCACGTGCTGTAGATCAGGGTCAGTATGAACCCACTCAGCACGAAGAAAATATCGACCTGGCGCCCCCCACTCAGCAGCAATCGCTCCACCAGCGTGGGTACTGAAAGATCGATGCCGCGTGGGATGAGTGCGTCCTGCATATGGGCAAGAAAGACTGTCAGTGCGGCGGTTCCGCGAATTCCAGTCAACGCACGAATCTCGTTCATGTCTTATTTTTGGGCACAACTCCCCGGATTCCAGTGTCGCAGCTTTCTTTGCCCCGGGCAATCGAGCGCGGCCGCGAACTGTGGCATGCTAGCCGCCGTGGGCGAATCCAGACACCGAATAAGTTGAATGCGAATGGCCGCAGCAGCACGCGGACCGATGCGGGCTGAGCCCCGCGGCCGACGCAAGCAATCCGGGGGCTCCGGGAATCGCTCTCTGATCACTTTTCTCGCCGTACTCATCGTCGTTCCGCTCGTATTTTCCACAGTCGACTTCGATAGCCTCAGTGCGCCTGCCGCAACCGTCGGCCAGGTCGCCGTCATGGCCCCGAATCCCTTCAGCCGTATATTGAAGCTTTCGGTGCTGCTGTTTGGCGCGCTGGTCGCGCTGTCGCATATGCGCGAGGCGCGTGCGGTGCTGCGGCAGGCGAACCCGTTTTTTCTGACGTTTCTGGTTCTGGCGATCATGAGCGCTCTCTGGTCGGCCGATCAGAGTGCCACCATCGCGAGATATGTCTCGATGAGCTCGGTCGTCTTCGCGTCTTTTGCGTTTTCCCTCGTGGGATGGCATCGCCAGCGCCTGCAGGATGTAGTCCGTCCGGTGTTGACGCTGCTGGTGGCCCTTTCGCTGATCTACAACGTGGCCATGGGACCCCTGGCGCTGGACCCGGACAAGGCCGGTTACCACGGGCTTTCGGGTCAGAAGAATCCGTATGGCTGGCAATGCGCCATGTGCGCGCTGTTGTGGATGCACGCCTGGATTTCCGGCGAGGAGAAAACCTGGAAGGCGATTGCAGGTGCCGCGCTCGCCTGGACGGGACTTTGGCTGTCGAAGAGCTCCACCTCTCTATTGGCCACCGCGTTCGCGAGCTGGCTGATGTTCATGCTCTTGCGTAATCCACCCGCCCTGCGCCGCTACACACGCTACATGGTCGGTGTGTTTGCTTGCCTGGTGATCGCGTACGCGTTCGCGGTCCTACAACTGGTCCCGGGGCTCGCGACCATCTTGCTCGGCCCCATCATGGCCATCACAGGCAAGGACATGACGTTCTCCAATCGCGCCGCGATCTGGGACATCATCAAGGAACACGCCCAGCTTCATCCCCTCCTCGGCACCGGGTTCGGTGCCTACTGGACCGGCCCCGTGCCGTCATCGCCTTCCTACGTCTTCCTGGGCCGCATGTATTTCTGGCCCAGCGAGGCCCACAACGGCTATCTCGATGTCTACAACGATCTCGGCGTCGTCGGCGTGTTGATTCTTCTCGGCTTTCTCACGGTATTCGTGCGCCAATCGCTGCGGGTGTTCGCCGTCGATCGCGTGCAGGGAACGTTCTACCTGGGACTGTTCTTCCAACAGGCCATGAACAATCTGTCGGAGAGCCTGTGGTTCTCCCCGATGGGCAACCTACCCACCCTCATCGTAACGCTCGCAACCTTCACGCTGGCGCGTGCGTTGTGGGATCAGCAGCAGTCGCGGGCATTGCTACGCAGACAGTTGGCGGTGCGGCAGCCTAGGTAGAGTCCGCTCGTCGCATGCTCTGACGCAACAACAGGATGATGCCGATGAAGTTGACCACTTCTCCGACGATCTGACCGATCAGCACCGCGGCGGGACCCCACCAGCGCATTCCAAACCACATCAGCAACACCGCCACCGTGGCACTGAGGCCTACTTGCCATGCCAGGGACCGAAACTGGCCCATGGCGGTGAGCGCGCACTGCATGATGTCTCTCAGCAAGGCCATGATGGCGACGCCGCCCCAGAGGATGAGCAGGCGGTCGCGATCCTCGATCGTCTTGTGAAATATGTTGTGGACGAGCCAATCGCGCCCGAGCCACACCGCAATGAAGTACGCGGACTCCGCCGCACCCACCAGCAACAGCACGAGGAGCAGGCGGCGTACCAGCCGTTGCAAGCCGATTTGCGCGTACCACCGCGCCGCCGTCGGCATCAGCATCGACACGATGCCAATGGTGAGGAGGATGGCGGGATTCATGAGCGCCCGCATCGCGTTGACGTCCGCCACGGCTTTCAGATCCAGCCGGGTCGCGAGCATGTAGCTGTAGCTTTGTCCGAGGAACCAATAAATAGTGGAGCCCAACAAGGCCCAGTTTCCGAGGTTGCGCAATTGCGGCCAGATGGGCGCACCTTCGCCGGCAAGCCAGCCTGGAGAGGCGGCAATGGACCGGCGCGCCACCACATCGCCGATCAGGGCCGCCACGGCGACGCCGCACGCCGCGACCACCACGACATACTTGCCACCGATGAGTCCTGCCGCGACGACCGCTATCAACACAATTGCATACGCCGCGTCGGCCTTCAGCAATGCCTGCGGTTGGGCGTACATGAAGAGCGTGCTGCGCAGGTATTCGCGGCGTAGCGCCCCCCAGCAAGCGACGATTCCGATAGCCACGACCAGGGCCAGCAAGCCGGAAAAATAACCGGTCGCGTAGCCGACCGCGGGAACCAGGAACACCGGCAGAGCGCCGCGCAGCAGCGCGCGCAGCTGAATGCTCCTGACCGAGGTAATGGTCTGGGCGCGTACATCCGGCAGCAGCTTCGCAGTCAGTGTCGCCAACGGCCCGGTCAACCACGCGTTTTGCGCGCTCGTCAACAGGAGCACGGCCGACTGCAACAGCACGTACATGCCGTAGTCCCGATCCGTGGAATAACGGATCAGCAGCAGGCTGACGGCGAAGTTGGTGCCCGACAGCAGCATCTGGTCCAACACCGAACTGCTGAACAGGCGCAGTACACGGAACCTGAGTGCCCAACTCGTCGGGTCCCGGCTTGGCGGCGCGGCGGCTTGCACTAGCGACCGGTCAGGTCGGTTGGACGAGCGGGGTTCGCAGGCACTTCAGGCAGTATCGACAGGCGTGGGTGGACGTGCAAACGGATTACCGCAGGCTCGCATGGGATCGTAGAACTCGCGGTATTTTACGACACGCGACTCATCCGCGCCGTTCCAAAAGAAATCGCTCGACAGCAGGAACAAGGTGGCCAGGTTGTCTTCGATCTTGTCACGACGCGTACGCTTGTCGGTCGAGATGCCGTCGTACTGAATCACGGGGGCGTGCGCCAGCACCGACCGTACCCGGCTCTTCAGGCGCGCCCACGTCGGCCGCTTCGCCAGCAGAGTCGCGATCTGGGCTTTGGCGAACGCCTGCAACCCCGCCTCGTCGAGCTTCAGCATGCTGAGCTTACGACGTACCGCGGAGGCGATTTCCGACTCGGTGACGAGACCGCCTCCGACGAGTCCAACACCTCCCACGGCGACCACTATGCCGCCGATCAGCAGTGCCCGACGCCCCTTATTCATGATGCGGCTCCTCCCCGCAAGTGATCCGCGGCCCACAGCGATAGCGCCGATACAGTCAGCGTCGGATATGACGGGCTGGCTGTCGGATACGCGCTCGAGCCGAGAACCAGCAGGTTACGATACTTGTGATGCACCAGGTGACGATCTACAACACTGGTCGCGGGATCGTTGCCCATGACCACCGTTCCCTGGATATGAGCCGCGGTATTCCCCAGCGCGGTGCCCACCAGGCGCTCGATCGGGAGTGCCTCGGAGAGCTTGTCGATCATACGCGGAACCTGCGCGGCGCCCTTCTTCGCGTAATCGGAGTAGTCGGTAAAATGCACGCGCGCCAGCCTGGGATCGCTCGGACTGACTGTCACGGTATTGTCATCCCGAGGAATGTCGTCGAAGAGAAAGCCCAGCATCATGCGCTCGTTCCAGCGCCCGGGCTCGAACCGCAACGTGTCGTCGATCCGGTTGGCAAACGGCGAGCTCCAGGTTTCGATCATACAGGCCGCATGCTCGCGCCGATGCTCGCCGTCATAGAACAGGTAACCCAATCCCGACAAGACGGTGCTGCCGTTGTAACACTTGACGCCCTTCAGATCGAGCGTGACATAGATGGGCATCTGCTCGTGCAGCCGGCGTCCGATCAGCGGGTGATCGAACCCCGAACGCAACAGGATGTGGGGATTGAAGAGCGCACTCGCACCGAGAACGAACAGGTCGCCCGTCACACGCTGCGGGGTGCCCGCCTCCACATAGTTGATGGCTCCCACGACGCCCGCGGAAGTTTCCAACGTCTGGACTTCGGAGCGGAGTTTGAGAGTGATGCGCGGATCCCGGTAGAGATGCGCCAAGCCGTTCTGAATCGTGAATTTCGCATCGACCGGGCACAGCGAGCAGAAACCCGTCGAGCAACAAACACCCCGCCCGGCAGTGCCCGCGCTCGCCCTCGAGGTGGCCATATGGAACCAACCGTCCGGAAATTGCTTCTTGAGCAACACATCCGGATCGGAAAAACGATGCGGCGGCATTTGAAACGGCGTCGCGCGCGGCATCGGACTGTCGCTCGGCCCGGAGATCTTCATAACCTGCTCGACGGTCTCGTAGTGATGCTCGAGATCGTCGTAGGACACGGGCCAGTCCGTACCCACGCCGTAGCGTGTTTTCAGTTGGAAATCGGCGGGCATCATCCGCGTCGTGCCGCCCATCCAGCACTTGGAGTTCCCGCCGAATCCCGGACTCGTGTACCAGTCTTTCTGGATCGTCTGGTTTTCGTAGACCTCTTCCGGATCGATGCTCGAGTGACGTCGGTTCGCGAGTTGCCACGCCTTGGTATCCTCGTTACCGCGCTCCAGGACGAGGATCCTGACCGTGGGGGGCGCGTGCTCGAGATAGCGTAGTAAAAAGAACGATGAAGCGAATGACGTGCCAACGATCACGACGTCGTAATGCTCAGCCATACCGGGTTCACCGTTTATTTATAGTTGGCGAAACGCTGCTATTCTGTGATAACTGGGCGCGCCGCGCCACGAGTACGTTCTGGGCTCCCCGGCAAACTATGACATAATTCCCATGAAGCAACCCATCCTGATACTCGGCGCCGGCGGATTTATCGGCGCAGCCGTCCTCCAGGGACTCGCGGCAACGGACTGGGCACTCCCCATCGCGGGAATCCGCCGGCCGGTCGCCGGCGTCACGGGCGAGCAGCGCGTCGTTGATGCAATCGATGTCGAATCGATTGCCGTTGCGCTCCAAGGTGTCACGGCGGTTGTCAATTGTGTGGCGGGAGATGCACACACCATCGAGTCGGGAGCTCGCGCACTGATCGACGCGGCGGCGCGTATGACACCGGCTCCGCGTGTCATTCATTTGAGCACCATGTCCGTGTACGGTAGCGCGGAAGGGTTGCTCGACGAATCGGCGCCGCTACGGGCCGACCTCGGGGCTTACGGCGCAGCCAAGATCGCCGCGGAGAGTGTGATAGCGTCCTATCCACGCGCCGTCATTCTTCGTCCTGGCTGTGTATTCGGCCCGCGCAGCGAGCAGTGGAGCACCCGGATCGCCAATCTGCTCCGCGCGCATCGCTTGGGCGATCTTGGTGCAGCCGGTGACGGTTGGTGTAATCTCGTCGATGTTGCCGATGTTGTGCTGGCGATCGTCCGCGCATTGGAGAGCCCGGCGACTGACGGCCGCGTCTTCAACCTGGCGGTTGCCGCAACACCGACCTGGAACGAGTTTCTAACCCGGTATGCGATCGCCCTGCAGGCCGTTCCGGTGCGCAGGATATCGACACGGCGTATGCGGCTCGAGACGAAGCTGCTGGCGCCGCCCCTGAAAATTGCCGAAATTGTGGCGCGTAAAGCCAAGGTCGGCGCGCATCTGCTGCCACCACCGATCCCACCGTCGCTGCTGCGGCTGATGAGCCAGGAGATTCGCCTCGACAGCCGCGCGGCCCAAACCGCGCTCGGGATCGCCTGGAAGGAGTTGGACGCCTCGTTCAGCGAGACGGCCCGATGGTTTGCGCAGCGGAACAGGCACGCCTGAGAAGGCTACGATCCTTCCCGCTTGGTTCGGACCCATTCCTTCGAGTCGCCGCCGCGCAACATCACCACGATCTTCCAGAGCAGGAAGCCCGGCGCGCGCGCCAGGTCGAGCAGCCCCTGCAAGCCTGAGCCGCTGAGCTGCCAGCCGCGCAGGATGTGCAGTACCAACACCGCGATACAACCGAGCGCGAGCCACGCCCACGCGCCGCCGGCCGGCCCTCCGACCAACAGGGCAAACACCAACAGCGCCACGACGTTCAATGCGACGTAAGACAGTGGGAGCACGAGCAGGTCCAGCGCGAGATCCAGGCATATCAGACTACGCGCACGTACCGCCAATACCAGCAGCGGCAACGTCCGGCTGCGAATCAACGCGAAACGGCCGCCCTCCCAGCGCTGGCGCTGCTTGCGCGATTCCTTCTCGCCCGACACCATTTCGGCGTCCGCATGCGCCTCGTCCGCATACGCTACGCGGTAGCCGTGCATGCCGAGCGTTATGCCGTACTCAAGATCCTCGGTAAGGGAAAACGCCGAGTAGGGCACCTTTTCCAACAACGCGTGTGTGACCGACCAGCCGTTCCCGCGCAGGCCGCATGAGACTTTGAGGCGCTCCCGGGCGCGGGACCGCACGATGTGAAATGCCGCCTTCGCGATGCTCAACAGCCGGGTTCGCCACGAGACACCGGTATTCGACACGCCGTAGTGCACCTGCACTGCCTGCGCGCCGCGCTGCATCCGGCAGGCAATCGCCTCGACGAAATTCGGCGACACCAGCGCATCGGCATCAACGACCGCGACGGCGTCTGCCCACTCCTCCCGGCGGCTGGCCTCGAATGCAAACTGCAGGGCGTACCCTTTGCCGCGCTTGTCGCCATCGAATCGCTCCAGCACGTGGGCGCCGGCAGCCCGGGCGACGGCGGCGGTGGAATCGGTGCAGTTGTCCGCCACCACGACGACTTTGAAACGGTCAGCGGGCCAGTCCACCCCCCGCAGGCTGCGGACGACGTTGGCGATTACCGCTTCCTCGTTGTGGGCCGGAACGATCAGGTCGAATCGCATCTCGCGCGTCGCAGACGGCGGCAGCGGAGCTTTTGCCGACAGCAGTGTCAGCACGAAGAGATAAAGGCAGGCGAGGATGGCCGGTGCGCCAACGATCCATAAGCCCAAGGTGACGAGCAGATGCACTAAAGATAGTCCAATGGAGCGAACGCATTCCCCCTCCGCACCCATCCTAGTTACTTCGTGCGGCGTATACAATCGAGCCGCCAGAAACTTTAAATCCCCGAAGGACGGCACTTAACAATGCTCGACGACGCTTTGACTCTGAATGACGGCGAGACGTTTTCCGTCGATGTCTGCATCGTCGGCGCGGGAGCCGCGGGCATCACCCTGGCGCTCGAGCTGGCACACACACGGCTGAATGTGCTGCTGCTGGAATCCGGTGGGCTGGAAGCCGAAGAGCCGACGCAGCGACTTTACGAGGGGATGGTCGTCGACGAGCGCCTGCACAGCCCTCCCGATCGCTACCGCCAGCGCCGTTTCGGCGGCAGTACGACGATCTGGGGGGGGCGCTGTGTCCCGTTGGATCCGATAGATCTGGAGAAGCGCGCTTACGTCCCGTTGTCCGGCTGGCCGTTGGATTGGGACGAGCTGTCGCGCTACTACGTGCGTGCCAACAAGCTGTGCGAAGCCGGCGCGTTCGAGTACCGCGCGGGAGATGCCTTCACAGGTCCCCTGCGACCCATGATCGAAGGCTTCCAGAGCGACCACTTCTCGACGGATACGCTCGAGCGCTTCAGTTGCCCGACCGATTTCGGCGCACGCTACGGCCTCGCCCTGGGCAAAGCACCCAACGTGCGCGTCCTGTTGCACGCGAACCTGACCCAGATCCGATTTCAGCCTGGCGCCCGCGCGGTGGAGTCGTTGGTTGTCCGAACACTGGGTGGCAAGAGTTTGACCGTTCGTGCCAGGCAGGTCATTCTGGCAA
>JAQGOE010000324.1 GCA_028293725.1 Gammaproteobacteria bacterium | reverse complement strand
GACGAATTACCCATCGCGCGCGTATTCGCCGCGCCGGCACTGAACGGGCCTGTTCCTCGCGGGGTACAGATATCGGCGGACGGGGCCTGGGTCACCTACCTGAAGCCCGAGCCGGCCGATCAAACCACTTTCGATCTCTGGGCCCGGCCGGTGAAGGGCGGGAAGGAAACGCTGCTGGTGGAAGGCGCCAAAGTCGAGCCGCGTGACGCTGTGTTGAGCGAGGTGGAGAAAAGCCGGCGTGAGCGGGCACGCACTGCGGGCGAGCATGGGGTCATCGACTACAAATGGGACGAGGTCGGCGCGCAAATCCTGATCCCCGCCGGCGGCAACCTCTATCTCGCTAACGCGAAAACGGGCGCGGTGAAGCAGGTCGGTGCCACCGAGGGCGGCGCGACGGACGCGAAGATCAGCCCCAAAGGTGGCTACGTAACCTACGTGCGCGACCAAAACCTGCACGCGCTGGAGGTGAAAAGCGGCCGCGACTTGGCGATCACCACCGAGGGGCGCGATGCCATCTCCTTTGGCATGGCCGAATTCGTTGCACAGGAGGAGATGGACCGCTTCACCGGCTACTGGACTTCGCCGGACGACCAGCGAATCGCCTTCGCTCGCGTGGACGAGGCGCCCGTTGATGTGCTGTCGTTGTCCGAGATTGGCGCCGACGGCACCACTGTATTGAGCAAGCGTTATCCCCGCGCTGGACGGCCAAACGCCGTCGTTGAGTTATATGTAGCGCCCATCACGGGCGGGCCCCGGGTGAAGGTCGATTTCGGCTCCAACACCGACGTCTACCTCGCACGCGTCGACTGGGCCAAAGACGGGCGGATTCTTTACGTGCAGCGCGAGAGTCGCGATCAAACCACGCTCGAGCTTCTCGCCGTCGACCCGGCAACGGGCGCGGCGCGAGTCTTGATAACCGAACACCAGACGCCGTGGATCAATCTCAACAGTGATCTCACGCCACTGAAGAACGGTGATTTCATCTGGGGATCTGAGCGTACCGGCTTCCATCACCTTTATCTCTATAAGGCCGATGGGACGTTGGTCCACCCGATTACAAACGGCGATTGGCCCGTGGCGCAGAGTGCTGGAAACGGCCTGCACCCATCGTCGGTCGCGGGCGTTGATGAGGCGAAGGGCCTCGTCTACTTCATCGCCTCGAAAGACGGCCCGCTCGAGCAACATTTCTATGTCACGAGCTACCGTGACCCCGGTGAGCCGCGGAAAATCACCACTGGCGAAGGCTGGTGGAACGTAGATCTGGCGAAAGATCATAAGAGCTTCGTCGGTGGCTATACCGACCCAAAGACGCCGGCACAAACGGCCCTCTACTCCATCGACGGCAAGCGCCTCTCTTGGATCGAGGAGAACAAGCTGGCTGCCGGTCACCCCTACTTCGCCTACCTGGATCACAAGAGTTATCCCGAGTACGGGACGCTGCGGGCCGAGGATGGCCAAACCCTCCACTACTCGGTTACCAAGCCCTACGGGTTCGATGCCAGGAAGCGCTATCCGGCCATCGTCAACGTCTACGGCGGCCCGGGTGTTGCGCCGATGGTGCGCAAGATCTGGGGCGGGGGGACCGACCAACTCTTGACCCAGGCAGGTTATGTTGTGTTTCGCCTCGATAATCGCGGTACCTCCAACCGGGGACTGAAGTTCGAGGCCCCGATCCACAAGGCCATGGGCGGCCCGGAGGTCAAGGACCAGATTGTGGGCGAGCGCTACCTGGCATCGCTCCCCTACGTGGATCCGAAGCGGATTGGCGTAATGGGCTGGTCCTATGGTGGATTCATGACCATCCGGCTGCTGACCGAGCCTGGCTCCGGCTTTCTTGCAGGGGCCGCCGGCGGCCCGCCGTCAGACTGGCGCTTCTACGATACCCACTACACGGAGCGATACATGGGCGACCCGCGCGTGGACGGCGGGGCCTACGACGCCGCGAGCCTCATTCCGAGGCTACCCGTGTTGGCCAAACCGGGAGCACCACGCCTGCTGCTGCTCCATGGAATGGCGGATGACAACGTGGTGTTTGAAAACTCAACACGGATCATGGCGACACTGCAGGAGCAGTCCACGCCCTTCGACCTGATGCTTTACCCTGGTCAGCGCCACGGCATCCGCACGCCGGCCAAGCAAGTGCAACTCTGGGAGACCTACCTGGCTTTCTTCAAACGAACGCTCGGTGCGGGAGACCGATAGATCATGCGCCTGGGCTTCGAACACAGCTATGCCACTCTGCCACCGCGTTTCTACGAGCGCGTCCAGCCGGCACCCGTCACCCATCCGGAGCTCGTCGTTTTCAATCGAGGTCTCGCCGGAGAACTGGGGTTTGAGCCGGACGTAGACGCCATCGAGCGCGAAGCGGCGGCGCTGTTCTCCGGAAATCGGTTACCGGACGACGCGAATCCGCTCGCAATGGCCTACGCCGGGCACCAGTTCGGCGGATTCGTGCCACGACTGGGCGACGGGCGCGCCATTCTTCTTGGCGAGATCAAAGACCGCGACGGTGTGCTTCGCGACATTCAGCTCAAGGGCGCGGGCCTTACACCCTTCTCGCGCGGCGGCGATGGCCGTGCCGCGATCGGGCCGATGCTGCGCGAGTACATCATCAGTGAGGCCATGCATGCCCTGGGCATTCCCACCACGCGCTCGCTCGCTGTGGTTTTGACAGGTGAGCGGGTGTATCGCGAAGATGTGCTGCCCGGTGCGGTACTGACCCGGGTGGCGGCAAGTCATGTGCGCGTCGGGACTTTCCAGTATTTCGCAGCTCGAGGTGATCAGGAGGCCCTGCGCGACCTGCTGGAGTATGTGATCGCGCGACACTATCCCGATGCGCGTAACGCTGAGGCGCCGGCACTGGCGGTGTTGAGTGCCGTGGCAGAGCGCCAGGCCGCGCTCATTGCGCGTTGGATGCAGGTCGGCTTCATCCATGGCGTCATGAATACTGACAACATGACCATCTCGGGCGAGACGATCGACTATGGTCCCTGTGCGTTCATGGACAAGTACGATCCCAAGACTGTGTTCAGCTCCATCGATCACGGCGGGCGTTATGCGTACGTGAATCAGCCCGCTATCGCACAGTGGAATCTGGCCCGGCTCGCGGAGACGCTGTTGCCGCTCATCGATGCCAACTCCGACAAGGCGATCAGACTTGCTACGGAAGTTATTGAGTCGTTCATCGAGCGCTTCGACGCCCATTTCATCGAGGGGATGCGGCGAAAGATAGGGCTCTCGTCGGCGCTCGAAGGCGATGCCGATCTCATTAACCGTCTACTCGCCACGATGCAGAATGCCGGGGCGGACTTCACGTTGACTTTCCGCAGGCTGGCTCTCGAGGCGGATGTGGATACGGCCAGCCCGGGCGGCCCGGGCGCGACTGCGCTGCGCGAGTTATTGGGTCAGAGCTCTGCCATCGATGACTGGTTGCGGGCCTGGCGCCAACGCTTGACCCAAGATGCGCAAAGCGCAACCGAGCGGGCGACGGCAATGCGCGGCGTGAACCCCGTCTTCATTCCGCGGAATCATCGTGTCGAGGCGGCGTTGAACGCGGCTTCCAAAGACGGCGATTTTCAGCCGTTCAGTCAACTGGTAGGAATTCTGCAGCGTCCCTATGTTGACCAACCTGAATCGGCCGAATACAGCCTGCCCCCGGAGCCGTCGCAACAGGTGTTCAAGACTTTCTGCGGAACCTGACGGTTTACGGGGCCGACTCGGGCTCGAGGGGGTCCTTCCTGACCATCGGACACCTGAATTAATTCGCGACCGGGACGTTAGACGCGGCGGTCGGCAAGGACTTCCGGCCCTCGACCGCACGTATTGACTGTATCATTACGAGACACAAGGTCTGTTGACGTCCGCGTGACGGACTTCTCAAGAGCAGTGACAATGAATGCCCCGTCCGACCCGATCTCGCCGCAAAAGCGCCGTGCCGCGGTCATCTTCATCTGCATCACGATCGTCATTGACGTGCTCGGCTTCGGCATCATCATCCCGGTGCTGCCGAAGTTGGTGCAACAGCTCATGGGAGGCGATGCAGCCCAGGGTGCCACCATGTTCGGTGTATTCGGCACTGTATGGGCCCTGATGCAGTTTTTCTTCTCACCGCTCCTGGGGGCGGTTTCGGACCACTACGGGCGCCGGCCGGTCATTTTGATCTCCTGCTTCGGCCTCGGCCTCGACTACATCGTGATGGCGCTGGCGCCCAATATCGGGTGGTTGCTGTTCGGGCGCGTCGTCTCGGGCATCTGCGCTGCCAGTTTCACCACCGCCGGCGCGTACATCGCGGACGTGGCGCCGCCGGAGAAGCGCGCCGCCGCCTTCGGCACGATCGGCGCCGCTTTCGGTATCGGCTTCGTGTTGGGGCCGGCCCTGGGCGGACTGCTCGGCGACATCGATCCACGCTTGCCGTTCTGGGGCGCCGCCGTACTCGCCCTGATCAATGCAACTTACGGCCTGTTTGTTTTGCCCGAATCACTGCCACCCGGGAAACGCGATCATTTCTCCTGGGCGAAGGCCAATCCGGTCGGCTCCCTCAAACTGTTGCGCTCGCATCCCGATCTGCTGGGCCTGTCCTCGGTGAATTTACTGTTCCAGCTGGCGCATTGCGTTCTACCGAGCATGTTCGTGCTCTATACGAGCTACCGCTACGGCTGGGATACGAAGACTGTTGGCCTGACACTGATGGCGGTGGGTGCATTGAGCATCATCGTGCAAGGTGGCCTGGTGCAACCGGTAGTGCGGCGGCTCGGCGAGCGCGGGTCGCTATACACCGGTTTGTTGTTCGGCATCATCGGTTTCGCCGGCTTTGCGCTGGCACCAACGCCCTTGTGGATGTGGGTGGCGCTGGCGCCGTTCTCCCTGTTGGGTCTGTTTGGCCCGGGCCTGCAGAGCTTGATGTCGCAGCGGGTACCGCAGCACGAGCAAGGCAAGCTGCAAGGCGCCAACGGCAGCCTCCAGAGCATCGCCGGCCTGATCGGCCCGAGCCTGTTCACCCTGTCCTTCGCTCATTTCATCGACAAGGGCCGCGCCTGGGTCTTGCCGGGCGCGCCGTTTTATATTGCCGCGATCTTGTTGGTACTGGCGTTGCTGGTGGCTGTGTGGGCGGCGCGGCCGGACGAAGGGGCGGTTGGGGCGGCAACCTGAGGATGTTCTATGACTGAGGCATCAGTTTGGCTAACCCTGGAACAGGCGCTCAACGCTCCTGGCTTGCGCGTGGCGCCGGTGCGCGCCGGCTTGCCGTCGCCTTGGTCGGAATTCATCCGGGCGTGCTTTCACGTCAAGCGTATCCCCTTCTCACTGGTTGATGCGCGTGACGGGGATCGAGGTCTAACGTCTGTAAAGACGTTGACGGGACAAGAAAGTCTGCCGGTCGTCTTCTGGAATGACGAGCGACCACGCTCCAACTGGCTCGAGCAGCTCGTGCTTGCTGAACGGATTTCGCCGCAGCCACGCCTACTGCCCGACGATCCTTTCGAGCGGGCCAAGATCGTGGGCCTGATCGCAGAGCTTTGCTCCGAGGCAGGGTTTGCCTGGCACCGGCGCGTAATGATGATTGCAAGATTGCTCACAGAGCCAACCTTCGGCGAACGCGAACGCGGCATCGGCCACTACCTCTCGAAGAAGTACCGACACAATACGGATTCGCTCGAGGGGTCCACACAGCATTGTGAAAAGATCGTTGCCACATTTGCGGGCTTACAGGCCGCCGGGAACGACTACCTGTCAGGGTCTACCCTGACCGCGCTCGATCTGGCTTGGGCTGCATTTGCGGCATTGATTCAGCCACTCCCTGAAGACTTGTGCCCGATGAAGCCGCTGTGGCGCGATCTGTATACGTGGATGCCAGCAGCGACACCCCGCCATAAGGTAGAAGCGTTGCTTTCCCTTCGAGAGCGGGTTTATCGCGACTGGCTGCCTCTACCTGTTGACCTGGGGTAACAGCGCCTTCATAACTCGGTCAACGCCACGGCGTCAGCGCCAGCAGCAATGCGCATCGGGGACGACGGGTCGTTCGCCGCAAGCCACACCGCCTCTGCCACGTCCAGCGCCCGAGTGACCGCAGACGATTGCGCCCATCCCGCGAAGACACTCTGCGCGAGGGCGGCGTACGCCTCGGGGATGCCACCCTGAATCCGAGGCTGTGCGTTTTCACCGAAGCGAGTCTCTGGAGCTCGTCCCGGTAACACCAGTCTGACTCGCACATTGAATTGCTTGAGTTCCAGCGCAAGAGACTCCGTGAACGCGTTAACCGCAGCCTTGCTCGCGGTGTACACGGAAAGCAGTGGAAGCGACTTCAGTGTCACGCTCGACGTGACGTTCACGATGACACCTGACTTCCGTTGCCTGAACTGAGGCAGCACTGCCTGGGTCACCGCCATCGTACCGAAGGTGTTCGTCTCGAAGACCTCGCGGGCAGTTT
>JAQGOE010000059.1 GCA_028293725.1 Gammaproteobacteria bacterium | reverse complement strand
GCCGCTCCTGACTGAATCCTACATTCAACATAACCCAAACATCGCCTCCGGGCGCAAGGCAATCCTCGAATTCACGCAGAGCGCCGCCGCACAGCGGGCGCGCGAGAACATGGCACCCGCCGGCGAGCCGCTGCTGATTGCGGAGGGCAACTACGTCGTCATGATGCTGCCCCGCGACATCCCGCATCCCCACAAGCCGGGGGAAACCTACCGTTCCTACTGGTTCGACATGTGGCGCCTGGAGGACGGCCTGATTGCTGAGCACTGGGACGGAGCGCCCCTGGAGTGAGCGGCGCCCCTGGTGCGCTATCCGTTTTGAGCCGCTCGGGTGGGTAGCACGCGGGCGCAAATCAGCCGCCTTGTTTCGATCGCGCCCCTGCTGTTCCATGCCCATCACTGCAAGAAACAGCACGGACAGGACATGGCTGGCACCGCAATCTACGAAGAATCCGAGTGGTCGACACGGGAAGGGCGACGCATTCGCGACGAGGTCCGCGCGCTCACCCCACTCATCCGCGAGCACGCCCTGGTGAGCGAGAAGCAGGGCTACGTGGCGGATGTCGTGTTGGAAGCTCTCACGAAAACCGGACTGTTCCGAATTTCCGTGCCGCTCGAATGTGGCGGCTATGCGCTCGGCGCGCGCGACGTCGCCGAAATCGTGACCGCGGTCGCCAGCGCTGACGGGGCCACTGCCTGGATCACCATGATCGCGAGCGGCTTCGCACGTGCCGTCATGACCCTGCCGAAGCAGACGGTCGAGACGGTCTATGCCGACAGCGCCAGCTGGCCAGGACCGATCGTCGCCAGCGCCTCGCTGTTCTCCGAGAAGATTCAACACGGCCGGCGCGTTCCGGGCGGTTACCAGGTCGACGCGGGTGGGAAGTGGGGATTTGGCAGCGGCTGTAAACACGCGAAATACCTGTGCGTGGGCGTCGAATTCGAGGACGAGCACGGCAAGCCCCAGCGCGGCATGGCGATGCTCGACAAGAGCCAATGCCGCATCCTGGATGACTGGCACGTCATGGGTCTGCGTGCGTCCTCCAGCAATAGCGTGACGGTCCCGGAAGATGTGCTGGTGCCGCCCGAACGCTTTCTCAACCTGGCGCAATTCCCCGAGCGTCTCGATGCGATCCGCGCGCAGTACGGCGGTAACGGCTTTCGCTTGAACGGCCTGGGCCTGATGTTATACGTGGGGCTCGAGACCATGTGCATCGTCTTGGGTATGGCCCAGGGCACGCTCGACTGCTTCGTCGAGCAGGTCAGCAACCGCAAGCCGTTCAACCTGCCCTACCGGACACTCGGCGAAGCGCCGGCCATGCAACTGACCGCCGCCAAGGCGCGCGCCATGATCAGCTCCGCCCAGGCGCTGTTGTTCGCGCGCGCTGACCAGCTCGATCGCATGGGCCGCGCGGCCGTGACCGTGACACCGGCCGTGGAAGGCGAGTTCATGATGGATTTCGCACACGCCGGACAGATCTCCGGCCAGGCCATCGATATGCTGCAGCTCGCGGTGGGCTCCTCCACCGTCAGCGACAAGAATCCCATTCAGCGCTTCGCGCGCGACGCCCGTGTCGCGCTGTCTCACGGCTCGACGCGCCTCGATCCCCTGGCCGAGATCAACGGCCGGGAAATCCTGGGGCAACCTCCCATGAGCGGATTCTCCGGTGGGTTGCCCGGCGTGCCGGACGCCCAGGGAAAGTCCGCGGCCGCCCCCAAATGAGCCATGTACCTGCGGATCACCCTCGGTAGGACGAAACCCGGGCATTGGAGCGCGCTGGAGTCGGCTTACCTGCAGCACATCGAAAGCCATCCCGCCCGTGGCCTGGTGGCGCGCTGGTTGGTCCGTTCCACTTCCGAGTTGGATGTCTTTTTCACTCTCAGCCTCTGGGACAGCGTGGCCGCCATGGAAGCCTACGAGCGCAGCGACGCCGTACGCCGGCAGGTTTTGCACCACATCGCACCCCATTTGAGCGGGGTCTCGACGGCGCACCATTGTCAGTTCCGCGGCGACCTGCCATTGGAGCCGGAGCAGCTGGCCGCGTTGTTCGCGGCACCGGCCGCCGCCACCTCAACATGAAGTTTTGCAGCGAGTGCGGCTCAGACCGGTTGGAAGTCAGCACGCCCTATGGTGACATCGGGCTACGGCACAGCTGCGGTGCGTGCGGCACGATCCATTACTCCAAACACAGCGTGGTGGCCGGCTGCCTCGCCACTCTGAATGGCCGCATCCTGTTGTGCCGGCGTGCGATCGAGCCGTATCGCGGCTGCTGGACACTCCCCGGGGGTTACGTGGAAATCGGCGAAACCCTGCAGGAAGCGGCCATCCGCGAAACGCGCGAAGAAGCTCATGCAGAAGCTGCCGACCTGCACTTGCTCGCCGTCTACAACCTGCCGATGTTCTCCGAGGTGTATGCATTGTTTTCCGCCCGCCTCGCGGCGCCGGCGATGGCCCCGGGGCCGGAAAGCCTGGAGGTGGCGCTCGTGGCGCCGGACGCGATCGACTGGGACGAACTGGCCTTCCCGATGGTGCGAGAGGCGTTGCGCCACTGGCTCGCACCAAGCCGCGACGTTGT
>JAQGOE010000310.1 GCA_028293725.1 Gammaproteobacteria bacterium | reverse complement strand
GAAACGAAAATCGTGGAGACGATTCTGGGCGCGCTCGAGCACGAGCAGATGACGCTCGCTGTTTGATGGTTCTCCTAACGATAATTCGCGCGCAATATCGATCCGGCGGGTGATCCCCGCTCCCGGTTCCTGGCTCGTCGTCGGGTCCTTCAACTGGTTGTCGGCGCCGCGGGATTCACGACATCCCTATGTCCGTTACGAGTCCTCTATTCGTTACGATGGTAACGAGGCATTCCAGATGATCCGCGACTCGCTCAAGGACTTGAGAGAGTTTCTACCGCGGTAAGGGTCGCTCACCGGTGCTCTCGATCCTGCCACCATGCCAGGATCGCTTTGGAGTGATCGGCGTCGGCTCCCAGGACATCGCGTGCCGCATCCCAACGCTCCTTTGCCATTTGTATGAACGGGGAAACGCAGCCGAGCTCGGTGCTCAGCTCCGCGGCAATCGTGACATCCTTTGACAACAGGCCGAGCTTGAAACCCGAGTTATAGGTTGCGGGGACCACGAATTGCTTCATGACCACACTCGAGATGAAGGACTGGCCGGTGGAGGTGCTGATGATATCCACCAGCGTCCCGGAGTCGATGCCATAGTTTTTGGCAACGAGCAGCGTCTCGGCCAACACTGCGTAATTGGTCGCGGCGACCACGTTGTTGAGTGCCTTGGCGGCGTGCCCGGAGCCGAGTTTTCCGACCTCGAAAAAAGTGGTGCCCAGGCAGGACAGCAGGGTCTTTGCCTTTTCGATGACCGCCGCATCGTCGCCTCCGATCATGATGGTCAGGGTTCCCTTTATGGCCCGCGCCACTCCGCCGGACACGGGTGCGTCAATTAGGGTAATTCCCTTGGTCACCAGTGCTTGACCCGTCTCACGGGTAATCAATGGCTGACTCGAGCTCATGTCGATCACGATTGTCCCGGGTCGGGCGAAGGAGGCCACGCCGGCTTCGCCGAGAAGGACGGTGCGCACGACTCGGCCGTCTGGCAGCATCGTCACCACGATCTCCGCGGTGGCGATGTCATTCATCCGACTCAGTACGCTAGCACCGATCTGTGCCGCAACATTGGATGCCTTGGCGATGTCGGTGTCGTACACGCTCACCTCGTGTCCGGCCCGGACGAGGTTCGCGGCCATGGGCATTCCCATATTTCCTACACCGATGAACGCGACTTTCATGAGGTCTCCGTAAGCGCTCAAGAAAGAGATTGGAGGCGGAGCAGGCCGGACTCATCGAGAACGGTTTTTACACCGTCATAGTCGGTGATCACAGAGTGGCTCGTCGGAATCGGATGGGCATGCGACGCACTGACGACCATCACTGCCGCGCCGGCTGCCTCGGCAGCCCTTATACCGGCCGGCGCGTCCTCCCACACCAGGCAATCCGTGGCCGCAACGCCCAGTGATTGGGCGGCCAGTAGAAAGCAGTCAGGAGCCGGTTTTCCGTGTGCGACATCGTCAGCCGTGATCAGGACTCGCGGTCTGGGAAGTCCAGCCGCGTCGAGCCGCCGAATGGCCAGCACCCGAGGCGCAGAGGTCACGATCGCCCAACGCTCCGGCGGCAGGGAGTGCAAAAAGGCCTTCGCTCCCTTGATTGCCACGATGCCCTCGACATCATCGATCTCGGCCAGCGTCAGGATGTGGGCCTCATGCTCGGGGTCCATGCCCGGCACGTTCAGTCGGCGAACCGTCTCAACAGCCCGCACTCCATGCATCGTCCGAAGTACGATTTCGGGATCGAGTCCGTGCGAAGCCGCCCAACGGCGCCAGACGCGGTTGGCCGACGCGATGCTGTCGACCAGTGTCCCGTCCATGTCGAACAGGAAGGCGGCAAACGCCCCGTCGCCCGCAGTAGTGGGCGGCGTAGTCTCAGGCGAGGGCTGGCAGGAGTTTCGCAATTTCCGCTCATGAAATAGTGGCGCAAGAGATTGATTAGTATTGCATAGACGAGCGATTGCGGGCGATGCATTACCGTGGTAATGTAGTGCGCATGGTTATTGCCCAATCCAAGGTGACCGCTCAGGGTCAGATCTCCGTGCCCGTCGAGGTTCGCAAGAAGCTTGGCGTGGGTCCCGGTTCGGTTCTCGAATGGGATGAGCAGGGCGACCAGGTCGTTGTGCGCCGGGCAGGGCGATACTCATCCGAGCAAATTCACCAGGCGATCTTTCCAGAGAAGGAGCTCAGGCAGAAGTCTGTGGACGTGAAGGTCGGGATCCGAAAATATATCCGTAAGCGGCATGCGCGCGATTGATACCAACGTGGTGGTACGGCTCGTCGTGCGCGATGATCCTGAACAAGCCCGCGTGGCCGAGAAATTTGTGGCGAGCGGAGCGTGGGTCTCCCAGTTAGTGCTCGCGGAGACGATCTGGGTACTCGATGCAGTATATGAGCGCACGCCCGAGCAAATTGCGGCCGCGATAGAGATGTTGCTCAATCACGAACATCTGACATTGGAGGATCCGGATGTCGTGTCGTGCGCTCTTGAGCACTTCAGGCAACGCCCCGGACTGGGCTTTTCGGATTACCTGGTGCTGGAGATCGCCCGCAAAGCGGGTCATTTACCCCTAGGCTCGTTCGATCGAAATCTTGCCAAGGTAGATGGCGCGGTGCGCTTGCAATAGCGGGCAGCTTCCGAAATGCGGCGCTCTGGTTGCCCGCTGCTTACCCGCGCGCCTGCTTCAGTGCCGAGGCCCCATCCCACAAATCGGTCAGATACGGAAAATTCCAGTTCTCAGGCGACTCGCGCGACTCGATGTTGTCCGTCACGTGGGACGCGGCCAGGTCGAGGATCTGCGGTTCCAGGGGGAGCCCGGCCTTGGTGGAGAAGAAGATCTTCACTCGCGGCTTGGTCAAAGCGGACGCGTTCTGCTCGAGCACCACGGCGAGGCGTCCGGAGCGCATCTTTACCAGCGAGCCGGTTGGATAGATCCCCACGCTTTTGACGAATGACTGGAAGACTGTCGTGTCGAAGTGGCCCTTCCAGGTGGCCATCTGGGATAGGGAGTGCGCCGGATCCCAGCCCGCTTTGTAGGGGCGATCGGAGGTCACCGCGTCATAGACGTCGCAGACCGCTCCCATCCGCGCCAGCAGCGAGATCTTCTCTCCCGCCAGTCCGTCCGGGTAGCCCGTTCCGTCCCAGCGCTCGTGATGGTGGCGACAGACATCCAACACACCTTCGCTGACATTCGCGCCTTCGAGCAGCATCTCGTAGCCGCGCATGGCGTGCTGTTTGATGATGTCGAACTCTTCGGGTGTCAGCTTGCCGGGTTTGTTCAAGATGTCCTGGGGCATGGCTGCCTTGCCCAGATCGTGCAGCATCCCTGCCATGCCAGCTTCGCGGCACTGATCGTCATTCAAACCCAACTGGCGCCCGAGTGACACCATCAACGCGCATACCGCCACAGAATGCATGTACGTGTATTCGTCAGCAGTCTTGAGCCGCGCCAGGCTCAGCAGGGCGTCCGGGTGGCGATTGATCGATTCCATGACCTCGTCGACGAGGGGCGCGCACACGGCGGGCTCGATAGCATTGCCGAGGCGCACATCGCTGAACAGGCGGCGCATCGCCTCGCCTGA
Organism: Gammaproteobacteria bacterium; assembly: GCA_028293725.1. The sequence continues at coordinate 10,780 of JAQGOE010000310.1, read as the reverse complement.
CCGTGCGCGCAGGCGCGCGGCTTCTTGCAATTCTTGCGTGAGAGGTACGCGCTCGCGTTTTGGAGTCGGCAGTCGCTCAACATTTGACGCCGAGGGCGCCGCGGATTCCCGCGGCTTGTCCGCCGGCAGATCCTGGCCCCTCGTGACATCGATCAGGCAGTGCTTGATACCACTGTCCTGGACCTCACGCAGCGTCGTGGAATTTTCGATCAGGAAGCGGCTGCGCCAGAAGGGATGTTTGAGCCAGTTCTCCTCGAATCCATGGACGAACATTCCTACTGTGAGCTGATTCACAGCGACTTTCTTCAACACCGGCCAATCACCCCGCAGTGCACGTTGAGCCGACTGTAACGCTGCAACGCGTTTTTTGGCCGGGCATGCATCACAAGGGGCCCGAAGGATATGCGCGCAGCGGCACGGCCCCGGAATTTGCCTCACCGGGGTGCAGGGAAGGCGCGCTCCCCGCAATGCGCTCAACCCCTTGATTCGATTAGCCCGAAACGGTCAGGGGCGACTCGGCCGCATCACATCGGCGCAGGCGCAACCGCGCTGCCCGTCAGGGTTTATTCTGCGTATTCGGATTAAAGTGCAGCGCCGCCGCGCTCTTCGCCACACTGTCCCAATGCTCGGCGATCTTGCCGTTCTCGATCCTGAACATATCGAAGTGCGTCCCCGCGTACTTGTGGTCTGGTGCTTCCGGGTCGGGGGAGAAACTCACCGTGGCCACCATCACGAGGTCGCCTTCAGCCATGATGGCGATCACCGGAAAGGTGATGGTCGGCTCGATCGGGCGCACCGGCCGCGTCGACTTCATGTAGGTCACCATCGCGTCCCGGCCCGTGGCGACGTTCGGATTGTGCTGGATATAGCCTTCGGTGAAGTACTTGGGCGCCAGCTCTGTGTGGGCGCCTTGAATGATGGCGCGCCACATGTCGAATACGAGCTTCTTGTTCGCGGCGAGCTTGGGATCCGCGCTCTTCAGCAGCGCGGCCTGGTCCGGCGCCGCCGTGGGAGGGACCTGAGCTTGGCTCAGGCCGATGTACGCCAACGCGATCCAGCAGCTAACGAGGCTCGTTCTCAGTGCCACAATATTCTCCGGCGGTTGATATATTCGACTGAGTATAAGAAATTTAAGCAGGGGACAGTTGATGAGCACAGACAGAAGACGTTTCATCGGCTCGGCACTCGCGGCGGCGACCGCGGCGGGCTCCCTGCTTCCTGCCGCGAGACTCTGGGCCGACGCCGGCAGCGCCGCGGGAATTCCGAGTCAGATCGCCGCGATCAGTCTGTCGGGCAAGCCGATCTCTCTGTCACTGTCTGACGTCAAAGACTTCCGCGCCAGTTTGCGCGGCCGGCTGCTCCTTGCGCAGGATGAGGGTTACGAGGAGACGCGGCGTCTCTGGAATGGCGCTTTCGATCGTCATCCGGCGCTCATCGCCCGTTGCGCCGGCGCGGCCGATGTTGTCCAGGCCGTCAATTTCGCGCGATCCCACGATCTTCTGACGGCTGTGCACAGCGGGGGGCACAGCCTCTCGGGGCAGTCTTCCTGCGACGGCGGCTTGATGATCGACTTGTCCCCCATGAAGGGAATTCTCATCGATCCAGTCCGACTGACGGCCATAGCACAGTCGGGCGTGCTGTTGGGCGAACTGGATCGGGAGAGCCAGGCTTTCGGTCTCGCCACGACGCTCGGCACCGCCTCGGACACCGGCATTGCCGGGCTTACCCTGGGTGGCGGTCAGGGGCGCCTGGCACGCAAGTTTGGACTGTCCTGTGACAATCTGTTGAGCGTCGACATCGTGACCGCCGACGGCAAGCTGTTGCGCGCCAGTGAGCAGGAGAATGCGGACCTGTTCTGGGGAATTCGCGGCGGCGGCGGCAACTTCGGCGTGGTGACGAAATTCGAGTATCGGCTGCATCCGCTGGGACCCAAGGTGTTGGCCGGCAACAGGGTGCATCCCATGAGTCAGGCAACCGCGGTTCTGCAGGCGCTGCGGGAATTCAGCGCGGCAGCACCCGACGAGATGACGATCTCGGCATCGCTGACGAGGAGTGCTCCAGGCGTTCCGGCCGGACAGTACATCGCCTACGAGGTCGTGTACTGCGGCTCTCTCACCGAAGGTGAGCGGCTGCTCGCGCCGCTGAAGAAGCTCGGCAAGCCGCTGTTTGACGATGTCATCGCGAAAACCTACATCGCCGCGCAGATGGGGTTGAGTGGCGCCAGTCCCGCGCCGCTGCCGCCGGGTTTGAATGTCTACGTGAAGTCGGGCTTCCTGCACGACATCTCCGACAAGCTGATCGACACCTCCATCCAACACTTCGGCACCGCGCCGCCGTGGCTCGATGAAGTTGGATTCGGACAGTTGGGCGGCGCCGTGGCGCGCGTGAAACCGGCGGCTACGGCCTACTGGAATCGCGGCGCGCAGTATGACCTGCTGATCGACGGAGCCTGGACGGATCGCTCGCAGGACCGGCAGAATCTGCAGTCCGGGCGCGCCCTGTGGGATGTATTCGAGTCCTTTACGGATGGCTACTACGTCAATACCGAGCCTTCGGCCGACGAGAAGCGCCTGCGCGCGACCTATGGAGAAAACTATCCGCGCCTGGTGGAACTGAAGAACAAATATGATCCGAAAAATCTGTTCAGACTGAATGCGAACATCAAACCCACCACTTCATCGTAGCCAGAGACCTACTGCCCCATCCTCGATTCGCGGCGTGCCGTCAATAACGCGCCCCGCGCTGTGTGTTGCGGCCAGCGCGTGAGGTCGATTGACCTTCTGACCTGAGCCTCGCCTCGGACCTCGATCCGGTCCGATTGTTCGAGCGGTGCCGGCCTCGCTTTGCACCTCTTAACAGTCGTTGCGGTATCGGCCGCGTACGCTCGATCCCTAATCACTCATCAGGGAATCGAGATGCCGAATTTCGTCTGGCTTTTGCTTTTGATGGCGATCACTGCGGTTTTGGTCCGATCGAGCGTCCGGGCTCGATGCTTTGCCCGTCCTTTTTTGAGATGGAGTGTGCTCGGGGGAGCGAGCGTGTTGGCGATTTTGGCGGCTGGGTTGAGCGTGCTGACCGTCGCGGGGATGATCAAGCAGAGCAGGCGCAGCGCCCCGGTTCCGGAAATAAAAATCAACGCGACCCTGGAGCAGATCGACCGCGGCCGGGCGCTTGCCGATACTTTCTGCGGCACTTGCCACTCCAAATATGGCCCCATGGTCGGCGGCATGGACATTGGCAAGGAGATTGCCGTCCCGGTCGGCTCCTTTGTGACGACCAACCTGACGGCGGCCGGGCCGTTGCCTCAGTGGTCGGACGGGCAAATCTTCCGAGCAATCCGCAACGGTGTCGACGCCGACGGGAACTGGCTCGTCATCATGTCATACACCAACGCCGGCCGGCTGAGCGATGCCGATACGAAGGCTCTCATCGCATATCTGCGCAGTCTGCCTGCGGTGGGAGCGGAAACGGCGAATCCACCGGACCACCTCAACCTTCTGGGTCTGATCATGTTGGGTGCCGGCGCGCTCCCTGCAGGTCACCCGACCTTCGCCGGTGCTATCGCTGCGCCACCCAAGGGTCCCACCGCTCGGTATGGCGAATACATTCTCTCCTATCAAGATTGCCGCGAGTGTCATGGAGCCAACCTGAAGGGTGGTGTGCCGGGTCAGCTGGGCCCTATCGGGCCCAACCTGGATCTGGTGAGGGCCTGGAAGCGCGAAGAATTCATCACGACGATGCGCACCGGCACCGACCCCGGCGGTCACCAGATCACGGAACGGATGCCATGGCGCGCGCTGGGCAAAATGGATGACGAGGAGCTGGCCGCAGTCTATGAATATCTAACAAGCGGGCGTGACTCGCAACACATGGCGGCGAACTGAGGCACGCAAGGGTATGCTTGCGGCTCATCCCGTCCTGTAAAGGAGCATCACGTGAAATTCACACGCGCGCAGAAACTCTACGCCTCGACGTTGATCGTTTGCATCGGTCTTGTGGCTCACCCGGCATTTGCCGCGGGAACCAAGTCAGGTATCGAGGCGGCGAACGCGGAGTTTTCCGCGCTTGCTGCCAAGGGCGACGGCGCCGGACTGGCGGCGTTATATACGACGGACGGGCAGGTGATGCCGGCTGGAAGCGATCCGGTCCGGGGAACGGAGGCCATCCAGAAATTCTGGCAGGGGGCTCTCGATTCCGGAATTGCGGTCGTGGAACTCAAGACACTCGAAGTGTTCGGCAGCGGTTCCACGGCCACCGAAGTGGGTCGCTACGAGTTACGTGACAAGACGGGGAAGACGCTCGACCACGGGAAATACATCGTCGTATGGCGGCACGAGGGTGACAAGTGGAAGCTGCTCCGCGATATGTTTTCGACGAATGTAGCGCCTGCGAAAGCCCACTAGCGCCATCAGTTTGTAGCGCGCCGTGTAGGGCGGCGCGCTATGCGCCCTGGCGCGTTTGGAAGACTGGCCAGCCGATCTCCGTTCGCCACGCTGATGTGTCGGGCGTCTCGAGTTGGCCTATAAGGTAATACTCCCGCAAGGGGCCGTCGACAGCCAGTGCGTGTTGCGAGACATACGTCGCGAGCGCGCCGTAGGCGATATCGATGTTGGTGTGCGGGCCGAAGTGCTCGATCGTCGCCAGCTCCACCTCGGGAACGACAAACGTTACAACGCGGCCGACAGGCCGCACGACGCTCTCGCAGGGCAGGAACACGCTCGCTTCACCGCGACCGTGGGTGAAGATGGCATTTGAGTAGATGCCGCCCGCCGGACCGGCTCGCCGCAATCCTTGTGCCGACAACGTAGCGCTCAATTCTCCGAAGGCGCCCCGGAACCAGGCCAACGCGTCTTTGATGTCCACAACCTGCGTGATTGCGGCGGCGGCGGTCTTCTCAGCCTTTCGGTGCCCGATATGGGCAACCGGCGCAGGTTTTTGCAAGAGATCCCTTAATGAGGCGACCGCACTCTGGGTTCGCTTGAGATCACCCTCGAGCCGGTCGAGGTGAGCGGCAATCAGGTCGTTCCGTGTCCGCACGTCTGGAGCGGATAGCACCGCCTGGATCTCGCTCAAGGGCATTTCCAGGTCGCGGAAGCGACGGATGATCTGGGCCGTCGCAATCTGCTCCGTCCTGTAGCGACGATAGCCGGTCTGCGGGTCGACCTCGGTCGGCTCGAGCACGCCAGTCTCGTGGTAGTGGCGCAGCGCCTTGACGGTGAGATGCGTGGCCTTGGCGAAGTCGCCGATTGCGAGTGATGAGGGCATGGCCCGATTCTGAAGTCTCCCCCTACTGGAGAGTCAAGCCCCGCGGTCGGCCCTTGACCCTCCTCCAGCAGTAGCTCTGATCCTGCGACCAGCTGGCCGCAAGGGCCGCACTACGAAAGAGGAGAGCGACGTGACCACGACATACCCCTTCAAGGTTCTCGATGATGAGTTCAAGGGCAAACGCGTGTTGGTGACCGGTGGGACCAAGGGCATGGGGTCGGCGATGGTACGCCGCTTTCGGCTGAGTGGGGCCTTGGTGGCGACCGCAGCGCGCAGTCCGGCGCCGGAAGGGTCCGATGCCTCACTGTTCATCGAGGCGGATGTAGGCACGATTTCGGGAGTCCAGGCGGTCATCGGACGCATTCAGCAGCAATGGGGTGGGATCGACATCCTGGTCAACAATGTTGGAGGAACTGCAACCAAACCCGGCGGTTTCGAGGTTCTGACTGACGAGGACTGGCAGAATATACTCAACATCAACCTCATGGCGGCGGTGCGCCTGGATCGCGCCTTCGTACCTGGCATGATTGAGCGTGCCTCCGGCGTGGTCATCCATGTGTGCTCGGTCTCTCACCGTCTGCCTTTCTCAAACTCCACGCTCGCCTACGCAGCAGCCAAGGGAGCGCTGACCACTTACAGCAAGGGGCTCGCCAAGGGAGTGGCTCCGAAAGGCGTGCGTGTGAACATGATCTCGCCGGGTTTCATAGAAACATCGGGTGCGCACGGCATGATCATGGATATCTCGCGTGGCAGTGGCATCAGCGAGGATGCCGCGAGGCAGCGGATCGTGGACATGATCGGTGGCATTCCTGTCGGTCGGACCGGAAGGCCGGAGGAGGTCGCGGAGCTCGTTTCATTCCTCGCGTCCGAGCGCGCGGCCTTCATAAGCGGTGTCGACTATATCATCGACGGTGGAACCATACCTACTGTCTGAGTGAGCGGCGCGACCTGCTATTGGCGATAGCGAGTTAGTGCGTCGCCTAGTGCGTCCTCCAATGGCCGGAGCCAGGGCTCATAGTTCCGCCACTGGAGGAGTCCCTCGCGGAAGAGTGGCTGCCGGACCTGCTCTGAGCTGGCGGTGCGGATACTGCGTTCGGTCTGGTGGAAATCGAGGCAGGCCCGCTCGAAATCCAGGCCGCAGAATTCCAGAATGCGCCGGACGTTTCCCTCGAGATCCCCCACGACGTCCTCGTAGGAGACCCGCAGTACCCGCCCGGGAAGCACCTCGTCCCAGTGTTGCATCAGGTCGAGATAGGTACGGTAGTAGCGCGCGATATCCTCGATGTTGTAGGTGAATTCCTGGCCACTGGCGAACAGTTGTTTCAGGTTACTGCAACAGCAGGCCATGGGCTCGCGCCGCGCATCGATGATCTTGGCGTTGGGCATCAGGAGGTGGATGAGCCCGATGTGCCGGAAGTTGTTGGGCATTTTGTCGATGAAGTAGGGCGGGGGCGCCTCAGCCCGGGGCGCGCTAGCCAGGGGCTTGCTCCCGCGGTAGGCGCGCGTATCCGTCATATAGCGCTCACCTAGCTTGCGGAAATCCTCAGGCGCAAGCTCGGTCAACACCCCTGGATAGCGCGGATCGGCAGGACCCGGCTGGCTTCCTTGCAACTCGAGGACGATGCGCGGTATGTCGGAAAGCTCGTACGTGCCCTCGACTTTTGAATGGGAAGCCAGGATCTGCTCGATGAGCGTCGATCCGGAGCGCGGCAGGCCGACAATGAAAATAGGATCGGGGTCGGGAGCGCCGACTCCAGCGCGTGCGGAGAAGAACTCCGCGGTACACACTTCGATCTGCCGCCCTGTGTTGGTTTCCATGATTTCGGGACGGTAACGGCTCTCCGCGCGTTTGAGCATGTTGCCGCGCTCGTAGAAACGCCAGGACTCCGCGTATTCACCCCGGTCTTCAAGTGACTTGCCGAGCGCGAAACACAGATGGTAGCGATCGACCGGCTGAGCGCCCGGCGCGTTTTCCTCTGCACGCATGCGCTCGATCTCGCCGTCAGAAAAGCGATACGTCTTGAGATTGGCGAGGCTCCAGTAGGCATCGCCGAAGCTCGGCCTGGCCGTCGCTGCTGCTTGGTACGACTGTATGGTTTCCTGCCGCCTGCCCAAGGTCTTCAAGGAGTGGGCGAGCAATACGTGCAACTCCGCCGCCTCCGGTGTAACGGCGAGCAACTGTCGATACAGCGCGATCGCTTTCTCGTGTTCCCCGAGGCCGGCGCAAGCAGTCGCGTAAAGTGAAAGATAGTCGTGGTTGCTGGGCTCGAGCTTCAGCAGTATGTCGATCTCTTCGCGTGCCCGAAGATACTTTTGTCTGTCAATCAGCACACGGACGTACTCCAGGCGCGCAGCAGTGTAATTCGGCGAGAGCTTCAGAACGGTTTCGAGTAGCCGTTCCGCCTCGTCGAGCACATTGCACCGGTGCTGGATTCTGGCCAAAAGTCGCGCGGCCTCGATGTCATCGGCAGCCTCGAGCAGATGTGCCCGGATGACTTTTTCGGCCGATATCAACTCGCCGTCCGAGAACAGGCTCCCCGCCTGAACGACCTCGGGCGGGAGCTGTTTGAGAGTAGCGACGTGCCCGGCCGCGGCCGCCGCATTCTTGAGGTCCCCGGTCATGCGATAGAGGCGTTCGAGCATCGTCCAGCTCATCGACAAAGCTGGGTTGATGTTTACGCCTCTCTGGAAGGCTTCGATCGCGTGCGTCACGTCCCCGAGCGCCGAGTAGCAATGACCGCGCTCCTGGTAGAGACGACTGAATCGCGGATGTTGTTGCTCCAGGTGCCGCAGAGTCTCCAGCGCCTCGCTCATCCGGTTCAGATAGCGCTGGTTGACTGCCTTCAGATAAAGGATATCAACAGTCGTTTGCACCGCATCCGGCAACGCTTCGGCCGTAGCGAGTGCTTCACCGTGACGCCTGTTTCGGGTGAGCTCACGGATACGGCTCACCTCGAGCTCGCTCGCCGAAATCACCCAAGTTTCATCGGATCGCAACAGAGTGTCCCTACCGTGGCCGGCTTGTCTTAGGGAGAGGAGTCATACCGTGAAGAATACCGATCGTCGTCAATTCCTGCAGTTGATGGGCATGGGCGCCATGGCGAGCACGCTGAGCGCGAACATTTCCAAGGCACTCGCTATTCCGGCACACAACCGCACGGGAACGATCCGCGACGTTGAGCACGTCGTCATTCTGATGCAGGAGAATAACTCCTTCGATAAATACTTCGGTACCCTGCGCGGCGTACGCGGCTTCTCCGACCCACGCGCTGTCAACATCAATCTACCGCTCCAGAGCGGCACCGGCACGATCCCAGTCCCCGTGTTCCTGCAGCCTGCCGGCGCGGCGAATCTGGCGGCGGGGTACGCAATACCTCCGAATTACGGAACATTGGGCGGACCGGCGGACGGGGCCTATGTCTTACCGCCTTTCCGCGTGAATCCCCAGAGCGTCAGCACGGGTCTGAACAGCCTGGGTCTCACGTACCTGCCGGGCACGGATCATTCCTGGAACACTGGCCACGAAGCGTGGAATCAGGGCCAGTATGACTCATGGGCGATTGCCAAGGGTCCGGTCACAATGGCGTACCTGACGCGTGAGGACATTCCCTACCATTACGCACTCGCCGATGCCTTTACGGTCGGCGACGGCTATCACTGCTCGATCATGGGTCCGACCAACCCCAACCGCCTCTATCTCTGGACCGGTTGTATCGGCAACGTGAACTACCTGGGCAGCGGCGGTACCGACGGCCACGGTAGCGGACCGGTGACCGGCAACGGCCTCGGTCAGGACAACTCGTACTATCTGTGGCACTCATTTCCTGAAGTGCTGCAGGCCGCCGGTGTGAGCTGGAAGATCTACCAGGACCTCGCCGGGACGACCTTCGCCCCCGACCTGGGAGACGGCACTTCCAATTCATTCGCGGGTAACTTCACCGACAACCCGGTGTTGTATATGAATCAGTATGCGACGGCCGCTTCCGGGACGCCGCTGTTCGACAACGCTTGTACGGGCACCCAGATCATCAATCTCATTCCAGGCGCAGGTGCGACTGAGCAGGAATGGGAGGCGTGGGCCGAGCATCTGTTCGACAACTTCCGCAGCGACGTGAGCAGCGGGAAGTTGCCGCAAGTGTCCTATATCGTGGCGCCCGCGGGCTACACCGAGCACCCGGACTGGCCGTCGAATTACGGCGCCTGGTACATCTCCCAGATTTTCGACATCCTCGTATCCAACCCGGAGGTGTGGAGCAAGACCGTCTTCCTCATCAACTACGATGAGAACGACGGCGGCTTCGATCACCAGGTGCCTCCGACGCCGCCGCAGACGACCGCGAATGGAGCCTCGACGGTCGACTTCTCGAACGAGCTCGTGACGACCTCGACCCCCAACGGCCCGATCGGCCTCGGGGGACGGGTGCCGTTCCTCGCGATCTCGCCCTGGAGCAAGGGAGGGTTCGTCAATTCACAGGTGTTCGATCACACCTCGGTGATCCAGTTCTTGGAGAGGCGCTTCGGTGTGCACGAAGCCAACATCTCCCCGTGGCGCCGTGCCGTGGCGGGTGACTTGACCTCGGTCTTCAATTTCGCCACCCCGAATGCGGCTCCCACGCACCTTCCGACGACCGCCGGCTATCTGCCGCCGCAGAGCGAGCTGGCGGGCACTGACGGCACCACCTTCGTACCCACTTTGAATGGCGTCATCCTTGGCGTGCCCAAGCAGGAGAAGGGTGTCCGCCCGGCGCGGGCATTGCCCTATCAGTTGGATGTGCAAGGGGCGGTCAACGCGTCAAATCACACCTTGACGCTGACATTCGTCAACACGGGCAAGGCGGCTGCGGTGTTTCAGGTGCGTTCGACGAATGCCGCCGATCCGGTGCGCACCTACACGGTGGAGCCGGGTAAGAAGCTTGCCGGTATGTGGAGCGTTACCTCTTCATACAATCTGTCGGTTTATGGCCCCAACGGCTTTGCGCGCTACTTCAAGGGCGGCATCGGCTCCAGTGCCGCGATTCTCGATGTGAAATCGATCTGTGTGTTCGAGGATTTCGGCTTGATCGGGTGGACGATCACCAATGTCGGCACCCACAACGCGACAGTCAACGTGCTCGACGCCTATTCAGGCAACCGGGTCACACGGCTCCTCCAGCCGCACGAGAAGATGTTCGAAGCGGGCTGGCCGCTGCATGAGTACTTCGGCTGGTACGACCTGGTGGTCACTGTTGCTCAGGACGCCACCTTTGAATTCCGCCTCGCCGGTCATGTTGAAACCGGACGGGACAGCTTCTCGGATCCGGCTCTCGGGAGACTCGTTACTCTCAAGGCTTGATGGAAAATGGTGCAATCCGGCGGCCGTGCCAGCGGGCACGGCCGTCGTCGTTCGAAAGGTGACAGATGAGCAACGACTAGTCTTCTGACTACTCACTGTGGGTGCTGCTGGCGAACGATCCGTGTCAACCCGAGGAGACTCGCCTACATTACCGGGCGCGGATGGAAGCCTACATACACTAGC
>JAQGOE010000349.1 GCA_028293725.1 Gammaproteobacteria bacterium | reverse complement strand
TGGACGCTATGCAGAACCCGTTTTCGCCAGGCGCCGGCTCGCCGCCCCCCGAGTTGGCCGGGCGTGCGCCGCTGCTCGAACAGGGCCGCATTACACTGGGTCGCGTCATGGCTGGACGCCCTGAGCGGAGTTTTCTGCTCGTGGGTCTCCGTGGCGTAGGCAAGACCGTGCTGCTAAATAGGATCCGCGAGCTGGCCGACGCGACGGGATACCGCTCCGTGTTTCTGGAAGCTCACGAAGGCAAGCCGCTCGCCGCGCTGCTGCTTCCGGCACTTCGCCAGCTCATGATCTCGCTCGATCGCATGGCCCAAATCAGCCAGAAGGTCAAACGCGGTCTGCGGGTATTGAGGAGTTTCTTCAATGGACTGAAACTCAAGTATCGGGATGTTGAAATCGGCATAGACGTCGACCCCGAAACCGGTGTTGCCGACAGCGGTAGTCTCGAAGCCGATCTTGCGGAAGTCTTCGTCGCCTTGGGTGAGGCTGCGCAGGATCGCGGGACCGCCGTCACGTTGATCATCGACGAAATGCAGTATCTGAGCGAAGTGGAGCTCAGCGCCCTGATCATGGCGATGCATCAGATCTCACAGCGACAACTGCCCGTCGTTCTGATTGGCGCTGGCCTGCCCCAGCTCGTAGCATTGTCCGGCCGCTCGAAGTCCAACGCGGAGCGGCTATTCCAGTTCCCGGAGGTCGGCGCGCTACAGCCTGCCGACGCGGCAGCGGCGCTGCAGGAGCCCGTGCAGGATCAGGGTGTTGAGTTCAGCGAGGCGGCGCTGGATGAAATCATCCGGCAGACCAAGGGATATCCCTACTTTCTCCAGGAGTGGGGTTACCAGTCCTGGAATCTGGCCCAGGCCACGCCTATCGGAATCGATGTTGTCCATCGGGCGACGCAGGAGTCGATACGGCGTCTGGATGCAAACTTCTTCCGTGTTCGCTTCGACCGCCTGACACCGCGAGAAAAGCAGTACTTGCGCGCTTTGGCTGATATGGGTGACGCGGCACAACGTTCCGGCGAGATCGCCGAGCGCCTGGGCGTCAAGGTGCAGAGCATCGCACCGGTGCGCAACGGGTTGATCAAGAAGGGCATGATCTACAGCCCTGCTCATGGAGATACGGCTTTCACCGTTCCACTGTTCGCGGATTTCATGAAACGCATCATGCCGCCGGCCGATAGCGCCCGGATCCAGTGAAGCCGCGCCATTTCGAAGGGACAGGGGCGGCGGCCTTCGTCCTGAAGGCTCTGGAGTGTATCGGTGACCACGCGCGCAACTTCGCGCGCCGCGTTCTCACCATCCAGCTCCAACGGATCGCCCGGGTCCGCGCCGCGGACCCGGGCAACTCCTACACTTACTTCTGGAACGGATAGTAACGGAACGACACCAACGCGATGTTGATGTTGGTGTTCGGATCGCCACCCACGCCGCTGAAGATCTCGCGCTTGATGTAGGTCTCGGTGATACCGACCTGCGCGTTGCCCAACGTGCACGAGGAGACCTTCCACCAGCCGCCGATCGTGCCGGAGATGATCTGCGAGGTGTTCGCGGCGCAGGTGCCGGCGGCCTCGGTTTCGCAACCCGTGTTGACCGCGAGCGGGTCCCCATAGCCGTAGCCGTAAGGCTTGCCGCCACCGGGGAATTCCCAGTACTGCCGGTCGACCATTTCCTTACCCGCATACACGAACGTGGTCCATGCGGGGGCGGGGCGGAAAGTCAGACCGACCAGTGCCTGCAGGCCGCGCAGCGGCGTGAGCCCCAGCGTGTTCGGGTTCGAGGTGGCATCCGGCAACTGCGACGAGCCATAACGGCCGACGCCCTTGCCGGCGAGAATGCCCGCCTGGAAGTCCAACATCTTCGGAACCAACGGCAGGATGATGTTCGCGCCGTAGCCCTGGCCCGTCGTCTTCACGTTGTGCTGATCGCCTACCAAGGTGTCACGCGCGCGGAAAAAGCGGTTCAGCGCGAACACTTCGTAATGGCCCCAACCCGGATCGAGAGCGGCCTTCACAACGATATCCGGCAGATAGTCGAGCGAGATGTTGTTGGTCGCGTAGGTCCCGTTGTTCGCCGGGCTGAACGAGTTCGTCGCGCCGGGCGCGTTGAACTGCGTGGTGAGTGGGGGCGGTGCGGTACCGTAAGTACCGCTCGTGACCAGCACGGTCGGATTCTCCAGCGAAATGCCGGCGCTGAATACGTCGCTGAACTTCTCGACAAAGCGAATCTGCGCGACGCGCAGCCAGGAGAAGCCCGGCATGTACTGTCCGTCGACCAGCTGCGGGATGTTCTCGTTACGGACTCCCAGGCCGACCTTCTGCGCGGTGACCATGCTCCAGGTCTGGCCGAACAGGAAGAAGGCACCGGTGTCCTTGTCGCTGAGGTCCGCGTAAAAGTGACGCACACGCGGCGAGAAGCTCGAGCTCTCATTGTAGTTCGCCGTACCGCCGGCGCCGCCGAAGTCGGTCTCGACGTACGCTTCCGCGTGCAGCCTGTCGGTCGACGGTCCTTCAACCAGCGCAGCGATGCGGCTTTGGCGCTCTGTAAAGTGGAACTCGGACGTGTAGTACTGGTGCTGAGCTGCGTTGGGATACGGGATCGAGCCATTGAAGTTCGATGCCCAGTCCGCCGACTCGTTACGGTTGCGGTTCACCACCATCAATTCGACGAAACCACCGAGTGTTACTTTGAGCGGACCGGCATAAAACACGGGTGCGGCCTTGGCAGCCTCAGGCACGGTGTGAGAAGGCTCCAGCGCGGCGGCGGGTGCCGGCACGGGCTGCGTCTTCATCCTGTCGATTTCTTGCTGCAGCTTTTGAACCTGCTTCTCGAGGCTCTGAATGTCCGCCTGGGTGGCGGCCTGAGACATTGCTTCCGGTGCGAGCAACACTCCCAGGGCCGTCGCAACCGCGGCCGCCACGGCGGTGCGGCGCACCCGGCCGCTGGGGCGAGGCATTGAACGATGCAAGTCGGCACGGTTAGGTGTCATCTTCGGGATTCCTGTGTTTTTGAAGAGGCGATGCGTAAATACGACGCCGA
>JAQGOE010000283.1 GCA_028293725.1 Gammaproteobacteria bacterium | reverse complement strand
TCAATTTCATGCGTCATCCCTCGTGACGGTGCGCGAACGTCTCGTACTTATAGTTGCTTGTTGCGAGCCGGCGGCGCCCGTACCGACGGGCCAGAACACGCCATGAGCTGCATCTTAACAGCCGGCTCGATGCGCTTCCATTGAGGTAGTGTGACAGGCGCTCAAACATCGCCCGGACCGTAGTACCCTTGCGCCCTCCGTAAGCAGCCAAGGTCCTTGCCCTAAATGGGATTTCGTTTCGCCGCTCTATTGACCTGCCTAGCCTTTGTAGCTGCCCTGCCGCGCGCCGCGCACGCTGAATGGCACAAGCGCACCGACGCCATCATGGGCACGCGCATTTACGTTGAGCTCTGGGACACCGACGCGGCCCATGGCGAGGCGGGCATCGACGCGGTGATGGCCGAAATGAGGCGCATCGACGAGTTGATGAGCCATTACAAGCCCGAGAGCGAACTCTCGAGTATCAACCAGCACGCCGCCGATGCGCCCGTGGTGGTCGACAAAGAGCTGTTCGATCTCATCAAGCTGTCGACCCATTATTCCGAAATCACCGAAGGTGCTTTCGACATCACGTACGCAAGCGTCGGTTATCTCTACAACTATCCGGATCACATCCGTCCGACCGACGCCCAGATCAAAGCGGCACTCCCGGCGGTGAACTGGCGCAACATGAAATTCGATGATGCGCATCACTCCGTGTTTTTCGAACACAAGGGCATGCGCATCGACCTCGGCGGCATCGGCAAGGGTTACGCCGTCGATCGCGGGATCGACATTCTGCAGAAACGGGGAATCCAACACGCGGTAGTGACCGCCGGCGGCGACAGCCGGATCATCGGCGATCACATGGGCCGCGCGTGGCTCGTCGCGATTCGTCATCCCGACGACCCGACCAAGGTGGTCACCCGCATTCCGCTATCCGACGCGGCGATGTCAACGTCGGGCGACTACGAAAGATATTTCGATGAGAAGGGCGTGCGCTATCACCACATCATCGATCCAAAGACCGGTCATTCAGCGAGCAAGGTCCGCAGCGCAACGATCATCGGCCCAACCGCCACCCAGACGGACGGGATGTCGAAGACAGCCTTCGTGCTCGGGCCGGAAAAAGCACTCGAGATCATCAATCGCATGCCCGAGTACGACGCGGTATTCGTCGCACCCGACGGCAAAGTGTTCTATTCAAACGGCCTCAGACCGCCGGCGGCACGCCCCGAGGGCGCACCACCCGCTCCCGCCGCGAAGTAGCACGGGCGGGCGTTAGCGTCGGCGATTCGCCGCGGCAGAGCAAAGCATGCCGGCAGAATCTAGCTGGTTCGCCTGGGCTCCACGCGTCGCCAAGGCTCTACACCAACTATTGCGCTGAGCTTCCGTGCCCCGCCTTCAACAGGGCATTCACTTCAGCCTCAGCGGCGACCCAATCCTCGCGCTCCTTTTCGTGACCTCCCGTAAACCCGCGCCGCTCGGCGCGCAGGTACGCGGCCTCGGCGATCATTCCGCGGCGCAAGTCCTCGGAAATCTCGATGGCCAGGGAGACGGAGGAAACCTTAGTGGTGGCAGCCTTTTTAGCCCTGGGGGCTCTAGGCTTGTCAGGCGACTTTGTCTTTGCGGGTGACGCAGACTCGGCCTTGGCAGGGACAGTGGGGGTGGCGACGGGGCTGACGGGGGCAGCAGCAGGCGGACGGGGGGAATCGGCGGGACGGCGACTAGCCATCGGCTCCTCCTTTGAGTATCAGCCCCGAGCTTGCCCTCACAGTGGTCGGCGGCGCAAGCCAAAACGAAAGCGAGACGAGGCTAAACCGGGACCGTAGGGGGAAGGTTCGCATCCGTCCGTCAGGACGTCCGCCCCCTGTCCGCTGTCCGGCGACCGGACACATCACCCCCACCCCGCCTAAGCGCCGCATGCCCACAACTCCTTCCGTTTCAACGGCTTGCGCGCCGAACAAACATTGGCACGCCCCCTGCAACGCAGTGCCCAAGCGAAGGATCACCCATGAAAATCACCCAACTCAGACGCCTCGACCCCAACACCTCCACCGGCGCCCCGGTGCGAGGCACGGCGGCCCAGGACGCGCCGGTCACGGACGAAGCCGCGCGTCGTCGCCGGCGTCTCGGATGGTATGCAGGGAGCGCCGGGGTGGTGGCGTTGCTGGCCGCTTTCGCCTGGTTGGCCCACGCCTGGTCCAACTCCAGCCACACCGTGTCGGCCGACCGGCTCCGCATTGCCGCCGTCCAACAAGGACATTTCGTACGCGACGTCGCCGCCCAAGGCACAGTGGTCGCCGCAGTAAACCCTACCCTCTTTGCGATCGCTCCCGGAACGATCAACTACACCGTCCACGCCGGCGACACCGTCGTGAAAGGCGCAGTGCTGGCGACACTCGATAGCCCGGAGCTCAGCAACGAGTACCAGCGCGAACGGGCCACCCTGGACAGTCTCAACGCCGCGTTGGCCCGCCAGGAAATCGAGATTCGCCGCCAACTCCTGACCAGTCAGCAGCAGTCGGATCTGGCACAAGTGGCCATCAAGGCCGCCGAGCGCGAGCTGAAACGCGCGCAATGGGCCTGGGACCAACATGCCATGAGCGAGCGCGACTACCAACACGCCATTGACGACGTGTCGACCGCCAAACTGAACTTCGACCATGCCCGCGACACGGCGGGCCTCGAACGCGACAGCGTGGTTCTCGACTTGCGCACGCGGCGGCTGGAGCGCGACCGGCAGGCCTTCGTTGTCACCGGTCTCGAGCAACGTGTTGATGAGCTGACCGTGCGCTCGCCTGTCGACGGCATGGTGGCCAACCTCGCGCAGCCGGAAAAGACCCGCGTAGCGGAAAACACCCCACTCCTGACGGTCGTCGACCTGACCGCCTTCGAGATCGAATTCCAGGTCGCCGAGACTTACGCCGGCGACATCAAGCCCGGAATGGCCACTGACATCAATCTCGGTGGACGCGCCGTGCCCGGGACCGTCACCGCAATCTCCCCGGAAGTCCGCCAGAACGAAGTGACCGGACGCGTCAAATTCAATTCCGTGCAACCGCGCGGCCTGCGCCAGAACGAGCGTGCCTCCATCCGCGTCGTGCTCGACGAACGGGACCGTGTCGTAAAATTCGAGCACGGATCGGGCATAGACGAGGCGACACGCGCCGTTTATGTCGTGCACGGCGATCAGGCCGTCCGGACACCCGTGGAGTTGGGTACAGCGTCCGTCTCGGAGATCGAGGTCGTCCGCGGCCTCGTACCGGGCGACAATGTCGTCATTTCGGATACCCGTGATTTCAATGATGCTCCCGTGCTGTTCATCGGGAAGTAAGGACTCGCCATGCTCAAGATGCGCAATATCAGCAAAATCTACCGCACCGATCTCATCGAGACGCACGCGCTGCGCGACTTCTCCCTCGAAGTGGCGGCCGGCGAATTCGTCGCGGTAACCGGCCCCTCAGGCTCGGGCAAGACAACGTTCCTGAACGTTGCCGGCCTCTTGGAAACATTCGACACCGGCAGCTACGAGCTGGATGGCGCCGATGTGAGCCGCCTGTCGGACGATAAGCGCTCTCGCCTGCGCAACGAAAAGATCGGCTTCATCTTCCAGGGGTTCAATCTCATTCCGGATCTCAACATCTACGATAACGTGGATGTGCCACTGCGCTATCGGCGCCTCAAGAACGCCGACCGCCACGAGCGCATCAGCAGCGCTCTCGACCTCGTGGGGCTCGCCTCGCGCATGAAGCACATGCCGTCGCAACTCTCAGGCGGCCAACAGCAACGCGTCGCGATCGCGCGCGCCATCGCCGGCGATCCCGCCTTTCTGCTGGCCGACGAGCCCACCGGCAACCTGGATTCCCTGATGGCACGGCAGGTGATGGACCTGTTGGAGCAGATCAACGAGATGGGGACCACCATCGTACTCGTTACGCACGATCCGGAGCTCGCCCGGCGGGCACAACGTAACGTACACGTGGTCGACGGCCAGATCTCCGACTTCAAGGCGTATGAGCCACGGGGCGCAGTGACTCCACAAACCACCGGCTCGGCACGCGCCTGACCAACCCAATAGAGGCTCTCGCCATGCTCGCCTACAACATGCGGCTCGCCCTGATGAGTTTCAAACGCACACCCGGCCTCACCCTACTCATGATAGGCGCGCTCGGGATCGGCATCGCCGCCTGCGTCGTTACCATGACGCTCTACCACGCAATGTCGGGCGATCCCATCTGGTGGAAGAGCGACCGCCTCTATGCCGTGACCATGGACGGCTGGGACCCTAATAAACCGTTCGAGCCCTCGCGCCCACAGTTGCCACCGCCACAACTCACCTACCAGGATGCTCTCCACATCGCCGACTCGGGAATACCGCTACGTCATGTGATCATGCACGTGGATAAGTCAGTGCTGACCGGCGGACCGGCACAAAATCGGCCGGAGCCCGTCAGGACACGAATTACATCAGCCGATTTCTTCGCCCTGTTCGACGTTCCTTTTCTCTACGGCGGCGGGTGGCGGCCCGCGGCGGACGCGGCGGCGGAGCCCGTCGTCGTCCTGAGCAAGCAGGAGAACGAAACCCTGTTCGGCGGCGTCAACAGTGTCGGGCGCATCATCCGCGTGAACGACGTGGAATTTCGAGTCGTCGGCGTGTTGGACGACTGGTTCCCGCATCCGAAATTCTATGACCTCACGGGCGACGCCTTTGGCGCGCCCGAAGATACGTTCATCCCGTTCGGCTGGACCGAGGCGCGGGGCAAGCCTCCAACTGGCGGCGACCACGACTGTTGGCGCCTCGAGAGCACCAATACCTTCAAAGACTACCTGGACGCGGATTGCATCTGGATCCAGATGTGGGTCGAGCTGCCGGACGCGCGCGCCCGCGAGCGCATGCAGACATTCATCGATACGTACTGGGCCGAGCAGCGCAAGGCCGGTCGCTTCGAGCGCCCGCGCAACAACCAGCTCATCAACGAGTCACAGTGGCTGGTGGATCAACAGGTCGTCGGGAATGACGACCGTATCCTGGTCGGTCTCGCATTTGCATTCCTGGCGGTTTGCCTGATCAACACCGTCGGTCTGCTCCTTGCGAAGTTTCTGAACGGCGCGGCACTGACAGGCGTACGTCGGGCCCTCGGAGCCAGCCGCCGGCAGGTATTCGTTCAACATATGGTCGAGACGGGCCTGCTGGCCGGAGCCGGTGCGCTGCTCGGTCTCATTCTCGCCGCGCTCGGTCTCTGGGGCCTACGCACGCTTTACGCCGTCGAAGCGGAGTTCGGCGCCAATGGCTATCAGGACCTCGCGCACTTCGACAGCGCCAGCATCGTCATAGCGATGACGCTCGCTATCATCGCTGCATTCACCGCAGGACTTTATCCCGCCTGGCGCGTGGGGCGCGTCCCCCCAGCCGTATACCTCAAGAGTCAATGAAGGGAGCGCAAAAATGAGTCTCAACATACGCCCCATCCTGTCGTCGCTGCTGCGTAATCGTACGGGCGCACTACTCGTGTCGCTGCAGATCGCGCTAGCCCTGGCTATCCTCGTGAACGCAACCTACATCGTGAAACAGCGAGTAGACAGCATCAACCGTCCGACGGGCATCGACGATGCAAATATGTTTGCCATCGACTCTACCGGCTTCACGAGCCGGTACGACTACGCCTCGTCCGTGCGTGACGACCTCGACTACCTGCGCGGCCTGAATGGCGTCATCGCCGCGGCACCGACTAACGCGATCCCCTTGAGCGGCAGCGGTTCCAGCGGACCGTTGTATAAGTCGCCTGATCGGAAGAATTCGGACGCTCAGTTCGCGATGATGTACGAGATGGACGAGCATGGGCTGCAAACACTCGGCACGCATCTCATTGCCGGGCGCAATTTCCGCAAAGACGAGATCCTGACTCCCATGACGACGGACAACCAATCGCGCCCTATACCGCAGGTCATTGTGACGGAATCCCTGGCGCGGCTCTTCGCCGGAAACGCAAGCGCGGTCGGCAAGGTAATCTACGACCCCTTCGGCAGACCGAGCACCATCATAGGTGTGATGCCCGACATGGCCGGCCCTTTCATGAACGTGCCGTTCCGCCGCTTATTGTTCGTGGTGCCCCAGCAACCCCTCATTTTCGGCTTCCACTATCTCGTGCGGACTCAACCCGGCCGGCGGGACGAGATTATGCGAATCGCGGCGGAGCATCTCGCCACATCCAATCCCGACCGGGTCATCAAGTCGGTGCGGTCGGTGGAGCTCTACAAGAAAGAAGTCTTTCTCACGGAACGGATCACGGCCATCTGCCTGGTCATTGTCACCGTGTTGCTGCTGGCCATTGCCGCGCTCGGTATCTTCGGACTCGCGACATTCAACGTCAGCACGCGCACCAAACAGATCGGGACCCGGCGCGCGGTCGGAGCTCGCAAACGTGACATTATCCGGCACTTCCTCGTGGAGAATGGGCTCGTCACCAGTGCGGGCGTTGTCGTGGGCTGCGTTCTGGCGCTCGCGGTGGGCTACGGACTGTCCCGGCAATACCAGCTGCCACGGCTCGACCTGTACTACCTCGTTGGAGGCGTGCTCGTGCTATGGCTCATAGGCCAACTTGCGGCATGGCAGCCCGCGCGTCGCGCGTCGATGGTATCGCCCTCTGTCGCCACACGTACGGCCTGATAACATGTCGCAATGACCCCTGACAGCAGCCTTCTGCGAGCGAGCCTGGCGGGCCGGACCGCTCTGGTCGTCGACGACAACGAGGCCGTTCGCACGGCTTTCGACGTGCTGTTGTCATTGCATGGCGCCCGAGTTGTCGGGGCGGCCACGCCCGCCGAAGGTCTGGGGGTACTGCAGGCCGGCCCGGTCGATGTCGTGATCCAGGACATGAATTTCCGCCGTGAGGCCACGGGCGGCGAGGAAGGGATCGCCCTCTTCCGCGAGATCCGGCGGCGCTTTCCCGACATGCCGATCATCCTGCTCACCGCATGGACTCACCTGGAAACGGCGGTGGAACTAGTCAAAGCCGGAGCCGCCGACTACGTCGCCAAACCGTGGGACGACGACCGGCTGCTGACCACGGTTCGCAACCTCCTTGATCTGCGCAGCGCCCGCGCAGAAGCGCAGGACATCCGCGCCGAACGGCGCGAGGCCCGAGACGCGCTGGCGGAACGCTTCGATCTCTGCTCCATCGTTTTCGAGAGCCAGGCGATGCTTACGCTCGTCGCCATGGCCACGCAGGTCGCACACGCTGACGTTCCGGTGCTCATCACCGGCCCGAATGGCGCCGGCAAAGAAGTACTGGCAGACATCGTGCAGGCCAACTCAACTGTGCGCGGCAAACCGTATTTGAAGGTCAATCTGGGGGCGCTCCCCAATGACCTCATCGAGGCCGAGCTATTCGGCACGGAGGCCGGCGCATTTACCGGAGCTCGCGCGCGCGTAGGACGTTTCGAAGCGGCCGACGGCGGCACACTGTTTCTCGATGAACTGGGCAACCTCTCGGGCAGCGGGCAGGCGAAGCTGCTGCGCGTCCTGCAGACCGGTGAATTCGAGCGATTAGGGTCCAACACAACCCGCCGGACCCGGGTCCGCGTCGTCGCCGCGACCAACGCCAACCTCAGACAGGCGATCCGCGAGGGCCGTTTTCGTGAGGATCTCTTCTATCGCCTCAATGTCATCGAGCTCGAGATACCGGCGTTGGCGGATCGCCGCGACGATATTCTCGCGTTGGCGAAGCACTTCCTGCAGGCGAATTTTGTGTTGGCTGCCGACGCTGAGCGCGCACTGATACGGTATTCCTGGCCCGGAAATGTGCGGGAACTGCAGAACGTCATGCGTCGTGCCTGTCTATTGTCGCGTGAGCCCGCGATCGTTGCGGCGGCCTTGAACTTGCCCACTGACACCCAACCCGCAACGGACGAGCCGACGCTCGACCGTACTGTCATCGAGCAGGCGCTCGCACGAGCGCAGGGAGTCGTCGCGCAGGCCGCTCGCGAGCTGGGATTGTCGCGCCAGGCGCTATATCGTCGAATGGAGAAACTAGGCCTGAAAACCGATATCGGCCGGCCCACTCCGCCGCCGTCGCAGATGTCATGATGCGCGCACCCTTGGTGGTGCGCGTTGTCGGTGTAGCGATGCTGGCCGCCACGCTTGCAGCCTGCATCACCGTTCTCGGCGCAAAGTGGCTTGGCTCCGAGTGGCTCGCCGCCCTGACAGCCCTGCTCATCGCACTACCTGCATCATGGTGGTGCGCACAGCTAGCGACAAATTCCTGGTCAAAGGTCGTGCGCGCCGTACGCGACGGTGTTCTCAGCCTGCGCGATCACGATTTCAGTATCAGTATCACTCCGGTCCCGAACGGCGAACTCCGCGAGCTCGTCTCAGCTTACAACTCCCTCGGGGACTTGTTGAGGCGCGAGCGTCTCGATCTCTACCAGCGCGAACTGCTGCTCGACACGGTAATCCAGACTACACCGTTGGTCATGGTGCTCACCAACACCTCGGGACGTATCGTCTACAGCAACGTCGCCGCACGACAGCTTTTCCTCGGCGGGCGCAAGCTCGAGGGACTGGACTTCCCGGCCCTCGTCGCGGAGTCCCCCGCACCGCTGCGCGAGGCAATGACTGCCGCCGGGGATACACTATTCACCATGGAAGTCGCCGGAGAGCCCCAGGTCTACCACCTCTCTCAACGGGGCTTCCTGCTCAACGCTCAGCCGCATCGCCTCGTGCTGCTCAAACAGCTGACCCGCGAGTTGGCGGCCCAGGAAGTTGCGGTCTGGAAGAAAGTCATTCGCGTCATCGCGCACGAGCTCAACAACTCCCTTGCACCGATTTCGTCGCTGGTGCACTCGGGGCGACTGCTGACTCGCGGAATGCCCGAGCACGCGCCCGACCCCGCGCAACTGGAGCGGGTCTTCACGACGATCGGCGAGCGAACCGCCCACCTGACTTCCTTCATCGACGGCTATGCCCGCTTCGCCAAACTGCCGCGGCCCAGGCACGCACCCGTCAGCTGGGGGGATTTTCTCGGACGCCTCGAGGGAACCACGCGCTTTGAGATCAAGGGACCGCTCCCAGCGACTCAGGCCAGTTTCGACCCCAGCCAACTCGAGCAGGTGATGATCAATCTGCTGAAGAATGCCGCGGAGTCAGGCTCCCCCGCGGATGAGATCGCGGTCTGTGTGCGCGAATCACACGAAGCCGGGCCAGGTAACGGTTTCACTATCGAAGTCGCGGACCGCGGCAGCGGCCTCACCGACAATGTTCTGCGCGACGCGCTGTTACCGTTCTATTCGACCAAGCCCACGGGAACCGGCCTCGGGCTCACACTGTGTCGTGAGATCGTGGAGGCCCACGGGGGGCGGTTGAGTATTGCCAACCGCCCCGGCGGAGGTGCGCTGGTCAGCGTGTGGTTGCCGTCGATCGACGAGACGTCCGCGCGTTAGCGCGCTTCCCCGATCCGCTGCCGTTGTGTTCCCCATTCACCTTGTTGCGAACCCCCGATCCTGCCGGGTGGGCCCGCTCCTTGACCTCGCGGTCGTTCTTCGACGCCACGGTGTCGAGGTTGATGTGTTGGAGATACTTGCGGAATTCTTTGCCTAACTGCGGGTGCGCGAGCGCGTATTCCACGGTCGCCTGCAGGTAACCCAACTTGCTGCCGCAGTCGTACCGCTTGCCCGTGAAGCGATGCGCGTACACCGCCTCTTCACCCATGAGGGCCGCGATGCCGTCGGTGAGCTGAATCTCGCCACCCGCGCCCCGGCCGATCTTCTCGAGATGAGCGAAAATGGCCGGCGCCAGCACATAGCGACCGACGACCGCGAGGTTGGAAGGCGCGACAGAGGGCTTCGGCTTTTCAATGATGCTTCGCACGCGGCTGGTGGGGGATTTATCGGCCTCCACGGCGACGATGCCGTACTTTTCCGTGTCCTGGTGCGGCACCAGTTGCACGCCCAACACGCTGGCACGCTTCGATTCGTAGACTTCCGCCATCTGCTGCAAACAAGCCACATCGCTGCGGATGAGGTCATCCGCGAGATGTACGAAGAAAGGCTCCGCGCCCACGGCGGGTTGTGCGCACAACACAGCGTGACCCAGGCCTAACGGCGCCGGCTGGCGAATGTAAATACATGAGGCGTACGAAGGAAGCACGCTGCGAAGCTGGTTCAGGAGGTCGCTTTTCCCCTGCGCCTCCAGCATGTGCTCGAGCTCCTGGTCGGAATCGAAATGGTCCTCGATGGCCCGTTTCGCCGCGCCGGTAATGAAGACGAGCCGGGTCGCACCCGCGGCCAGAGCCTCCTCCACCGCATATTGGATGAGGGGCTTGTCGACGACGGGGAGCATTTCCTTCGGACTGGCCTTGGTGGCCGGTAGAAAGCGCGTACCACGCCCCGCAACGGGGAATACGGCGGTGCGAATGACCGATTTCGGGGCCGTCCTCATCAATCTTCTCCAGCAGCGGCGGTTGAATGGACCGCCAAGTTTAACAACCAGAAATCAAGCAAGGTACATGCCACGGTTATCCGCTTTATGACACTCCCGCCCGTTCCGCCCATTTAAACACCGCAGGATGCATGCTGTCCCAGGAGCGACACTTGGGACAGCGCCAATACCACCCGACGCTATGTAAACCGCAATCATCGCACTGGTAACGGCCGCCGGAATCGCCCATCCGGGTGAGTAAAGTGCCCAGGGATGCAGCGTCCGCGGCGGTTTCCATGTCGGCCCCCAACTCGCCGGTGATTCCCGGCAGGCGGCGCACATCCTGCGGAGGCAGGGCCGTCGCCAGAAGCCATACGAGTTGCCGCGCGCTCACTCGCCCGGTTCGCTGTAACCGCTGCGCCAACTCGCCCAGCATGTCGGTCTGGCCCACTTCCTTCGCCAGGGCCAGCACTCGCGGAATAATCTCGAGGGCCAGGTCGGGAGAGACCTCCAAAGCCTTCAAATACAGCAACAGGGCCCCAGCGGGGTCGCCCGCGCGCTCGGTGATACGCGCGGTGAGAATGTCGGCGCGGGGCAAATCGGCGTGATGAGTCAGAGCCTGCCGCAGCAGCGTGCGAGCCCGTTCCGTATCACCCTGCACCAACGCCTGTTCGGCGAGCTCACAAAGGTAGTGAGCGGCAACCCGGCACCGCTCGAGTTGTACGGCCGGCGGCAACTCGTGAAATACCTTCAGAGCATTGGCCCAGTCGCCCTGCGATTCGTAGATACGGACCAGGTGATCGAGCGCGATTTTGCGATATTCGCGCGAGGCCGCCAGCTCCTCCAGCAGCCGCTCGGCCCGGTCCATGAGACCCGCGCTCAGGTAATCGAGGGCCAGCGCGAACGCTGCTTTGTCGCGCAAAGCCGCGTTGCCCTGGTCGCGAAGGCGTGAGTGAACTGCAATGGCCCGGTCGACCTCACCTCGGCGCCGGAAGAGGCTCCCGAGCGCGAACTGGATTTCGGCGGCGTCGTCATCGGCCTCGGCCATGCGCGCAAATATCTCAGCGGCGTGGTCGAAGCGATCGTTGATGAGATGGTCGAGGCCCACGTAGTAATCACGTGGCAGGCGCACCGTGCGCGCGGCACCCATGCGTCGCCCCAGAAACCAGGCGGCAGCACCGATGGCCACAAAGGCCAGCGCGAGCAGAAGTGGAGGCAGCTCGAACACGAGGCGGAATGTAACAGTCCGCCGGCCCGGCGCGGTAGCCGTTAACGACTAATCGCGAATCGGCCGGTCAGCCCCGTCATTGACCCGCTCGCGCAGGTCCTTGCCCGGTTTGAAATGCGGAACGTACTTGCCGGAGAGCGCGACGGCCTCCCCGGTCTTGGGATTGCGGCCCTGGCGCGGTGGCCGGAAGTGCAGCGAGAAGCTGCCGAAGCCGCGGATCTCGATGCGTTCCCCCTGGGAGAGCGCATCACTCATGATTTCCAGGATCTGCTTCAGCGCGAGCTCCACGTCTTTCGCGGGCAAATGCTTCTGCTTCGCCGTGATGATCTCGATGAGTTCCGATTTCGTCATGGTTGTCGTCATAAGGTTTCTTCACGCGCTGCGCGCGGGATGATTTACGAGGCCCGCCGTAAGGCGGGCCTCGTCCGGATGGCGGCGCGACTGGCGCGCCGGAAGACAAGACCGTGATCGAAACTCAACTGGACCCCTACTAGGCGTCAGCCACGATCCCCCGAGCCGATCTGCTCTTTGAGAAGGTCGCCCAAGCTCGTGCCCCCTGAGGAGGAGCCCGAATCCGAGCGATAGCTCTGTACGGCTTCGGCTTCTTCGTGAATTTCCTTGGCCTTGATCGACAGCGAGATGGTGCGCGACTTGCGGTCGACACCCGTGAACTTCGCCTCGATCTCCTCACCGGGCTTGAGCACCGAACGCGCATCCTCGACGCGGTCGCGACCGAGCTCGGAAGCCCGCAGCTGCCCTTCGATCCCGTTGCCGAGGTCGATGACGGCGCCGCGCGCGTCCACGTCTTTCACCACGCCCCGGACGATCGTTCCCTTGGGGTTTTCCGCGATGTAGGCGGAGAACGGATCCTTCGCCAGCTGCTTGACACCCAGGGAGATGCGCTCACGCTCCGGATCGATGGACAGCACCATCGCCTCGAGCTGGTTGCCCTTGGCGTAGTTGCGCACCGCTTCCTCGCCCGGCATATCCCAGGAGATGTCGGAGAGATGCACCAGGCCGTCGATGTTGCCCGGCAGACCGATGAAGATGCCGAAGTCGGTGATCGACTTGATCTGGCCCGACACCTTGTCGCCACGGTTGTAGTTCTCGGCGAACTCCTTCCACGGGTTGGCATTGCACTGCTTGAGGCCGAGGGAAATACGGCGACGCTCTTCGTCGACGTCGAGCACCATGACCTCGACTTCCTGGCCCGTGTGCACGACCTTGGCGGGGTTGACGTTCTTGTTGGTCCAGTCCATTTCCGAGACGTGCACTAAACCTTCGACGCCGTCCTCGATCTCCACGAACGCGCCGTAGTCGGCGATGTTGGTGACCTTGCCGAACACGCGGGTGTGCGGCGGATAACGGCGTGAAATGTTCTCCCACGGATCCGCGCCCAGCTGCTTGAGGCCCAGGCTGACGCGCGAACGCTCGCGATCGAACTTCAGAATGCGGACATCGATCTCGTCACCGACCTTCACGACCTCGGACGGATGCTTTACGCGCTTCCAGGCCATGTCAGTGATGTGCAGCAGGCCGTCGATGCCGCCCAGGTCCACGAACGCACCGTAGTCGGTGAGGTTCTTGACCGAGCCGCGCACGACCGCGCCTTCCTGCAGGTTTTCCATGAGCGCGCTGCGCTCGGCGGAGAACTCCTGCTCGACGACCGCACGCCGCGAAACCACGACGTTATTGCGCTTCTGGTCGAGCTTGATGACCTTGAACTCGAGCGGCTTGTTCTCGAGATAGGACGTGTCGCGCACCGGACGGACATCGACGAGCGAGCCCGGCAGGAATGCGCGGACGTTCTCGATCTCGACGGTAAATCCACCCTTCACGCGGCCGGTGATGACACCAACAACGATCTCGGCCTTGTTGAAGGCCTCTTCCAGGCGGGTCCAGGTGCGGGCGCGCTTGGCTTTTTCGCGCGAGAGACGCGTCTCACCAGTGCCATCCTCGACGGAGTCGAGAGCGACCTCGACGCTGTCACCGGTCTTGACTTCCACCTCCCCGCGTTCGTTCTTGAACTGCTCGAGGGGGATGACCGCTTCGGACTTCAGGCCGACGTTGACAATGACCACATCGGCCGTCACGTCGACGACCAACCCGGTGAGAATCATTCCCGGGCGAATACGCTGGTTGGCGAGACTTTGCTCGAAGAGCTCTGCAAAACTTTCTGTCATACCTTCACTCGCACGGACATTACCGTGCATGTACTGGACTCTCATCCGCTGCAGTCCAGGCAATGTAACAACGGCATGCGCATCCTGCGCCTGCCCACTATCGACAACTTCCGCCGCGCGGTAAAACGCCCGGTGTTTCCCGGACTAAGCCCAGAGGCGGCCCGCACCCCATTCGAGTACCCGGGCAACGACGGCTTCGAT
Source organism: Gammaproteobacteria bacterium (assembly GCA_028293725.1). The sequence continues at coordinate 10,893 of JAQGOE010000283.1, read as the reverse complement.
CGACAATCCGGTCGAATCGATCGTCCGGGCATCGGACGCGGGCTTGAGGGGGGCGACCGCTCGGGTCGAATCCCTTAAATCCCGCTCGGTGATCTCGCGCGAAAGGGCGGCAAGGCTAACACCGGACCCCTTGTCTTTCAACTGCTTATAGCGCCGTTGGGCACGCTCTTCGGGGCTTGCGGTGAGAAATATCTTGAGGTCGGCCTGGGGGAATACAACGGTGCCCATATCGCGTCCGTCCGCCACCAGCCCGGGAGGGGCGGCGAAGGCTCTTTGGCGCTCCAGCAGGGCTATACGCACGGCAGGCCAGGCGGCCACACGAGATGCGCCCTGCCCGGCTGTTTCCGAGCGGATGTCGGCCGTCACATCCCGCCCACCCAGGGTCACCAGCTCACCCCCGTGGGAGTCGATACCGAATACCACGTCCATCGTGCCAGCCACGCGGGCATGCCCCTCCCGGTCCTCCGGGGCGAGGCCCTCGAGCGCACCTGCCAGCGCAATCAGGCGGTACAAGGCACCACTATCGAGGAGATGCCAGCCGGCATGTCGGGCTACCGCCCGGCTGATCGTGCCCTTACCGGAGCCGCTGGGGCCATCGATCGTGACTATGGGGACGGCGCCTGAGGGCGTAAACGGGGATTGCGGCATCGTGCCAGAAGCGTCCGTCAGGTCGCGTCGATGTGCAAGCCCGCCGCGCGGGCCGTGGCGAGGAAGCTCGGGAAGGATGTGGCGACATTGGCCACGTCCAGGATCTCGATCGGCGCCCGCGCCTTGAGACTCGCGACGGCGAATGACATGGCGATCCGGTGGTCACCGTGACTGTCGATAGTGCCCCCGCCAAAGCCGTCAGTGCCTCGAATCCATAGCCCGTCAGCCAGCAACTGGTTCTCAACTCCGAGCGTGGTCAGCCCCTGCGCCATGGCGGCGAGCCGGTCGCTTTCCTTCACCCGCAGTTCGAGCGCGCCCCGCACCAGGGTTTCGCCTTCGGCGCAGGCGGCGGCCACGAACAGAATCGGAAACTCGTCAATCGACAGGGGCACCAACCCTTCAGGGACTTTGATGCCGCGCAGGCGGCTCTTACGGACTTCGATGTCCGCGATCGGCTCGTGGTTCGGATCGTCACCGTTACTGCGGCCGCCGTGCGGGAGTACCCGGATGTCGGCACCCATCTGCTGCAACAACTCGATGAGGCCGATGCGGGTTGGGTTCACGCCGATATTGCGCAACAGCAGGCCCTTTTCCGCGGCCAGGCACCCCGCCACAATGAAAAACGCCGCCGAGGAGAAATCGCCCGGCACGTTCACCCGGGTGGCGCGCAATGTCTGGCCCCCTTCGATTGCGATTCGCGGGCCGTCGCGCAGCACCTCGACACCAAACGCTCCCAACATTCTTTCGGTGTGATCCCGGGAGGGAGCGGGCTCGGTGACATAGGTGCGGCCAAAGGATTGCAGGCCGGCCAGCAAGATGGCCGATTTCACCTGCGCGCTGGCGACCGGCAGGGCGTAGTCGATCGCCCGCATGCCGGTGGAGCCGCCTATTTCAACGGGGGGACGGCCCTCGAGTGTCTTGATGTTGGCGCCCATCGAGCGCAACGGGCCGGCCACACGCTCCATCGGCCGCCGCATCAGGGAGTCATCGCCAATCAGCGTCGAGTCGAAGCGCTGGGGTGCCAGAAGTCCCATGAACAAACGGATCGCAGTGCCGGCGTTTCCCATGTCGAGAGCTGCGGCCGAAGGTTGCAGGCCGTCAGGTCCGACACCGTGGACCAGGACATGCTGTTCCTCCGGTCGGTCAATCCGCACTCCCATCGCTTGCAGCGCGCGCAACGTGGACAGGCAGTCCTCGCCGGCGAGAAAGCCCGTAATTTCAGTGTCGCCCTCGGCGATCCCACCGAACATCAGCGCCCGATGCGAAATCGACTTGTCACCCGGTACGGTGAGCTCGCCCTCGATGCTGCCACCCGGATGGGCCAGGTAACGGGCCGGAGGATGGGAGGAAGTAGTCATGCGCCAATCGCCTCAAAGTACGGCCCGGGGGTACGACCCGAGCACTCGGAACAACGAGGAACGCTTCTTCAGATCCGCAAGCGCTTTCGCCACGTGCGGCTCGTCAGCGTGTCCCTCGAAATCAATAAAAAACACGTAGTCCCATTTACGGCGGTGCGATGGGCGCGACTCGATGCGAGTCATGCTGATCCGATACTTCGCCAGCGGCTCGAGCAACCGGGACAAAGCGCCGGGGGCATCGGTATGGCCCACCGAGACCAGTAGCGTAGTGCGATCCTCGCCGCTCGGGGTAAATAGTTTACGCCCGAGAACCAGAAAACGCGTCGTGTTGTCGCTGCGGTCCTCGATCTCCGCGGCCAACACCTTCAGCCCATAGACTTCCGCCGCAGTCACACCGGCGATGGCGGCGGTGCCCTTCTCGTCCCTGGCGCGGCGTGCGCCTTCGGCGTTACTCGAGACAGGCACCTGCTCGACGTTCGGCAGGTGTTCCTCGAGCCAGGCCCGGCATTGCGCGAGCGACTGCGGATGGGAGCAGATTCGCACCACCCGACCCAGTGAAGTCATCAGACCCATCAGATTGTGATGGATACGCAGCTCCACCTCGCCGCAGATCTTCAGCGGCGACAACAGGAAGCGGTCGAGTGTGTGGTTCACCGTGCCTTCGGTGGAGTTCTCGATCGGCACCACTCCGAAATCAGCGGTCGCGGCCTCGACCTCGTGAAACACCTCGTCGATGGATGCCAGGGGGAGCGCGCGAACGGAATGACCGAAGTGAGTGAGGACCGCGGTCTGGGTGAACGTGCCCTCCGGTCCGAGGAATGCAACCTTCAGCGGCTCCTGCTGCGCCAGGCAGGCCGACATGATTTCGCGGAACAGACGCAGAATCTCCTCGTCGGCCAGCGGTCCGGAGTTGCGCTCCCGGGCCATGCGTAACACCTGCGCTTCGCGCTCGGGGCGATAGAAATCGACCGTGCGGCCCTCGCGTGTCTTGGAGATACCGACCTGCTGCGCGAGGCGCGCGCGGTCGTTGATCAGGGCGTGAATCTTCTCGTCGATGGAGTCGATCTGGCCGCGGACTTTCTCCAGATCCAGGGTAGCCGGCGGTGCGGAGGCCTTTCGATCCGCGCGCGACCCCGCCTTGGCGAGGCGGGATTTTTTCTTTTTTGCCATCGAAATGCTCTCGAGAGTTAGACAATCCGCGCCGTGAGAATGCCCTCGATCGAGCGGATCTTCGTCAGCAGATCATCGCCGATCGTGCCTTCCGCGTCGACGAGGGTGTAGGCGTATTCGCCGCGGGACTTGTTCAAGAGCTCCGCGATGTTGATGCGGGCGGTGGCGAGGCAGGTGGAAATCTGCCCCACCATGTTCGGCACGTTGCTGTTGGCGATCGCGAGCCGGGTCGTGTTCGGCGCACGGGGCAGCACCGCCTCGGGATAGTTCACACTGTTCCTGATGTTGCCGTTCTCGAGGAAGTCGCGCACCTGGTCGGCGACCATGACAGCGCAATTCTCCTCCGCCTCGCCGGTGGAAGCACCAAGATGCGGCAGGGTCACGACCTTCGCGTGATCCTTCAGGAGGGTGTTGGGAAAGTCACAGACATAGGCATGCAAGCGGCCCGCGTCGAGGGCGGCGATGACGGCCGCATCGTCGACGATCGCGGCACGCGCGAAGTTCAGGAGGATTCCCGACTTCTTGATCAGTTTCAGGCGCGCCTCGTTGACGAGTTTCCGAGTGTGGTCATTGAGTGGCACGTGGACAGTCACCGCATCCGCTCGCGCGAACAGATCATCGAGCGACAACGCCTGCTCGACATTGGCGGACAATTGCCACGCGCGCTGCACCGTGATCTGAGGATCGTAGCCGAGGACTTTCATCCCGAGCGCCAACGCCGAGTTGGCAACCTCGACACCAATGGCACCTAGGCCAACCACACCGAGCATGCGGCCCGGCATCTCGAACCCGACGAACTTTTTCTTGCCGCTCTCAACGGCTGCGTCGATCGCGTGATCATCGCCCTGGAGCGAACGGGCGAACTCCCACGCGGGACAGACATTACGCGCCGCGAGTAACAGACCCGCCAACACGAGCTCCTTCACAGCGTTCGCATTCGCGCCCGGAGTATTGAACACCGGAATTCCGCGCTTACTGAACTCTGCGACGGGAATGTTGTTGACGCCCGCTCCGGCGCGGCCGACGGCCAGCACGGTTGCGGAGATGGCTGTCCCGTGCATGTCGCCGGAGCGCACGAGAATGGCATCCGGGCGCTCGAGGTCGGGGGCGACCTCGTAACGGTCCCGCGGCAGGCGCTCCAGGCCGCGGGCGCTGATGTTGTTGAGAGTCAGTATTCGGTAGCGCATGAGCGATTCTCGCAACTCGGCGGCCCGCTTGTGATCGCCACCAAACCTAAGTTAGAGCAGGTTAGCCGGTGCTGTCGGGAGGTCCGGAGCTTTCGGGGCCGGGCTCGTCACCGCCCGGGACACCGCCGCCTGAGACATCCGCTCCTGGCGACTCGCCGCCCGCCACATCGACTCCGCCGCCCGCGACATCCGCCGTCTCGAGACTTTCAATGCGCTCGATTCCAACCAGGCGCTCGCCTTCGGCGAGCCGGATGAGACGTACGCCCTGCGTATTGCGTCCGAGCACCGAGATCTCATCGACAGGAGTGCGTACCAAAGTACCGGTCGAGCTGATGAGCATGATCTCGTGGCCCGGCATCACCTGGAGCGCGGCGACCGTCGTGCCGTTACGATCCGAGGTCTGCAAGGCGATGACGCCCTGCCCGCCGCGACCGTGAGACGGAAAGTCATCGAGCGGAGTCAGCTTACCGTAGCCGGTCGCGGACGCCGTCAGGACATTCCCTTCTCCAACGACGATGAGTGCGATGAGCTCCTGCTCGTCTCCGAGCTTGATGCCCCGGACGCCGGTGGCCTCGCGGCCCATCGGTCGCACTTGATCCTCGAGAAAGCGGATCGCCTTACCACCGCTCGAGACCAGGATGATCTCACGCTGTCCATCGGTGATGGCCACACCCACGAGGCGGTCGTTGTCGGCCAGGTCCACCGCGATAATGCCGCTGGTGCGTGGCCGGGAGAAAGCGGTCAGGGGCGTTTTCTTTACCGTGCCCTGGCTCGTGGCCATGAACACGAAGTGTTGCTCGTCGTATTGTTTGACCGGCAGCAACGCGTTGATCTTCTCGCCCTCCTCCAGCGGGAGGAGGTTCACCATGGGCTTGCCGCGTGCGCCACGCCCGGCCTGCGGGAGCGTATAAACCTTCAGCCAATACACCTTGCCGCGGTTCGAGAAACACAACACGGTATCGTGCGTGTTGGCGACAAAGAGCTTCTCGATGAAGTCCTCGTCCTTCACCGTGGTGGCCGCCTTACCGCGTCCGCCGCGCCTTTGCACCTGGTACTCGGTTAGCGGTTGGGATTTCGCGTAGCCGGCGTGGGACAGGGTGACCACGACGTCCTGCGGCTCGATGAGGTCTTCGGTCGTCAGATCGAGGTGATCGCGGTTGATCTCCGTGCGGCGCGCGTCGCCATACTGCTCGCGGATTTCCAGGAGCTCGTCGCGCACCACCTGGGTCAGCCGCTCGGGGCGGGCCAGGATGTCATCGAGATCGCGGATGCCTTCCAGCAGTCCTTTGTACTCATCGATGATCCGGTCCTGCTCCAGGCCGGTGAGGCGGTTCAGGCGCATGTCGAGGATGGCCTGCGCCTGCGCCTCCGACAGATAATACGTGCCGCCCCTCATCCCGAATTCGGCGCCGAGATCGGCGGGCCGGGTCGAGATCGCGCCCGCGCGCTCGAGCAGCTGCGGCACGATGCCCGAGCTCCAGGAACGGCCCAGCAATGCCGTACGCGCCTCGGCCGGAGACGGCGAGGCTTTGATGAGAGCGATCACGTCATCGATGTTAGCCAACGCGACAGCGAGGCCTTCGAGGATATGGGCGCGCTCGCGGGCCTTGCGAAGATCGTAAATCGTGCGCCGGGTGACGATCTCGCGCCGATGCCGGATGAAGGCATCCAGCATCTCCTTCAGCGACATCAACTTCGGCTGCCCGTCCTGCAGGGCGACCATGTTGATGCCGAACACCGTCTCCATCGGCGTCTGCGCGTAGAGGTTGTTGAGAACGATCTCTGTCACCTCGCCGCGTTTGAGCTCGATGACGATGCGCATGCCGTCTTTGTCAGACTCATCGCGCAAGCCGTCGTGGGCGATACCGTCGATCAGCTTCTCGCGCACCAGCTGCGCGATGCGCTCGATGAGACGCGCTTTATTGACCTGGTACGGGAGCTCCGTGACGATGATGGCCTGCCGGTCAGCCTTGCCAACGTCCTCGATCTCGATCTTCGCGCGTACCGACAGCCGGCCGCGCCCGGTGCGGTAGGCCGTCGCAATTTCCTGCGCGCCATTGATGATGCCGCCGGTCGGGAAATCGGGACCCGGGACGTGTTGCATCAGGGCCGCCAACGGCAGCGCCGGATCGTCCAGCAGCGCCAGGCAGGCGTTCACGATCTCGATGAGATTGTGCGGCGGGATGTTGGTCGCCATGCCGACGGCGATACCCGTCTGCCCATTGACGAGCAGATTCGGGATGCGCGCGGGCAGCACCGAGGGCTCGTGCTCCGACTCGTCGTAGTTCGCATTGAAATCGACGGTTTCTTTCTCGATATCCGCGAGCAGCTCATGCGCTATCCGCGACATGCGCACTTCGGTGTAACGCATGGCGGCCGGCATGTCGCCATCCACCGACCCGAAGTTTCCCTGGCCGTCGATGAGCATGTAGCGCATCGAGAACGGCTGCGCCATGCGCACCATCGTGTCGTACACGGCCGTGTCACCGTGCGGGTGATACTTACCGATGACGTCGCCCACGATGCGGGCCGACTTTTTATAGGCTTTATTGTGGTCATTGCCGAGCTCGCGCATGGCGAACAGGACGCGGCGATGAACAGGCTTCAAACCGTCCCGGACGTCGGGCAGTGCGCGCCCGACGATCACGCTCATGGCATAGTCGAGGTAGGACTGCCGCATCTCGTCTTCGAGGCTGACGGGCAGAATTTCACGTGCAATATCAGTCATTCAGTACTACGCAATCCGGTCGACTTGAAAGGCGAATCTTAACACGGAAGGCCCTCAGGGACCGAGCGTTGCGCGCGCGAGCGCGCTCACATTCCGGGGCGCCCCCCAAGTGTCCCGCGCGCGAGATCTGCGGTTTGAGATTGCCCGCAAGCTCAGGGGTAGCACTTCCGCGACCGCACCCGACGTGGAAGCGGCGCGGCGCGCACCCCGATATACTGCGGCCTGATTTTTCAAGCGCTTTCCGCGCAGATGCCACCAAAAGAATCCGTCGATCTGGTGATCGAAGCCCGCTGGGTGCTGCCGATCGCGCCTGTCAACACCGTTCTCATCGATCACGCGGTCGCAGTGAGCGCCGGGAGAATTGTCGCCGTTGCTCCGACTGCGGAAGTGAACGCCCTTTTCGAGCCGCGCGAGCGCGTGGTCCGTGGCGATCACGCGCTGTTGCCGGGTTTCGTCAACGCCCATACCCGTGCGGCGACCACGCTGCTTCGCGGCCTCCCCGTGTACGGCCCGCGGCAGCAGTGGATGCGGGAAACAGTATTGCCGGCCGCTCGCAGCTGTATGAGCCCCGACTTCGTGCGGGACGGTACACAACTGGCGATTGCGGAAATGCTGCGGGCCGGCATCACAGCGTTCGCGGACATGTACCTGTTCCCTGAGGAAGCGGCTCGGGCCGCATCGGGCGCTCGTATGCGTGCGGCGATTGGACTTCCTGTGACGGACGGTCCGACCGCTTGGGCGGAGAGCGCAACGGGACATCTGGCGAAGGCCGAACAGCTCTGGGACGAGTACCACTCGAATCCGTGGGTGTCGCTATATTTCGCGCCTCATAATGCTTTCGGCGCAGACGACCAGACTCTCGCGCGCGTGCGCCGTGTTGCTGACGAGCTCGATGCTCGCGTCGCCATGTACCTCGCGCCCGGGGAAGTGCACGTGAATCACACCGGCGGCCGCAGTCCGCTGGTGAGATTGCAGGAGTTGGGGTTGCTGGGGCCTGGTTTTACCGCCATCCATCTCGGTGGCCTCGATGAGGAAGAGCTGAAGATCGCCGCGGACACGGGCATTTGTGTAGTGGCCTGCCAGCAGTCGCACCTTAGACTCGGCGGCGGTATTTGTCCGACCGCGCGGCTCGATGCGCTGGGGGTGCCGGTTGGGATTGGGACGGGCAGCGCGGTGAGCGTCGGAGCGATGGATGTGCTGGCGGAGGCGCGGATGGCGGCGCTTTTGAGGAGCTCGCTCGGTGGCGGCAGCGAGATTGGCGGTCGCGAATTTGGCGGCAGCGACGTTGGAAATCGGGACGCGGGCAACGAGGGTGGCGGCGATCGCGGGTCGGCGTCGGCTCTGCGCGCGTTGCATATGGCGACGCTCGGCGGCGCCACTGCGCTTGGAATGAATGCGCTCGTGGGGTCCATCGAGGTGGGCAAATTCGCTGACCTCACTTGCATCGATCTCTCCGCCCTCGCCGCCCAGCCCGCGGCGCGGCGGCCGGCGGATGCGATTGTTTTCAGCGCGACGCGTGACCAGGTGACCGATGTCTGGACCTCGGGACGCGCGGCGGTCAGTGACGGGCATTTGCTTACATTCGACGAGCAGGAGCTGCTGGCGCTTACGCGGCGCTGGGCGGATCGGATACCAACCGGAGGTGCGTCATGAGCTCGGTGTCAAACTCGAATCGGGATGCGGAGGCGCACGGCGCGCGAGCGGGTGCATCGACTGGAGCGGGCGCTGGGGCGGCCGCTAGCGCGGCATCGGGCCACGGCGCTGCGTCCGGCAACTCAGACAGCAGCGAGCTTGGGAAATTTGACGCGCTGGCGAGCCGCTTCTGGGACGTGCGCGGTGAGTTTCGTCCCCTTCATCTGTTAAATCCGGTTCGTGCCCGCTTCGTCGCGGAGCGCGCCACCCTCTCAGGTGCACGGGTACTCGATGTCGGTTGTGGTGGAGGTTTGCTGGCGGAGTCCCTCGCCCGCGCCGGAGCCAAAGTGACTGCAATAGACCTTGCGCCGGGGATGATCGAGGTGGCTCGTCTGCACGCGATGGAACAGAGACTCGAAATCGACTACCGCATGGTCGCGGCGGAGGCCGTCGCGGCAGCCGAACCCGCAAGCTTCGATGTCGTCACCTGCATGGAGATGCTCGAACACGTGCCCGATCCCGCGCAAATGGTTGCGACCCTTACGACGCTGGTGCGCCCCGGCGGCGCGGTCTTCATCTCCACACTCAACCGGAACCTCAAATCGTTTCTGCTCGCCATTGTGGGGGCCGAGTACGTGATGAAACTCATTCCGCGCGGCACTCATGAGTACGAGAAGCTCATCCGTCCGGCGGAGCTTGCCCGGTGGGCGCGCTCCGCGGGACTCTCCCTGCGGGAGCTCGCTGGCATCGAGCTAAATCCTTTCACGGAGCATTGCACCCTGAGTCGTAACGTCGACGTGAACTACGTTGCGCACCTGGAACGGTGAATACACTTTTGAATCCATTTCTGTTCATCGTCATCACGCTGGCGGCGCTATTGGCCGGCGCGGTGTTGGGATTCCTCATCGCGCAGCTGCGCGCGGCACGACAGATCGAGGCCGTGCGTATCGAGCTCGAGGCCGCGCGTGTTCGGCTGGAATCCACGACGCGGCAGGAGGCCGACCGCATCTCGTTGTTGGAACAGTCGGAGGCTCGACTTCGGGAAGCGTTCGATTCGCTGGCCGGGGCGACTCTGCGCTCCAATAGCGAGTCTTTCCTGCAACTGGCGCGCGAGGCCATGGGGCGTGACCAGGAGATTGCGAAGAACACTCTCAAAGAGCGCGAAACCGCGATAGCGCAACTCGTCGAGCCCATCCGGGCAGCGCTACAGAAAACCGAGGCACAGGTGGAAGCCCTGGAGAGGGAGCGCCGCGACGCGTTTTCGTCGCTGCGGACGCAGATTGAAACCCTCGCGAATGGGCAGACGCAGCTGCAGAGGGAGACACGCAACCTCGTTACCGCCTTACGTCGTCCTGAGGTGCGAGGACGGTGGGGTGAGCTGACGCTACGGAGGCTCGTGGAGCTTGCCGGAATGTCGGAGCACTGCGACTTCACGGAACAGCTTCAGGTCGCGGGCGAAGACGGCGCGTTACGGCCCGATCTCGTGGTGCATATGCCCGAGTCACGCAATCTTGTCGTGGACGTAAAGGCGCCGCTCGACGCCTATCTGGAGGCGCTCGAGGCCGTCACTGACGAAGCGCGACAGATTGCCATGAAGCGTCACGGGCAACAGGTTGAGACACGCGTGCGGCAACTCTCCAGCAAGAGCTATTGGACGCAGTTCGAGCATAGTCCTGAGTTCGTGGTGTTGTTTCTGCCGGGGGATCAGTTCCTGAGCGCGGCTTTGGCCGAGCGCCCAGAGTTGCTCGAGACGGCGTTGAAGCAAAATGTGATTCTCGCGACGCCTTCGACGCTCATCGCGCTTCTGAAAACCGTGGCGTACGGATGGCGGCAGGCAGCGGTGGCCGAGAACGCCGCGGTGATTCGGGAGCTGGGTCAGGAGTTGTATCGGAGGCTTGGGAACTTCACCGCCCATCTCGGGCGTGTAGGGGCGCGGCTCGGAGCCGCGGTAGAAGCCTATAACTCAGCGGTGGGCTCACTCGAGCGGCAGGTCATGCCGCAGGCGCGGCGCTTCCCGGAGTTGGGTGTGACGCCCGACGCGCCGTTGCCCGAAGTGGAGCAAGTCGACCATCTCGCCCGTACTGTCAATGTGCCGGTGGGGCCGGATGCGGTTTTGCCGGGGAAGGCTGGCGCTGGCGATGCGCCCAATGCGTGACGGGGAGTTGCCTGC
>JAQGOE010000279.1 GCA_028293725.1 Gammaproteobacteria bacterium | reverse complement strand
GTGTACTCACCTGGCAGACGGCTCGGTTGTCAGTTGTGGCTACATAGCGATACTTGGGGAACCACCATAGTGCCGCGCCCATTCCCACAAACAGACTGACGGCGAGCACTCCGGCCACGGACCAGACGCGCAAATTCTGTCGCCGCAGATGGCGCGTATCAAGCTGGAGCCGCGCCACTTCGCGCATGACGGTGGCATGCGCACCCTCGTTCGGATCGCTAATCAGCTCCTCGAGTTTTTCCTCCTCGCGTGCCCCGCCCGCGGGCGCCTTCGCTCGCAACCGATCGCGCCCGGGCTGGTGCGACTTCTCAGTCGACACTGTTTATGTGCCCCGTGCCGCCGTCCAAGATGCATGCGTGATCGGTGCCGTCCCAAAAAATGAGATTCTCGAAGTTGCCTCCGTAGAGAAAGCCGATAAATGTACCCATCACTGCTACGACCAGAACGCACACCAGGACCTCGCCAGCGCGAGCGAAGTCGCGCAGGAAGGTGTTATAGCGGCGAAAGGCACGGACGTCATCGAACTGGGGCTTCTTCCCCCAGTCCGTTTCCAAACCGCCTGCTACTGCCGTGACGAAAGTGTTGGACACTGGCGCGCTACGAAGACAAGAGATGCCCGACGTTGCCTGATCGGCTCGCTCAGAGCAACGCGGTGCAGACAATTTTCAGTGATTGGATTGCGGCGTGTTCAGCACACAAGGTGAAGTGTGTTAACACTGTGGCGTGTGAACTTACTGTTATGAGTGTGCACCATAGATGGCTATGGGGACCCCCAGATAGCGATAAGTTGCCAGTTGAGGCACGCTCGACGGAGAACAGACTTGAAGTTCCCATCAAGTTCGTCAGGCTAGCCCCAGCGTACCGTTCTGGGCAACCGTCGCAGTTGAAGGTCTCTCCTTGATAAGCGCCATCAGCCGGAGGCACCGGGACTGGCGGCCAATATTTAGGGAAATGCCCACAAGAATCCCGGACCCATCCGTGGGCGTGGTCCCAATCGGTTGCTAGTCAGTCATGGCTGTTCACGGGATAGTTGGTCCGATTACCATTCCCGAGTTTTATAGCCCGCTTTCGGAAAAGAGCCATTCGCGAGAATCTTTCTGGCTGCGGAGCGTGACTCAAACAGGCGTGGCTTGATGAGCAGATCCGGGCGAAAGGGTGGCCGCATCCAGGCTCCGCAGGCAGTCAGAATACCTCCGTATGGATCTACCAAAACGAACTGCGTCACTTTCGCTGTTTCGTTGATGGATGACGCAGCCTGAGCGAAATGTCTTTCCACGAACAGACGCGGGCCACCTCTGGCCGGCTTATAGCCAATCTCGCCAGATTTGACGATATGGCGAAAGCAGTCGGGACCCACCGCAACCGAAGCGTAATCATCGTCTTCTAGGAATGCATGCCGCTGCCTATTCGGATCGCGGAAGGGCTTCCCGCACGCGTAGCACTTGTCCATTACTCCCTGGCTCTAGGCTTTCACAACGAGAATGGGGTGGCTGGCGATATAGTCACGTCCTGCGCGATGCACGACGCGCTCGCCCGAGAGATACCATTCGCCTTTACGTGGCGGCCGTCGTTCGCCCGTACGCTGATAGGTCAGACTACAGCCCATCCCAACGATGAAACGTTCGCGGACGTCCTCATTCATGATTGCTTCGCTCCTTGTTTGTCGGAATCTCGCGCCGCTCGAGCGGCATCAATAGCGTGTGCGGCGAGCTCCGTCATCGGCTTGCCGCCACGTCGCGGCCAGATCGTGCGGGTCGTATCCATAGCTCCGACTCGGCCCCTGGTCCAGATGCTGACGTGAAACGGTGAGCCGTCCTGACCGAACTCGACTTCGCATGTGCGCCCGCCAACAGTGCATCGGATGCGGCTCATTTCAATTGGTCAACTGAGACATGCGCGAGTCTTCCGTTTGAGCCCCTCGTACAGTGTCTTCATCGGGACGTTGCGGTACATTGCAATGGATAAAACACTGCTTATCATCGCGAATCAGCGCCACGGCTTCTCCTCTGACTGCACGAAAAGTGTGTCGGTCGCTTAGGGGTGATGAGCCGACGATTGGATTCGCGGGTTACCCGTGCAGCAACACCGGGGGGAGGAACGAATGCAAGCATCACTGTTTCCGACCATGACTAGCGAGGACGTGCGCGCGAGCAGGCCGTCTTTCAGCGCAATACCTATCGGCTCGTTCGAGCAACATGGCGCGCACCTCCCCTTGAGCATCGATACGTTGATTGCGACGGCAGTCGCTCAATCTGTTTGCGCCCGCTACAACGGCTTGCTGTTGCCGCCTATTTCGATCTCGTGCTCGCACGAACACGCCGCCTACCCCGGAACCGTGTCCGTGTCTGCGCCGACCCTCTATCAGATACTTGTGGATCTCAGGCGAGGCATTCTCGGGCAGGGCATTCGGTTCATCCTTCTCGTGAACGCCCACGGTGGTAACTATGTTGTGGGCAACTTTGTCCAAGAGGTCAATGTTGAGCGAGCGCACGTGCTTACCGGCCTCTCCAGTCACCATTGGGAATCGGCGGCGCGGCATGCGGGCATACAAACGTCAGTACACGACGATATGCACGGCGGAGAGCTTGAGACGTTCATCCTGCTGCATACATCTCCCGAGCTGGTACGCCGAGACCGAATTACGGACTGGAATATGCCCGAGCGGTCGCTGTTGACCACCTTCGGGATGAAACGCTACGCCCCCAACGGCGGCATCATCGGATTTCCGAGTCGCGCCTCAGCGAATAAGGGTGGATTGCTAGTCGAGGGACTCACTAGGGCGATCGGCGAAGACCTCAGTCGCGTTCTGCGGGAGGAGGAGTTCTCTGGACCACAAACAAGGGGCTAACGTGCTTACAGCTGCAGGATCACTTTTTCGCCCTACCGTAGATATCGTAGAGAGATATACCCCTCAACCGCTTGTGGTCGGACGGGGAGGTGTTACGGGGGCATAGTTCGGGTGGTCCAGCCCCAGATTCGTATTGATGCAGGCTGTCCTGGTACAGGTGGCGTTCAATCAACATTCCGCCGCGCACCTTGAAGTGCATGCTGTAATGCTGGCGATAGGCGCTGCCGATCGTCGTCTGAAGCGACGCCGGCAGCGGGATGAGGTCCCCAGAGGGCGCGCCTGCGCAATCGGTTGCTAGTCAATCATGGCTGTTCACGGGATCGCTGGTCGGATGGCTACTCGTGGCAGCTACTGTCGCAAACCAGGCATCCGATCTGCCTCGCCATTCTCTTCCTCCCGGCCTGCTACGTCGGCCTCTTCTGAAAGCGCCTCTGGCAACTGTGCAATCGCCCACTCGTACAAGGAAGACTCTAACTCGTTGAGTTCCCCTACTATCGATTCATTCTCGATCATGTAGCGCCACTGATCACCGTATTGCTCGATGACCGTTGGCCCCGCATAGATACGCCCTGGCCCTTCACCCCAGAATTCTCCAGGGAGCGCCTCGTCCACGTTCGGCACATTTCGGCCAGTGGCGCGGAATTGTTCGAGTGTCAAAGCGTTCATGCGTGTTCCCCTCCCTAGTGGGGCCGGCGTCGCTTCCGCCTGCTCGTACTTATTGAGTAGCTTGCGGAGATCGCGGATGCAGTCCTCTTCTTGGTGCCCTGGATGATCGACGCTCTCAAGCCGCCGAATCGCGTCTTTCAACTGCTCAACGGGCTGCAAGTCGTTCGACAAGAAGTGCGCGCAGCCATGACGATCGACGAGGTCTGTGATGTCGGCGGTAAATTGCTCGTCCAGCGTTTTGATCATGACGTTTCGCTCTCGGTTGGTCCGGTTAGTTCCCGCGCTCGTCGCAGGGCACGACGCTCATCGCGAAGTATCCGCTCGATTTCAGGAGCCACTGCATCGGGTCATCCTCCATCTGGTTCCAGCGGTCGAATTGGTCGGTCGGCTGGCCGGGGT
>JAQGOE010000278.1 GCA_028293725.1 Gammaproteobacteria bacterium | reverse complement strand
CCTCTGTTTTTATCGCTGCCTGTTTCCGCTCGGTGGTCGATGCGAGCGGATAGGGGATTCAGTGATTAAATTTGTTCTGCGGCACAAGCTACTGGTGGCGCTCGCCTGGGTTGTGCTGTGTGGGATCAGCATCGGCACGGTCGGAAAGATCGGCGCGCGGTTGGATTACACGTATACCACGCCCGGAGAACCGGGATTCGAATCCAACTTACGGATCACCAGGCGCTTTGGACTGGATCCCGCCTTTGAATCCATGCTGCCGGTGCTGACCCTGCCTGCGGGAATCACCATGGCAACACCCGAGGGCCAGAAAATGGCCGCCGACACCTTTGCGGCCGCCTACCATGCCGGTCCGTTGATTTATTCGGACTACGCCACCACCCGTGACCCGATATTCCTCCTCGACGGCGGACGCGCCACCTGGGCGTTGATTTCCATACCCAATCCCGACTATGGGCCGGGGCTGCACGTGGAAGGTCATGTGGGACCCGCGATTGCCGCCGCGGTGCCACCCGGCTGTAGTATGACGCTGACGGGCTTCGCGCAGTTGCTATCGAACGCGGGACCGAATCGCGCCAACTTGCTCAAGGGCATGTTGTTCGGCGCGACGCTGGCGCTGGTGGCGCTATTCCTCGTTTACGGCTCGCCTGTCGCGATTCTTCCCATCCTGATGGCGATACCCGCAATCTGCGTTACGTTTCTGTGCGTCCTCGGCCTCACTTACGTGGTATCGGTGAGCTATTTCGTCGAGTACATGGTAGTGCTGTTGAGTCTGGGCATCGCGATCGACTTCTCCCTGATCATTGTCGTGCGGTGGCGCGAGGAGCGTGGCAACGGCCTGAGCAACGAGGAAGCGGTTCTCAAGGCGACGCAGAGCGCGGGGCGCGCCGTTGTGTTGAGCGGACTCACCACGGCGGTGGGATTACTGTCCCTGGGTGTTTTGCCGGTTCCTTTCCTGAGAAGCGTCGGTTACGGCGGGATGTTGATTCCGCTCATAGCGGTCTGTGTCGCCGTGACGTTGCTGCCGGTGTGCCTGGCAGTGGTCGGGCCGGCACTCGACAGGTTCTCTCTCTGGCCGCGCGCTGCCACGACCTACAGCCGCGCATGGGAGGCCTGGGCCCGATTCGTTCTGCGCCATCGATGGGCGGCGGCCGTCGCCGGACTGCTCGTCGTTGCCCTGACGACGGTACCCGTATTCTCGATGAAGACAGGCGAGCCGCTGATCGGGTCGCTTTCGCAAGTCGGCCCGGCCGCGGCCGCGTTCCATGAGTTGGAGGCGAATGGCATTCCCAGCGCGGTGGATTTCCCCATCTATGTCATGACTCACGGTGGAGAGGCAGCGGTGCATCAGGCCACGGCCCTTGCGAAGGACACACCGGGCGTATATGCAGTCATCAGCGCGGACAATTCGTCATTCCGGCGGGGATCCGACGCATTGCTGACGGTAATACCGCGCGCCGAAGGCAGCCTCGCGGAAGGAAAGGCGATTGTATCCAGATTACGAGAGCGTCTCGCCGGTCTGCCCGGCGGGGCGGCGGACGTCGGCGGGGCGACGGCCGAGGACGTGTCCTTCACACACGCCGTATACGGCTCGTTTCCGCTACTGCTCATCGTAGTCAGTCTCGTTACTCTGATCATTCTCGTGCGCTCCTTGCGCTCCATCGTCCTGCCGGTCAAGGCAGTTGTGTTGAATGTCGTTTCGCTGGGATCGGCATTTGGATTCATGGTCTTCTTCTGGCAACTCGGCCACGGATCGTCGCTGATCTACGGGGTACCCGCGACGGATGCCATCAGGGCCTGGATCCCGACTGTAGTCTTCGCCTCTCTCTTCGGGCTCTCCATGGACTACGAGGTCTTTGTCCTGGCGCGTATCAGCGAAGAATACGAGCGAACCAGATCGACCGACGAGGCGATCGTGCTCGGTCTTGCCCGAACCGGAAGGTTGGTGACGTGTGCGGCACTGATTCTCATGATCACTTTCCTATCGCTCAGCATCGATCCGAATCAAATCGTCAAGATCTCATCCACCACCCTGGCCGCCGGGGTGATCATGGACGCTGTGATCATCAGGACATTGCTGGTACCCGCTCTCGTTTCACTCATGGGCCGGTGGAACTGGTGGATGCCCGCAGGTTTGGTCCGCTACCTCCCGGCCCGTTCGACTCCCCACTGAGATCCTGGAAGGACGCAATGTCTCCGTTAATTAAAAAAGTCATAAAGATCGTTCTGTGGATTCTGGCGGGACTCGTAGCGGTCGCCGGTGTTGCTCTGTTCTGGCTCATCTACCCGGGCAGGCCCAGTGGTGGGCAGCACCTCGAATTCAAAGGCTATGTGTTGCTGCCCAAGGGCGCGACGCTGACCGTACTCGATTATCTGACGATTGACGGCAAACGTCTGTTCGTCACTGACGAGAGCACGGGGAGCGTCTACAGAATTGCCTTGCGCGATGGCACGGTCCCGAGCGAGTCAGACGTGTCGACATTCGAGTCGGTGCCGGCTAGCCACGGCGTCGTCATCGATCCCACGAGCAAGCTCGCCTACGTGTCGCGCAGCGAAGAGAACACTGTCGACATCTTCAACCCTGACAGCATGAAACTGGTGCAGCACATTCAGGTGGCCGAAGATCCGGACGGGATTTTCTATGACCCGCTGGACAAGCTCGTCTATGTTGCCAGCGGCGATGCGATGGCGGCCACGGTGATCGATCCGGCGACCCGGCTCGTCGTCGCCACGATTCCGCTGGGCAGCAAGGCGGAATTCGCTGCGTGGGACGCGAGTGCCGGGCTGTTATATCAGAACCTGGAGGACACGAACACCGTCGCGGCGGTGGACCTGTCGAAGCGCGAGGTGGTGCAAAGATGGCAGCTTACCGGGTGCTCCGGTCCCTCAGGCATGGCGCTGGACGAGCCCGAGCGCCGCTTGTTCGTCGTCTGCGCGCACAACGCCACACTGGCGATCTTTGACCTCAACAAGCGGCAGGTCATCAAGACCTTCCCCATCGGTGGAGGCCCCGATTCGGTCGCTTACGACCCGAAATTACGGCGCCTGTACACCACGGGAAAATCCGGGGTGCTGGTGGCATTTCAACAGGACACCCCTGACACCTACCATCAGATCGATTCCATCAGCCTGCACTACGGTGCGCACACCCTGGCGGTTGACCCGGCAACACACTGGGTCTACGTCGGCTACGCCGGGCTGGTCGCTCGAGCGCGCGTGGCCGTATTCCGGCCGTTACCGTGAATGGCATCTTCACACCGGCGCGCTCGCATAACGTTCGCGCAGCAACCGCTTGTTGATCTTCCCCACGCTGGTTTTTTCGATGGAGGGCACAATCACGAAACGGTCGGGGATGGCAAATCGGGACAGTATCGTAGCCTCGACCTGCTCCTGAACCAGCTGCAGCAATTCTGTCTCCAGTGTGTCACTCCCGGCGGCCTGGGGCACTACGATTGCCAAAGGTCTCTCTCCCCACCGGGCATCCGGAACGCCAACCACGGCGACTTCTGCCACACCCGGATGTTTGCCGAGGAGCTCTTCCAATTGCAACGAAGAGATCCACTCACCGCCGGACTTGATCACGTCCTTGATACGGTCGGTCACGTGAAGTTGTCCCGTTGCGTCGATTGTGCCGACGTCCTGTGTATGGAGATAACCTCCCTCCCACAGTGCGGTCGATGCCTTAGGGTCACCCAGGTAACCCCATGTCGCCCAAGGAGCGCGCACCACGATCTCACCAGAGGGAGGACCGTCGCCGCTGTGTGACTCAGTACCTCCCCTGAGCCGCAGATCGACCAGGGGCAACGGTAAACCCGCGCAGCAGCGGTCCTGGAGTTCCGCCTCTCGCGTCAGTCTGGATGGCGAATCACGCAGGCGTGCTACCGTCAGCGTAGGTCCCGTTTCCGACATGCCATAGCCGGCAAACACGTCGATGCCCGCGCGCAAAGCAGCCTCCGCCAGCCCCGTCCCCAAGGCGGCCCCGCCAATCACCATTTTCCAACCCCGCAGCTGCTCGCCGCCGGAGTCCCCCTGCAACAACATCTGCAGGATCGTCGGGACACAATGGGAAAATGTCACCCGCTCGCGGTTTTTGAGAGCGATCAACTCCGTCGGCACGTAGCGACCCGGGTAAACCTGTTTGAGTCCCAGCATCGTGGCGACATAGGGCGCTCCCCACGCATGGACGTGAAACATCGGCGTCAATGGCATATACACGTCGCCGTGTCGCATCGACTGTCCATGCGCTGGACTCGCGAGAGCGACGCCCCCTGTCAGTGCAAGCAAAACGATCTGCCGATGGCTGAAGCAGACGCCCTTGGGCAACCCGGTTGTGCCCGTGGTATGAAACACCGTGGCGACGACGTGTTCGTCGAAATCTTCGAATTCATAATGGCTGTCGGCACCCGCCAGGAGGCTTTCGTATTCCGCGACGACCCACCGTGGCCGATCTGACGTATCGCCGTCATCATCCAGTAGTACGACCGCCTCGAGTTGCGGAAGCTGAGAGCGCATCTGAGTCAACAAGGGCAGAAAATCCCGGTTGACGAGGGCCACCTCGGCCTGCGTACTCTGCAGAGTAAAAAGAATTTCCTGCGGCGAGAGCCGCACATTGACCGTCTGCAGGACAGCTCCCAGCATCGGAATGGCGAAATAACATTCCAGGTAACGATGGCTGTCCCAATCCATGACAGCAACTGTACTCCCGGACCTTACGCCTAGTTTCGTGAGCGCGTTGGCCAAGTGGCACAGGCGCTTACCGAATTCCGCATAGCTCAAGCGCGTGCGATCCCGGTAGACAATCTCCTGGTGGGGTGCTGCAGCGAGCGGCGCGTGAAGCAGATGCTTGATGAGAAGTGGATAGGTGTACGCTTCAGGTGACTTCTCCAGGTACCGAATTGCCATCATCGCCTCCGTTCGAAAAGGTCCTCGAACCTAAGGATGCGCGTCGCAACCGTCAATCTTGATTTCGGAAGTCAATCAATAGGAGCACGCCATACAGGGTCATCGAGTTTTATAACGGCTATAGACAGATTTGTTCCGCCGCTGTTTCGGGACGACAATTGACCGACACGGGGAGCAGCCGACCGAGGAACGCGTCATGTTAAAGAGCGAGTCACGTGCCGGAAAAGAGGTAGCGGATTCGGCCGTTGCGGACGAATACGTGACGGCGAAGCAAGCCATGCAGATTCTCAACGTGAACGCGCAAACGTTGTATGCGTATGTGAGTCGAAAGGGAATACGCTCGCGACCCGTCCCCGGTACGCGTCAGCGACTCTACTGGAAAAGCGATCTTGAGCAAATCGGACGCAAGCGGAAGAGCTCGAACGCTGTGACTCATGCGGGCCTCGTACATGAGAGCGGTATCACACTGATTACCAATGGCGCGCATTTCTATCGAGGCCGCAAGGCTGCAGACCTGGCTCGCGACGCCTCGTTCGAGGCGGTTGCCGCCCTCCTCTGGGATGTGGATGAAAAAGACTGTTTTGACGACACCGTCTCCAGGACACCGGCGGTCTGGCCGAGTTTGAACAAATTGCTGGCGAACGAGAGTGATGTCAATCGAGCCACCGCACTGTTCCCCTTGCTGGAGGAGGCTAATCCAAAGGCTTACGACCTTTCCCGCGTCGGCATGGCACGCACTGGCGCCCACATTCTGCGCTGGCTGGCCGCGCTCACAGCCGGCGCCAACAAACCCAGCAACGAGCCTATCCACCTCTTCCTCGCCCGACACCTGAAGCTGCGCCCGGCGGAGGCGGAGTTGGTCAGGCGCATGCTCGTTCTTTCAGCGGACCATGGTTTCGATGCCTGCACGCTCACCGTCCGCGAGATCGCCAGCACCGGGGTGACTCCCTGGAGGGCGGTCATCAGCGGACTCTCGGCCGCCTTGGGCCGTAAGAGCAGACGCGCCGATTTCAACGCCATCAGTTTCCTGGTGAGCGAAATCGTCAACAGCGCGGACCCTGTTGGCGTGATCGTGCGCCGGTTACGCGATAGCGAGCATCTGCCCGGATTCGATAGCGCTGCCTATCCCTTGGGGGACCCGCGTGGCCGCGTGCTGCTGAGCTTCTGCGAGGAAATCTTTGCCGACGACCTGGCTTTCAAACGCCTGCAGTCCGCGCTGCAGACCATGCGGGAGGCGAAGCACCTCGAGCCCAACTATGCGTTTGTGTGCTTGTTCGTGACCGAAAAGTTGAAAATCGGGACCGATCATTCCGTCTTCCACCTGGGCCGCGCGGCGGGCTGGATTGCACACGCCATCGAACAATACCAGATCGGTGAGGCGACGCGTCTGAAGGGCCTCTACAAGGGACCGCTGCCGTAGCTGGCTCGCGACCGCGTGACTCTCAACTCTCGTAAGACATGTCGAGTGCCCGCGCCAGCCGCAACAGCCCCGGCCAGACCAACTGCCCTCCCAGTGACTTGGTGACAACGGATGCCTGGTGTTGCGCCGTGGCGACCAGCTCGGCGGAGATCGGAATCAGCGCGGCTCCCCCGGACATGGCCCTGACCTGGATTGCGCACGCTGCCTCGAAGGTGTACATGGCAAGGAACGCGTCGCCAATTGATGGCCCAACCGTCAGCAGGCCGTGATTGCGTAGCATCAGGAAAGTCTTTCCGCCCAGATCGGCGCTCAGCCGCGCACGTTCGCCTTCATTGATCGCCACCCCCTCGTAGTCGTGGTAGGCCAAGCTGGCCAACACGAACATCGATTGCTGCGACAGGGGCAGAAGTCCCTGCTTCTGCGCGGACACGGCCACTCCGTTGAGCGTGTGGACGTGGATGACACACTGCGCCTCGTGCCGGGCGGAATGGACGGCCGAGTGAATGAGAAACCCGGCCGGATTCACTACAAACGGAGAATCCTGCAGCGCATTGCCCTCCCGGTCGATCTTGATCAATGACGAGGCGGTGATTTCATGGAACAGCATGCCATAGGGGTTAATGAGATATTCCCCCGGTATGCCGGGTACCCGAGCCGTGATGTGAGTGAATACCAAGTCGCTCCAACCAAAATGAGCGACCAGTCGGTAGCAGGCGGCGAGGTCGCACCGAATTTGCCACTCCTCCGCTGACACGTGCTCGCGCATTGAAGGAACAACCAGACGACTACTTGCGTTCATGGGTCACCTCCGGAAGACGTCGGGGCCGATCAAGCGGCTCTCCCGGGAGGCTACCAGATTAGTGCGGTCCAAGCCCCCTCGCGCGTCGAGGCGCCATCGGATCAATCGAGCTCGATGTCCAACAGCCGCACATACTGCTGTCCACAATGCATATCTCTCTCCACCACACCGCCCTGCGGTGCGCTGCGCGTGTAGGAGACCTTCAACACGCGCAGTTCTTTGACCGCAAATCGCTTGACGAAGGACGGGTCGGTAGCGAAGCGAGCGGCGAACACCTCGGCACTCAAGGCTTTGCTATCGTGATACTTTTCGAAGCTCTCCAGATTCTTGAAAAAGAAATCGACGGTCACCCAGAACGGGCCCGCGTTCTTCGAACGGACGTTGCGGCAAACATCACGGACTCTGGTCATACTCCTAACGTCCCGTCACCGGCCCAACGCCGTTCACCCATTCGATGCGCACGAGCTCGAGTGGATCGTCGACTTCTACGACGTGATTGAGCTTGAATTCAAAGACGCCACCCCGCTCGATATCGCCCGGTGAGAACGCGAAGCCGTAACTGGGTAGCTCGGTTCCCATCCGCAGGGGAAAGTGGAAAAACCATGGATTGCAGGCCTTGGCGATCTGGGTAGCCATGGACTGCGTTCGAGCGGTGGCGACGAACAAAATACCCACTTCGCGAGGTGGCGGCGTGTCGCCGGGTACCGGGCAGCCCGACACCGCGTTCCACCCATAGATCCGCAGCGAAATGTGATAGTCGCCCGCCTCCTCGCCCAAGGTCCTCGACACCCGCTCGTGAAGCGCGGCCAGCATTTTGTCGTGGAATTCGTCGAGATGGGATAACACCTCGGGATCCTCGACACCGATCAGCATGATCGTCTGATAGCCGTTGGCCGCCGCCCCTTCCAATTTCATCGTATACGGCCTGGGCTCCCATTGGGATCCCGACACGCGCACGGTACGATGATCGAGCTGTGCGTAGCGTGACTGAGTGACGTTCAGCACACCACCGGGCTCGACGAGCAAGAAGGGGTCGCTATTCTCATAGAGCATGTGAGCCGAGACACTCTCCGGAACACAACGGACGGACTCGTTCAGGGATTCCACATCAAACGCCTCCCTGCCGATGCGCAACAGGACGCCAGCACTGCGCTTGGGGTCCGTGGTGCATTGACCGCCGCACTCGGCAACTTTCCCCGCGTGCCAGGCCAACCCGGGCGGCACGCCGCGCATCAACGGGACAGCCGCGAGTACTGCAGTATCAGTCGTTCTTCCGCCCAGAACGATATCCGCTCCAGCCCGGAGGGCCTCGACATACGGCTCCGGACCCATCGCAGCGACGATGTGTTCGCAACTATCGATCACAGCGTCCGTTAGTGGCCCCATAGGCGGCAGGGGCCGGATCTTTCCCTGCGCGTTCTTCTTCTTGAGCACATCCTTGGATTGTTCCGAGTGCAGCACCGCGATGCGCGGGTTGATTCCCAACTCCCTTGCGACCTCGATCGCGATGTCACGCGTCCACTCCAACCCGGCATCTCCCCCGGATTGGCCACACGAGCCCACCAGGAGCGGTATCTTCTTTTCTGCTTGCGCGCTCATCAACGTCAGCAGATCCTGCTTTACCGAGCGGCGATCATTCTTCGAGATACCCAGGGCGAGATAGGCGGCTCCACTGTCGGTCGAACCGGCATCGGAGGCGATGACGTCAGCACCCTTCCGGAGGGCGTAACGCACCTCCTCCGCACGGACACCGGCCCCGAGAGACCCCACGGGGACCAGCACGTTGACCGTTTCAGAGTCTTTCATTTCACTAGCGATGACAGCACAGCACTGTTGATCGGCGCAGGCTGCTCGATGCCCCTGGACGTGTAAAGATTGATTTTTCTCATCAACATTAAGACAAGGTCGCGGAGTCATCGCGACGAGCAACGCCGGTCCCGCGCGACAGGCGGTTACGGATGGCTTCAGAGGCCAGGCCTCGAACGCGAGGACCCGCAATTGCGA
>JAQGOE010000269.1 GCA_028293725.1 Gammaproteobacteria bacterium | reverse complement strand
GGGATTCGGGTGCCGTGCGGAACGCTCGGGGGAATGCTGAGCGGGCGGGAGTGCAGCGGCTGGTTAGGTTTGATGTCGGGGTGTTGGCGGATGCTGCTCCGATGGGGCGGGTGCGGGCGGAAGGCGTTTCTGCGGAGGGCGCATCGCCGGAGGGCGCTTCCGCGGATGGCGCATTGGCCGAGGGCGCTTCCGCGGAGGGCGCAGAGGTCGGTCTGTCACTGCCGGCTGTGGGGGATCCAAGGCAGGCGACCGAGACCCTTTCGATGGAGTCGGCCGAGGAGGCTCTGATAGAGCAGTCGGTGGCCGCGTCCCCGACCCCGGCCCATACAGCGGCCGGCCTGCTTTGCACCAATCCTCCTTACGGGGTTCGGCTGGAGGATCGTGATACTGCGCGGGCGGTTCATCGCGAGTTAGGTGTCGTTCTTCGCGAGCGCTTCCAAGGTTGGAATGCCGCAGTGTTGACCGGCACGCCGGAGTTCGGTCTGGAGTTGGGTATTCGGGCCCACCGCACGCATACGGTGTGGAACGGCGCGATTGAATGTCGTTTGCTGCGGATGAAGGTCGATACCGGCAGCGCACGCGAGCCTGGTCGGCTGGGTAAGGGTGACACGAATCTGCGTGACACGCCTGGAGCGCAGATGTTCGCGAATCGTCTCGCGAAGAATCTAAAAAAACAGCAGGCTTGGGCTGAGCGCAGCGGCGTGTCGTGTTATCGCCTGTATGACGCTGACATGCCGGAGTATGCGTTTGCTATTGATGTATATCGGACGATTGGGGAAGCACAGGGCGAGCCCGTGAGCGGTGCGTCCAACGCTCGTGGCAGCGGTCGAGCGGGGCCGGCGGCGGCAGCTTCAGCGAACCCTGACGAGCTGACCTGGCTTTACGTCCAGGAGTACGCCGCGCCGGCGGAAATCGAGCTCGAGTCTGTGCGCAAGCGCCGCGGGGAGGCTCTCTCCACACTTTCTGACGTCACCGGTGTTGCTCAAGAGCGCGTCCGCGTCCGAACACGCCGCAAGAACAAACGAGGTGAGCAGTACAGCAAGGTGCAGGATCGCGATAACTATTATGTCGTGATGGAGGACGGTCTGAAGTTCCTCGTGAACTTCGACGACTACCTCGATACGGGCCTGTTCCTCGATCACCGTACGACACGCGGGCGACTTCGAGCCGCCGCCTCCGGAAAGCGATTTCTGAATCTCTTCGCCTATACCTGCACGGCGACGGTCTACGCTGCCGCGGGGGGCGCCGTATCGACGACGTCCGTTGACATGTCGAATACCTATCTCAATTGGGCCCAGCGCAACTTCGAGCTGAACGGACTCTCCCCCAATCGCAACAGGTTGGTGCAGGCCGATTGCCGGGTATGGTTGCAGGAGGCGAATCGGAGCCGTGAACGGTACGACCTCATCTTCATTGATCCACCGACGTTCTCGAACTCCAAGCGCATGGAAGGGGTGTTCGACGTCGAGCGCGACCACCCGGAATTCATCGACGGTTGTGCGCGTCTGCTGGCGCCAGGCGGCCTGATCGTGTTTTCGACGAACTCCCAACGGTTCCGGCTGGATGAGTCGCTGTCAGCGCGTTACGACGTCCGTGACATCTCCGCCAGGACGTTACCTAAAGACTTCGAGCGTAATCCCCGCATCCACCGGTGTTTCGAGGTACGTGTACGGCCCGTGACGATAGGGTGATAGGCGTCACGCGCCCGGGCCTAAAAGGCGCCTCCGGCCCGCTTTACTTGCCGCCCGGCGTCAGGTAGCGTTAGGTCCATGCTCAAGACCACGAAAACGCGCAAGATTACCAAGAAGCCCTGGGATGGGGCCCTGGAGACCTTCGCGCGCTGATCGTACGTCGAGAAGCACCGAATCCAAGAGGCCCCGCCGGTAACCCCAGCGGGGCCTTTTTCGTTTTAGCCGGGACATTTACTTCAAGTTATGGTTTTGGGGAGTCGTAGCATGCAATCTGGTCATCCTTCCTCGTCGGCGCCAGTCGTGGCAGTCGTTGGCGCCACCGGCGCGGTCGGTGTCGAGTTAATGCAGTGTCTGGAGCAGCGGCGCTTCCCGCTGTCCAACTTGCGGCTGTTCGCGTCCGCGCGCTCCGCCGGTAAGACGCTCCCTTTTCGTGGCAAGCCGGTAACGGTGGAGGAGTTGACCGAGGACAGCTTCAGCGGTGTCGACATCGCGTTGTTTTCCGCGGGTGGTAGTCAATCGAAGCGCTTCGCCCCGGCCGCCGTCCGCGCGGGTGCTGTCGTTGTCGACAACTCGTCCGCGTTTCGTATGGACCCCGGCGTGCCGCTCGTAGTGCCGGAGATCAACCCGGAAGCAGTGCGTGAGCACAAGGGCATCATCGCCAATCCCAACTGCTCGACCATTATTTCCATCACGCCGCTGTGGCCCATCCACAAGATCAACCGCATTCAGCGCATGATCGTCGCAACCTACCAGGCTGCTTCCGGTGCGGGAGCCGCGGCGATGGAGGAGTTGCGCGAGTCGACGCGCGCCTACCTCGAAGGCCGCGAGTACAAGAACACCGTTCTGCCGCATCCCTACGCCTTCAACCTCTTCAGCCACAATTCGAAGATCGATCCTTCGAACGGCTACAACGAGGAAGAGATCAAGGTGATGCGCGAGACGCACAAGATCTACAGCGATTCCAGCATCCGCGTGACCGCTACCTGCGTTCGGGTTCCGGTCCTGCGTGCTCACAGCATCGCTATCAATTTCGAGTGCGAGCGCCCCATCACCCCCGCGCAAGTGCGTGATGTCATGCAAACCGCGCCGGGGGTGAAAGTCGTCGACGACGTCGAGCGCAACTACTTCCCGATGCCGAAGGACGCCTCCGGCCAGGACCCGATCCTCGTCGGCCGTATCCGCCAGGACGTCAGCGACCCGAGCGGCCGCTCCATCGCCCTGTTCGTCGCCGGCGACCAGCTTCTGAAGGGCGCGGCTTTGAACGCCGTGCAGATTGCGGAGTTGTTGCTGAAGTAGGGCGTGCAGACGGTGCCACTCCGGCCGGCGGCTGCGGATTGCTGATCGAGGCTACAACAGGTCTCTGAGCCTGTAATACAACATCGCCAGCGCGAGGGCGGGGCGGCGCAATGCGGTGCTGGGAAAACCGCGGTGGGGGATCTTCGCGAATACGTCGAATCGTTCGGCGGTGCCGGCGATCGCCTGGGCGACGAGCTTGCCGGCTATGCCGGTCAACGCGATGCCGTGGCCTGAGAATCCCTGCAGGAAGTAGATGTTGGAAGCAAGCCTGCCGAAGTTCGGGGCGCGGTTCAGCGTGGCGTCCACGTATCCGCCCCATGAATAGTCGATTCGGGCGTCCGCGAGTTGCGGAAAGACCCGCAACATGCGCTCGCGTGTGGCCGCTGTCGCATCGAACGAGCCGAAGCCGGAATGGCTGACCCGGCCGCCGAACAACAGCCGGTGATCCGCGGAGCAGCGGTAGTAATCCAACACCCAGTTCATGTCGCAGACGGCGGCGTTGTTGGTGATGAGCTCGCGCGCCCGTTGCGCTCCGAGCGGTTCCGTCGCGACGATGTGCGATCCGATCGGTATGATCTTGGTGGCGAGCGCGGGGGCCGTGTCGCCGAGGTATACGTTGCCGCACAAAACCAGGTCGTGGGCGCGAACCTCGCCGCGGGGAGTTCGAATACGCACGGTGGCGCCGCTCGCGCCACTTGCCTGCCTGAACCCCAGTGCCCGGGTCCCTTCGAAGATTTTTACACCATTGCTTGCGGCGGCCGCCGCCAACCCGAGTGTGTAGTTGAGCGGATGCAGATGCCCGCTGTACGAGTCATGGAGGGCGCCGACATAACGCGAGGTACCGAGAATCGAGCGCAACTCCTCTTGAGGCACATAGCGGACGCTCGTGTATCCGAGTTTGTTTTGCAGTTCCTCGATCTCGGTGCGCAACTCGTGCAGATGTCGCTGTTTCACGGCCGTCAGCAGGTAGCCGTCCGTCCAGTCGCAGTCGATCCGGTGCCGGGAGATGAGCTCTCGCATCAGCGCGAGCCCTTCGACGGACACGTCCCATACAGTGCGGGCCGCGGCCGCTCCAACGAGACGCTCGAGTTTGGTTTGGCCGGATGCGACGCCGTGGATCGCCTGAGCGCCGCTGCGTCCCGAGGCACCCCAGCCCACACGGTATTCGTCGAGAAGCACGACCTTGTAGCCGCCTTCAGCGAGATGGAGGGCCGTAGAGCAACCGGCGATGCCCCCGCCGACCACGCAGACATCACAATCGATCGAACTCTCGAGCTCCGCACGGTCAGGCGCCGCGTGAGCCGAAGCGGCGTAGTACGACTTGATGCGCACAGGACGTGCCATGGGCTTTAGTCCTGGGTTTAGGTGTTTAGGATATTTTGACGCGGGCGGAGGCGAAAGCGCTAGCACGGTCATCGCCAGCCGCGTACAGGGTGGCGAAATCGCCCCCTTCCGGCGCCCTGTAGCCGCGGTCGCCACCCCTGGATAGCCCCTGGGAGCGCGGACGCAAGGGTGCAGCGAGCGTCTCGGGCAGATTCCGACCTGCGCCTGTGGTCTAATAGGGGCTGACTTGGAGAATTCGCTGGGCGGGATTGTTTAAAATACTAAACACTGCCCGGTAGCTCGTCATGGCATCCGCGCGCCCACTCATTGGAATTCCAGCCGACCGCCGCATGGTCGGCCAGCACCCGTTTCACATGGTCGGGGAGAAGTACGCCTGCGCCGTCCTCGAGGCGTCTGACGCGCTACCTGTGCTCATTCCGTCACTGGGTGAGGAGCTTCGTCTCGACGAACTGCTGCAGCGACTGGACGGCATCCTTTTTACGGGAAGCGTCTCGAACGTCGAGCCACACCACTACGACGGCACGCCGAGCGCGCCCGGGACTCTGCACGACCCCGAGCGCGACGCCACGACGTTGCCGCTCATTCGCAAGGCTGTCCAGGCGGGAGTCCCAGTGCTGGGCGTCTGCCGGGGCTTCCAGGAAATGAACGTCGCGTTCGGAGGCACCCTGCACCAGAAAGTACACGAGGTGCCAGGTCTCAGCGACCATCGCGAAGATACGACGCTGCCTCTCGACGTCCAGTACGGCCCGGCTCACGAGGTGATCCTCGAGCGAGGTGGGCTCCTGCTGGATATAGCCGGCGGCAGCGAGCGAATCCAGGTCAATTCTCTGCACTCTCAAGGGATCGCGAGACTCGGCCCGAGTCTCGTCGTCGAAGCGCGGTCGGCGACGGACGGCCTGATCGAGGCTTTCCAGGTGCGCGACGCACAGCGCTTCGCGGTCGCCGTGCAATGGCATCCCGAATGGAAAGTCATGAGTAATCCGTTTTCCCGTGCGCTCTTCGCTGCCTTCGGAGCGGCAAGCCGTGAGCACGCGGCGGCGAAGGTTTCAAGTTGGGCGAAGCCCTAAACGAGTATTGGTATGGCGAGTGAGATCCGGCAGTTCTTCCGCGACCACGGTATTTCCGAGGTAGAGGCCATCATCCCCGACATGGCGGGGATCGCTCGCGGCAAAATCATGCCCGCCGAGAAGTTCGCCGAGGACGGTGGCATGCGGCTGCCCGAGAGCGTCTTCCTGCAGACGGTCACGGGGGATTATCCGCCCGAGCCCGGCGACGCCATGAGCCCGGCCGAGATCGATATCGTCCTCAAGGCCGATCCGAAGACCGTCCGGCGTGTTCCGTGGGCAGCCGAGCCGACGGCGCAGGTGATCCACGATTGTTTCTACTCGGATGGCCGGCGGGTCAATATGGCTCCGCGCCATGTCCTGCGGAATGTGCTCGAGCTGTACGCCCAGCGGGGCTGGGAACCCGTCATCGCGCCCGAGCTCGAGTTCTACCTGATCGAGCAGAACAAGGACGCTGACTACCCGCTCAAGCCGCCAGTGGGGCGCTCGGGCCGCGCCGAGCCGGGACGGCAGTCGTACAGCATCGCCGCGGTGAATGAGTTCGATCCTCTGTTCGACGACATCTACCAGTTTTGCGAGGACCAGGAGATCGAGATCGACACGCTGATCCACGAGGATGGACCGGCGCAGATGGAGATCAACCTGATCCACGGCTATCCGCTCGCTCTAGCGGACCAGGCTTTCCTGTTCAAGCGCACCGCCCGCGAGGCGGCGCTGCGGCACAAGATCTACGCGACGTTTATGGCGAAGCCCCATGCCAAGGAGCCGGGCAGCGCCATGCATATCCACCAGAGCATCGTGGATATCAAAACGCGCAAGAACATCTTCAGCAACGCGGACGGCACTCCTTCGCAGCTGTTCTTCTCCCACATCGGGGGTCTGCAGAAATACATGCCTGCGGCGATGGCGCTCTTCTGCCCGAACGTTAATTCCTATCGCCGGCTGACCCGTTACCTGTCCGCGCCCATTAACGTGCATTGGGGCTACGACAATCGCACGGCCGGACTGCGCGTGCCGATGTCCGACGCTGAGGCGCGGCGTGTGGAAAACCGTGTCGGAGGCGCGGACGCCAATCCTTACATTGCGATCGCAGCTTCGCTGGCCTGCGGCTACCTTGGGATGATCGAGGGCCTGCAGCCCAGCGACCCCATCAGCGGCAGCGCGCACGATCTGCCGTTTGGGCTGCCGCGATCTCTGGACGAGGCGCTGCGCAGGCTGAAGGACTGCGAGCCGCTGGTGAAGCTGCTGGGCGAGCAGTTCGTCTCCGCGTTCACTATTGTTAAGGAAGCGGAGTACGAGGTGTTCTTGCAGGTGATCAGCTCCTGGGAGCGGGAGCACCTGCTGCTGAACGT
>JAQGOE010000213.1 GCA_028293725.1 Gammaproteobacteria bacterium | reverse complement strand
GGTGTGGTTGAATCGGCCAGATATTGTGCGTGCGACTGGCCTTCATACACTTCGAGTTGCGCCTCAACTCCTGCTTCGCGGAGTTTGCGATGCACGCGTATGGTGTTGGACAAGAAGAGGTCCCGCGTTCCGGTGGTCAGAAGCGTCGGTGGGAAACCCTGAAAGTCTCCGTAGACCGGTGACAGATGCGGGTCCTTCAAGTCCCTGCCGTGCGCGTAGAGTCTTGCGGCTGCGCCCAGCAGCGGCTCGTAGGCGACGAGCGCGTTGTCAACCGTCTCGTTGGTGTAGTAACTGTCGCCGGTCTTGGTCAGGTCTGACCAGGGAGTTCCTGGGGCTATCGCTCCTGGAAGCGGCTGGCCTTCCTCTTTGATCCGCTGCACCAGCGCCAGGGTCATGCCGCCGCCGGTGGAGGTACCGAATATCCCGATGTGGTCCGGTTTTTCGCGTTGAACCAACGCCTTCCAGACGGCCATGGCATCGTCCATCGCCGCGGGGTAAGGATGATCCGGCGGCATGCGGTAGTCCACGCTGATCACCTTCATGTGACCGAAGCCGGCCATGACGATCGCCTCCAGGGTTCCGGCCTCACCGGGTGCGAAGACATAGGCGCCGCCGTGCAGATGGAGCAGCAGCCGGTGCTGGTTGGACTCGGGTAGTTGTGCCGGAGTGATGATGAAGCAGGGCACGCCGCCCAGTTGCACCGGCTCGACCGAGACCGCGAATTGCTTTCTCACGGCGGCGACGCGTTGCAGGTCGCGCTCGGCCGCCCTTTGCACCACCTGATGCCATTCCTCGACGTTTCCCGGAGCCTGCGGCATGACCGGTTGTTGCGCGATGAGCGACTGCAATGGGGGGCTCACGGTCGTGGGAGTTGGAATCGAGCGGGCCGCGATGGCACGTGGGGTGGCGGGGGAACTTTGTGCGGAGGCACCGCCACTCAACATCGAACACAGTAGAACCCAGGTCAGTGCGCGCACCGGTATCCCCTTTTTTGATTCTCATCCTCGCGCTGCCGGGCGGGTCTGCGGGCTCAAGCTTCGGCACCGTGACCTCGCTCGCGGCGAGGGGTCATAAAATACCGGGTAGCGCAACCGTTTGCAAAATACTGGAATGGCGCTTCTTCCGGGTTTATTCCCTATTTGACAGATATGTGAACCTGGAATATAAGGACGAAAACGTTTGCGTAAGTTGACCTGCCCGGGCCGAATCCGCTGCTGCGGCAGTCGCTGGTGTCGTTGGTACGTCACGTCGAACGAGGGGGAAAAGAATGATCGATGCCAATCGTGCGATGGCGCGTGGTGCTTTGCGCTGCGCGCTGGGGTTTGCAGTTGCATTCTTGCTGGCGGATGCGCCCACGAGAGCGCAGCAGGCGAGCGATAGTTCAGCCGTGCTGCAGGAGGTGGTCGTTACGGCGACGAAGGTTGGCGAACAGCAACTCAGCAAGGTACCGATGGCAATCCAGGCGTTTACCGGCGACGCGCTGCAGTCGATGGGGGTCCGGGACGCCAAGGATCTCATGGAGCTGATTCCAGGTGCATCGGAGCAGAGTGAGATCGGCGCCGGATACAAGATCTTTTCCTTCCGTGGCTCCGGCGCCGGCGGACCGGTCGGCGATGGGATGATCGGGTACTACCTCGACGATACTCCGTTCGGCGTTCCCAACTTTCAAAGCGCGCCGCCGGTGCAGTTTTTCGACCTCGACCGGGTTGAAGTGCTCCGGGGTCCGCAAGGCACGCTGTATGGTTCGGGCTCGATGGGCGGTGTCATCATTTATCACACCAAGAATCCCGATCTGTCGCGCTTCACGGTCGACGGCGAGATCGACTCGTCGAAAACCGCGGACGCCGGGCAGTTGAACTACAGAACGGCGGCGGCCGTATCCATACCCCTCGTCCCAGGCCAGCTCGCCGTGCGCCTGAGTGGCGGTTACGACTACCGCGCCGGCTACGCGGACGTGTATCAAGGTGCACCCGTCGGAGCGCCCTACAAGACGGACGCCAACGACATCCACAGTTCCGATGCGCAGGCCGTTATGTTGTGGCAACCGACGGATGAGCTCACCTTGAGGCTGCGGGCGTGGCAGTTTCAGACCAACCAGGATTATCTGCAGGTCATGAACTCGGTCGACCCGCCCTATCTGGCTTATCAGGGCACCGTCAACGGCTACGATCGTCGCAAGTCGAACTATTTCTCGAACACGCTCACCTACAAATTCGATGACGTCGTGCTGACGAACGCCACTTCGTATCAGCAGACCCTGCCGGGCGGCTTCGGTGTCGCTTTGAATCTCGGACTGCCGTTAGGGATCGGCACTTTGGTGAACGGTGGGGACGCCTACAATTTCGTCAACGAGCTCAGGCTGAGCTCCGCGGGTACTGGGCCTCTCCACTGGGTGGGCGGCGCATTCTATCAGCACGCTACCGGGGTGTACTTTTACGAGATTAATTTCCCAGCGCTCGCGCTCAATGGTGGGACCACGACACGGACGCGAAATGGCTCGGTGTTCGGCGAGCTCAGCTACGATCTGTTCGGAGGAAAGCTCGTCCCGCTCGTCGGATTGCGCTACTTCGAGGACGAGCGCAGCGCGGATTCCGAATCGAGTGGCGTTCCGGCCTACAGTAGCTCGAAACCGACCGCGGTGACCTGGCGCGCGAACCTTGCTTATCACGCCACCGAGAACTGGATGTTGTTTATCAACGCAGGCACCGGCTTCCGCAGCGGCATTTTGCAGTCGCAGGCGCAAGCCAACGCTGTGATCGCCGACGGCGTCCCGAGCAGTCTCGCACTGACGCCCGACAAGTTGCGGAACATCGAGGTGGGCACCAAGGCGACCTTGGCAAATGGGAGAGTGCGCGTTGCCACCAGCGTGTACGATATCCGGTATACGAATCTCCAAAGTGCGTTCAATACCTCGATCGGCCTGGCGGCCTTTGCCAACCTGGGTGGCGCAAAGACTCAGGGCTGGGACATCGACGTCACCTGGGTGACACCGATCGACGGGCTGGATGTCTCGCTCATCGGCAACATCAACAAAGCCGAGTTCACCGATGTGGTTCCAGCCTTTGCCGCGGCCAACCCACGCAATTCGGATGGATCGAGGCTGTACAACACCCCACCACACAACTGGCGCCTGGATCTCAGCTATGAGAGAGGCTTTGGCGCGGGCTGGCGGATGTTCGCAAACGGCTCGGTCGCGTTGAACGGCAGTGCAACCGTCCAGGACAACACGGTGCAATCGGTCGCCGGGTACTCCCTTTATAACGCGAGTGTCGGGGTGCGAAAAGGCATCTATGAAGTCAGGCTCTATGGAGAGAACTTGTCTGACGAGCGGGGGCCCACCGCGGCGAATGGACCGACGCTGCTCGCGGGGCCGTATCCCCGCACGGTGGGGCTGGGCTTGAGAGTCAGGTTCGAGTGAGCGTGGCCGGAGGAGGTCATCGCGGAGGGCCGCATGCCATTGTGGTTATACCTCCGCGCCGGAATTTCATTTCCCGGCTGTTCCGGCGTACTCCATCCTGCTGTCCGTGATTCCTCTGGGTGACCGATGCGCTATTGTCTGGCGTTGGATCTGAAGGCGGATCCGGATTTGATCCAGCTGTATGAGGCGTTTCACCGGGACGTGTGGCCGGAGGTGCTCGAGCATCTGCGCGAACAGGGCGTCATCGCAATGGAAATCTTCCGGCTCGGGACCCGACTCGTGATGATCATGGAGACAGATGACGCACGGTTCGATCCGGAGCGCATGGCCGCCGCGGAGAAGGCCAATCCGCGGATTCGCGAATGGGAGACCCTCATGGGGACGTTACAGGCGCCGACTCCCTGGACACCGGCCGGAAAAAAGTGGACGCCAATGACCGGGATCTTCGATCTGCGCAACTACCCGGTAGCCCTGCCCGGATCACACGCGAGTACCGTGACTCCGACTGGATTGTCCGCTAGCCGCGAATAGCGAGTCGACTGTAGCCGCCGGATCTGAGCACCGGCCACGCATAGCCGTAGAGGGCAATCAACGCGAAGCAGGCCAGGGGCATCAGGAACCCCGTGGACATGTCGTAACGGTCTCCCAGGTAGCCCATGAGTTTCGGCATGATGGCGCCCCCGAGAATCGCCATGACAATGAAAGCCGAGCCTCGCTTGACTTCCCGGCCCAGTCCATCGATTCCGAGTGCGAAGATAGTAGGAAAGCTGATGGACATGAAGAAAAACGTGAGGAACACGCCGGCTACCGACAGCCAGCCGAGCTTCATGACCACGATGGCGCACAGTAGGGTGTTGACGAGCGAATAGTGACCGAGAAGTCGGGATGGGGATGCGCGTGTCAGGAGTGCCGCACCGCTCAGGCGCCCGATGAGAAACAGACCGAAACCCACCAGGCCCTGCAACTCGGCGGCGCCCTGCTCATTGATGAAGAGCTCGCCGGCGCGCGCGCTGACTCCACTTCTGGGAATGGCGCTCGTCCAGCCGCCCGGTAACGGCGGAATCTCCGCCACCATGTAGTTGATAAAGAAGCTGAATATCCCTGCTTGGGCCGCAACGTAGAGAAACTGTGCCAGCACGGCTCCCAGGAAATGCGGCCGCGACCAGAGCGATCCGCGGATATTGTTTCCCGGAAGCAACTCGACCGGGTCCGCGGGCGAGGCAACATCTGGAACCTTGGCGCGGTAGAACACGAGCGCCAAAGCGAGTACGAGCAGAGCAATACCGACGTACGGAATCTGCAGTTGTTTCTGAGAAACCTCGGTTCCGCCGGCGGAGTAGAAGAAGGCGCCTCCGACGAGTGGCCCGAGCATCCAGCCGATGCCATTCAGGCTCTGCGCCAGGTTGATGCGGAAGGGGCCGAATTCTTTCGGGCCCAATACCGTGGTGTAGGGATTCGCGACGGTTTCCAACAGGGTGAGTCCCACGGCAATCACACTCACGCCCAGCAGAAACGCCCAAAACGATGCGATCTGCGTCGCTGCAATGAACCAGAAACCTCCGAGGCTGACGACGAGGAGTCCCGCGATGATGCCGCCTTTGTAGCCAATGCTGCGGGCGAGCAGGCCTGCCGGAAGGGCCATGAGCGCATAGCCGAGGTAGTGCGCCGTCTGCACCCAGGCGGACTGCGCCTTGGTGAGATGCAGCTCGTCCTGGAAGTGCTTGTCCATGACGTCGATCAAGCCGTTGCAGAAACCCCAGAGCAGGAACAGTGAGCTCACCAGGCAAAAGGTGAACGCAAAGCTTCCGCCCTGCTCATCAGCGAACCAACGCGATCGGAGCTTCAACATGCAGGCAAGTCCAGGTTCGGTGCGAACGGCATGCCTGTCAGCGGCTTCAGCCTCTGTGGGTAGCCTCTGCAATCGACTCGGAACGCATCTCGGCGCTGAATCCCGGCTGTAGTGGTACGCGATAGCGGCCCCGATCGACTTCGATGGGATGCACGAAATGCTCGTGCAGATGCTGAGTATGCTCGCACATCGCCTCCTGCCAGCTCCCGCTCACGACCACGAAGTCGATCATCGAGATGTGTTGGGCATATTCGCACAGCCCCACCCCGCCCGCATGCGGGCAGACCGGCTTGCCGAATTTGGCAGCCAGCAGCAGGACGGCGAGCACCTCGTTCAAACCACCGAGCCGACAGGGGTCCGGCTGTACGACTTCGATCGCCCCGCTGGCGAGCAATTGTTTGAACATGATGCGATTGTGAACGTGCTCACCTGTCGCGACGCGCATGGGCCGCACCGCACGGGCGACGGTCCTGTGGCCGAGGATGTCATCGGGACTGACGGGCTCCTCGATCCACCAAGGATCGAACTCGCAGAGCGCCCGCAACCACGGGATCGCCGCGTTCACTTCCCAAACCTGGTTGGCATCGATCATGAGGCGCCGGTCCGGCCCGATTTCCTGGCGCACGAGGGCGCAGCGCCGCAGGTCTTCGCTGAGGTCACGGCCGACTTTGATTTTGAAGTTGTGCCAGCCTTGCGCGACATATTCGCGGCACAGCCGGCGCACCTTGTCGTCATCGTAGCCAAGCCAACCGACTGAAGTGGTGTAGGCCGGATAACCTTCCGCACGCAGCCGCTGCTCGCGTGTGGCCTTGCCCGCAGCCTGGCGATGCAGGATCTCGAGTCCTTCCTTCGGCGTCAGCACGTCCTCGATGTGTCTGAAGTCGATGAGCGAGACGAATTGTTCGGGTGTCAGGTCAGCCACCAGCTTCCAGACCGGCTTGCCGACAGATTTCGCCCACAGGTCCCACACCGCATTCAGTATCGCAGCCAGTGCCAGGTGTATCACGCCCTTCTCGGGGCCGAGCCAGCGCAGTTGACTATCGCCGGCCAGGGAGCGCCAGAAGGCGCTCATGTTGGAGACGATCTCCTCCAGGGAGCGGCCCACGATGAAAGGGCGGTACGCCTCGATCGCAGCCACGCACAGCTCGTTGCCGCGCCCGATCGTGAACGTGAAGCCGTGGCCGGCTAGTCCTTGGGGATGGTCGGTCGATAGAATGACGTAAGCTGCGGAATAGTCGGGATCGGGATTCATGGCATCCGACCCGTCGAGGAAAATCGAGGTCGGAAAACGCAGGTCGTGGGTCTGAAGGTTTAAGATGCGCGTCAAGGGATCGGCCCTCCCATATATGAGCAACTGTTCCACTCATGGTACGACTTGTCAAGAAAAGCACGAGCGCTGAGAGCTACCAGGCTCCGGCGCTGAAGAAGGGTCTCGAGGTGCTGGAGTTTCTCGCGGGCCAAGCCGAGCCCTATGCGGTCTCGGAGCTCGCGCGCGCGTTGGGAAAGTCTCGCAACGAGATCTACCGTATGGTGATAGTGCTCGAGCAACTCGGTTACCTGGCGCGCACTGACGCAGATCGCTTCGCGCTTACACGCAAGTTATTTGACGTAGCGATGCGGGCGCCGCCGCAACGCAATCTGCTCGTGCACGCGTTGCCCGAGATGCAGCGCCTCGCGGAAGCGACCTCGCAAAGTTGTCATCTGACCGTCGCGAGTGGGGCCGACATCGTGGTCGTGGCCCGGGTAGAAAGCCCGGACACGGAGGTTTTCTCGGTGCGAGTAGGCCATCGGCGGCCGTTGAATCAATCGGCGTCCGGGCCGGTGTTGTTTGCCTACCAAACAGCGGCTCGCCGTGCGGCGTGGCAGGCGCTGCTGTCATCCGACAAAGACCGCAAGCTTTGGGCCGCCATCGAACACGAGGTGCAGTCCATTCGGGACATGGGGTTCTATCTGAGCCCCAGCAAGTACGTGGACGCGGTAACTGACATCGCGGCTCCGATTATGGAAGGCAAGAGCGAAACGGCTATTGCGACCCTGGTCATGCCCTATATCGGCGGGCGTTCCGCCAAGCTGAGTCTGACGCAAGCGGCCACGGCGACCCGCCAGGCCGCCCGAAAAATCAGCCACGAGCTCTAGCTCGAGCCGGCGGCGCTTGCACCATAATGGCTTACATGGTTCCATTAGTGATCATAGTGCCCGTATACGAGCATGATGCAAGGGGGGCGCCTGAACTGATTCCGTAAGGCGACGCACTGGCGGCGCGCCAGGAAGCCTGTTTGACTAGTGGCCGCAGTAGGCGGCCATTAGTGGGAACTAGCCGAGGGGGGTAATGGCGATGAGCTCGAGAACCGGTTCTCTGATTCGTTCGCGCCTGAAAATGAGGCAGATCGCTCTGTTGGCCCACTTGGACGAGGAGCGCTGTGTGGTGCGCGCGGCCCAGGCCATTGGCATGACGCAACCGGCCGCCTCCAAGCTGCTACGGGAGATCGAAGACGCCCTGCAGGTGCGGCTCTTCGAGCGGCATGCGCGCGGCATCGTGCCCACCTCGTGTGGCGAGATCCTCGTGCGCCACGCACGCTCGATCCTCTCGGAGATCCATCTCGCCCAACAGGAGATCGCGACTCTCAAGTCGGGCCTTTCAGGACAGGCATCGCTCGGCACCATCAGTACTCCCGCCGCGAATCTGGTGCCAACGGCGATCGGCTTGCTGAAACAGAAGCATCCCGGGTTGTTGGTGAGCGTGGAGCTCGATCACAGCCGGCCGCTCGTCGATAAGCTCATGCAGGGTGAGCTCGATATGCTCGTGGCGCGCCTTCTGGACGCCGACAGCCCCGAGAGTCTGCAATTCGAGCCTCTCGAGGACGAGCGCCATGCGGTTCTCGTCGGTGGCCAGCATCCGCTGGCCGGTAAAGCCGACGTGCGGCTGGAGGATCTTCTCGGTCATCCCTGGATTCTTCCTCCGCCGGAAAGCGTGCTGCGGGAACGCCTCACGGGGGTGTTCCTACAACGAGGTTTGGCGGTGCCGGCGAACATCATTCAGACACAGTCCCTGCCCGTCATCACCCAGCTGCTGCGGGCCACCGATGCCGTCGCGGTGTTACAACAGGAGCTGGTGCAGCCTCTGTGCGAATCCGGCTGCCTGTCCGTGCTCATCGAAGATCTCGGCTTGGAAATCGGCTGCTTCGGTATCATTACGCGCAGGGGTCACAAGTTATCCCCCGGTGCGCACGCGCTGTTAGTCTCCCTGCGTGACGTCGCAGCGTCGCTCTACGCCCCGAAATCCGACCGCCCCCGTTTGCAGGTTGTTCAGCAGCCCTACGCACAGGGCGGTATGCACCGAAGCGCGCGCG
Organism: Gammaproteobacteria bacterium; assembly: GCA_028293725.1. The sequence goes on along the minus strand of JAQGOE010000213.1, from coordinate 1,503 downwards.
CGTAACGAGCGAGAGCGCGGCAGCGGTGGTTGACTATCGCGATTAGTCAGACAATACTTCGGTAGCGCTACCATAGGGCGGCACGGTGACGTCTGCAAACGTTTCGCGCTGATTGGCATTGGGGGGAAGAGTTGCGCAAAAGAATGCTGGGCATGCTCGTCATGAGCGTCGCTCTGGAAATCGGTGGCATACGAGCGCAAGGGCAGGACCCGACGAAGCTGCCCTACATGAACGTCAGCCTTTCGCCCGAAGAGCGCGCGGCTGACCTCGTGCATCGCATGACACTCGAGGAGAAGGCCTCACAGCTCGTCAATCAGGCGCGCGCGATTTCACGCCTGGGCGTGCCCGCGTACGACTGGTGGAGCGAGGCCCTGCACGGGGTCGCCACGAACGGGACAACCGAATTTCCGGAGCCTATCGGCCTGGCCGCGACCTTTGATGTGCCGGGGATTCATGAGATGGCGACCGCGATCGGCATCGAAGGACGGATCAAACACGTCCAGGCCGAACGTGACGGGCATTCCAACATTTTCGAAGGCCTCGATTTCTGGGCGCCCAACGTCAACATCTTCCGCGATCCGCGCTGGGGGCGGGGGCAGGAAACCTACGGAGAAGACCCCTATCTGAGCGCGCGCCTGGCAGTCGCGTTCGTAACGGGAATGCAGGGGACGGATCCCCGGTACTACCTCGCTATCTCCACTCCAAAACATTTCGCCGTGCACAGCGGACCCGAACCTACGCGACACTTCGCAGATGTCGACGTCAGCAGGCATGACGAGGAAGACACCTACTTGCCGGCGTTCCGGGCGGCAGTGGTCGAAGGTCACGCCGGTTCGGTAATGTGCGCTTACAACGCCGTCAACGGTGAGCCGGCTTGCGCGAACGAATTCCTCCTCCAACACACATTGCGCGGCGCGTGGCAGTTTCCCGGTTACGTGGTTTCCGATTGCAGTGCCGTACGCGACATCTTCAGCGGCCACGACTACCGCCCGACTCAGCCGCAGGCCTCTGCAATATCGCTCCAACGCGGCATGGACAATGAATGTATTGACTTCGACAAACTAACCGATGACCACGATTACCGGCCGTACATCGAAGCTGTGCAACAAGGCTATCTCCCGGAGAGCGCCCTCGACACGGCTCTCGTCCGGTTGTTCACCGCTCGCATGCGGCTCGGCATGTTCGATCCGCCGGCGGCGGTGCCGTACTCGAACCTCGACCCCGGCCAACTCGATAGCACCGTGCATCGCAACCTGGCGCGCCGCCTCGCCAATGAATCGATGGTGCTGCTCAAGAACGATGGCGTGCTGCCCCTGCGCTCAGTGACACGGATCGCCGTCGTCGGGCCACTGGCGGAACAGACTGGCGTCCTTTTGGGCAACTACAACGGCCATCCGACCCACGTCGTGAGTGTGTTGGAGGGCATGAAGGCCGCATTTCCCGGGGCACAGATCACTTACGTACCGGGAACCCAGTTCCTGTCGACACGGGGAGAACCGGTGC
>JAQGOE010000201.1 GCA_028293725.1 Gammaproteobacteria bacterium | reverse complement strand
CTTCAGAAACCCAGCGCGTACTCGCCGGATGCGCAACGATGAACGTGTTGGGATCGATCCCTCGGTTGTTCCAGGTCCGTGCGACAACCACGGCCGGGTGTTCACCCAGGGGTTCCGCGATCGCCGGGGGTACACGACGTGACGACGAGGGCTGTGGCAAGCGAGCTGAGGACTTTGGCGTTCATGGCAGATCTCCTTAAAGGCCGTTCGTTTAATCGACGGTCCGCAGTATCATTGGTCGCGAGACAGGGATAAATCTGCGAAAAGCGGAATCACTGTCCGGAGGGGCGGACAATGGATCGATTACTGGCCCTGCAAGCCTTCGCCCGCGTGGTCGAACTGGGTGGGTTCACCAAGGCGGGAGATTCGTTGCAGCTATCCAAGACGACCGTGAGCGACCTGGTGCAGGGGCTCGAGAATCATCTTGGGGTACGGTTGCTCCAGCGCACGACGCGGCGTGTGAGCGCCACCTCCGATGGGGCCGCCTTCTATGAGCGCTGCGCGCACATCCTGGTGGAACTGGATGAAGCTGAGGCGGCCGTTATGCAAGCTCGCGTGACGGCGAAAGGCCGGCTTCGCGTAGATATGCCGGGTGCTTTGGCCAAGACTTTCATCATTCCACAATTGCCCGCTTTCCTGGGCCGCCATCCAGACGTGCGCTTGGAGTTAGGAATGGGGCTTCGGCCCGTGGAGCTGCTGGAGGAGGGCGTTGATTGCGTTGTTCGCTTGGGCGAACAAGCAGACTCGAGTCTGGTCACGCGGCGAGTCGGCACGATGACCTCGGTCTGCTGCGCGAGCCCCGCGTATCTGCGCGAGCATGGCTCCCCTCGCAGTCCCGATGAGCTGTCCGCCCACCGCTGCGTCAACTACATGTCGAATCGAACGGGACGAATCCTCGACTGGGAGTTCGCACGTGATGGACAGAGAGTTGTGCTGACACTCGCCGGTGTTTTCGCGGTAAATGATCATGAGGCCTATGTCGCCTCCGGTCTCAGCGGCTTTGGAATCGTTAAGGTGGCCAACTATATCGTTCGACCCTACCTGGACTCGGGACAGCTCGTTCCGGTGCTTCCTGACTGGACGGTAGAGCAATACCCCATATCCGTGATGTATCCACAAAGCCGCCATCTCTCGGCCAAGGTGCGCATTTTTGTTGACTGGATCAGCGAGCTCATTCAGAGAGACCCGATCTTCCAGCTGCGCTGAAAGCATGTGCTGTCAGGTCGGCCGCCGGCGGATTTCGCGGTCTAGTGTGCGCACTGCTAGCCGATCACGTTCAATTCCCTGAGCGGCTGGTTCAGCTCGATTCGCTCGAATGAAAGAGCGGACAGGTCCACACTGCTGTAGCGACCCTGGGAAATCAGCTCCGCGACACCCCGGCCGATCACAGGACCCTGTTGCATCCCGTGGCCGGAAAACCCATTCATGAAAATGAAGTTGGAAACCCGCGGATGGCGGCCAACAATGCCGTTGTGATCGAACACGTTCATCTCGTAGTACCCGGCCCACGCGCGCCCGAGCTTCGCCGCCTCGAATGCCGGAATACGCCCGGCCAGCGCCGGCCATAGCACAGACTCGAACATCTCATACTCCGGCTCCAGCGGCGCATCATCAGGGTCCTGGTCGGGAGCGAACCCCGCAATAAAGCCGGTGCCTTCGGGCCGGAGCCAGAACCCGGCGGGATCGATGAGCAGGGGAAACGGTGTCATCGGGGTTCGACAGCCAATGACATACACCGTGCGCCGTCTTGCAAAGACCGGCAGCTCGAGGCCGGCAAGCTGCGCGATCGAGCGCGCCCAGGGGCCTGCGGCGTTGACAACCTGTCCGCACTGAATGCGCGAGCCGGCGGCAAGAAAAACTGCATCGACCCGTGCCCCCCGAACTTCCAGACCCGTCACTTCGGCGCGAATGTACTGCACGCCTTGGCTGCGGGCCTTGCGCGCGAAGGAGGTGAGCAGCGAGTAGCCGTCGAACCAACCTTCGCCGCTCAGACCCAGTGAGCCGGCGACAATGTCTGTGGTATCGAGCCAGGGAAAGCGCGCCTTGAGCTGCACGGGATCGAGCAGCGCCACCGGAGCCCCGTGCTCCGTCTGTATCGCGTGCGCCTGTCGAAGTGACTCCAACTCCGCATCGCGGGCGAGATAGAGATACCCTGCCTCGCTCAGCCCGATGTCGGGCTTCGATCCCTCCACCGCCAACATCTCATCCACATGACGCAGTATTTCGATGCTCGCCTGCGCAATTCGAATGTTCACCGGCGTGGTGAATTGCTGCCGAATCGAGGCTGCGGATAGCGCCGAGGAGGCCTTGGCATAAGTCGTGTCGCGCTCGACTACGATCACCGAGGCACGCGGCTCGCAGCAGCTCAACCAGTACGCGAGCGAGGAGCCCATGATGCCCCCGCCCACGATGACGACATCGGCTCGAATGTCCAAGTGTCAGAACGCCAGCTTGTGGATGTCACCTGCCTTGACGATCAGGTCCAGGTGCCGCCCCTGTTCCTGGAGCAAGGTCAGGTCGGCGAGAGGATCGCCCTTCAGAGCGATGAGATCCGCAACCGCACCCGGCTGGATGACCCCGAGCCGCCCTCTCTGACCGACAATTTCCGCGTTGACGAGTGTTGCGGACCGCAGTACATCCAATGGTGATTGCGCGCGGGCGCGGAGCGTGAGCTCGTCGGACTGATGGGTATGCATATCGCCGAGGAGATCGGTACCGAATCCAATGCGAACGCCCGCGCGGTTGGCAATCTCTATGCTGCGCACGCCGGCGGCGAAGACAGTCGCCAACTTCTCCATACTGAAAGCACTCAACCCCAGTGACGCGCCCCGGTTGCGGAGGGCCTCGTAGGTTACGAGTGTAGGAACGAGGTAGGCGCTCCGCTCCGCCATCAGCGACGCTGCGGATTCATCGAGCAGATTTCCGTGTTCTATCGTACGGATGCCGGCCGAGACTGCATGCGTGATCGCTGCGGCAGAGTAGGCGTGTGCGGCTACGTAGGTACCCCAGGATTGCGCCTCTCGAACGACCGCGGCAAGCTCCTCATGCGTGTACTGTACCGAAAGCAAGGGGTCATTCGGCGAAACGACGCCACCCGACACAAACACCTTGAGATGATCCGCGCCCTGACGCAATTGCTCGCGCGCTGTCGCTTGCACGTTGGGTATGCCGTCGGCGACCGTAGAAAGTAACGGCAGCGCGCTCGAGCAACCACACGGCTCCTCTGTATCGACTCGCGCCCGAAGATCGCCGTGCCCGCCGGTCTGTGACAGCCCTCGCGCGGCAATATACAGCCTCGGGCCGACGAGCGTCTTTTCCATCAAGGCGGTGCGTAACCCCCAATCAGCGCCTCCCATGTCCCGCACGGTCGTGAAGCCGCGGTCCAGGGCACGCCGCAGCAGTTGCGCGGCACGGCCGGTCATCAGGGTGAGCGGGATCTGGCGGGAGTTAGCTGGATTAGACTCCGTCAGTACGGCGTGAAAATGCGCGTCAATGAGTCCGGGCAACAGGGTACGGCCGCCAAGGTCGATTCTGCGTGCCGTGGTCGATTGGAGGGCCCGATCGGCAACCTCGACAATGGTGTCCCCCTCGATCATGACGTGGCTGCCGTCCCGGGCCTCACCGGATTGCAGATCCAGAAGACGGGCATTCTCGAGAATCAACATCTCGGTCAGTCCTCGTAGCCGTAGTCGCGTCTCGCCTGCTCACGCGTGATGTAGCCTTGCCGAATATCCCGCGCGACCGACTCACGCGGTCGTTTGTCGGGACTGCCGAAGCCGCCGCCGGTTGCGGTTTTCAAGCGGATCAGATCGCCTTTCGCAACCCGAACCCGTGTACACATGTCATAGGCTTCCTTCGTGCCATCAGCATGGATGACCTCAGCCCCATTGAGCGATCCGACCTCACCGCCATTCATTCCCCACGGCGGCCGCTTGGAGCGGCTCGTGGCGTAGGTCAGAAACACTTCATTCGCTGTCACGCGGTAATCGAGTACGACACCTTTACCGCCACGGAACGCGCCGGCACCGCCGTCGTCGTTATGAAACGCGTACTGCTCAACCTGCAGCCCATAGCGCGATTCGAAGAGTTCCGTTGGTACGTTGTACGTCTCACCATTCGCGGCGCAAAACTGCCCGTTATCTCCGTCGCGGTCCGCGGCCGCACCCCAGCCACCCACGAGCGGCTCGCCGAGGACAAACAGCTCACCGTTGTCAGGGTGCATTCCGACAACAAAGGTCGCGTTGACGCTGCGTTGGTGACCGGCTGGAAGCCGGTCCGGCATTACCGGTGCAAGCGCGGCCCACATGACATCCATGGCCGCAAGCAGTGGCTCGTAGTAAAGCGACACCGGCGCTGGGGCCCGCGCCGACACCAATGTGCCGGGCGGACAGATCACCTCCAGCAGTCTGAAGCAGCCCCCGTTGGCCGGCAGCTCGGGATTCGTGATGGCCTTGAAGACACAGCGCACTCCGGTGATCAAGCCGGTCAGAGAGCAGTTGATCGGACCCGCGGCCGGACCGTCAGTGCCTGTGAAGTCCGCGGTCACCTTCTCGGGTGACAGGGTGACCTTCACTTTGATCTTGAAGGGGCCGTTACCACGCCCGTCGCTCTCCACGACATCTTCGGCTTCGTAGACGCCGTGAGGCAGTTTGGCCAACTCGGTACGTGTCATGCGCTCGCCGTAGTCGAGAAAATCCGCCATCGCGGTGACGACACCCTCAACTCCATAACGATCGACGAGCTCCAGCACCCGCCGGGCACCGACACGAGCCGCCGCCACCCCTGCGTGCATATCTCCGATCGTGCTTTCGGGAAGACGCACGTTGGCCCTCAGGACGGCAACCAGTACGTCGTTCAATTGCCCGCGGGCATACAGTTTTACGAAGGGAAGCTGGATCCCTTCCTGGAATATATCAGTGGACTCCGTCGACGCCGAGCCCGGCTGAGCGCCCCCGACCTCCGTCCAGTGGGCCTTGTTGACAGTCCAGGCGATGCATCGTTCGCCTACGAACACCGGAACCAACACAACGACATCGGAGAGGTGGGTGCCGCCTCCTTCGTAGGGGATGTTTGCGAGTAACACATCGCCGGGCGAGAGATCACCGGCGGCGGGATAGTGGACGAGAGCGGACTGCACAGCCGTATCCAGCGTAGCGAGAAAGGCGGCCACACCGTTTCCCTGAGCGATCAGATTTCCGCAAGAGTCCGTGACGCCGACCGCAAAGTCGGTCGTCTCGTAAATGATCGGACTCATGCTGGTGCGGATCATGGCATCGAACATCTCGAAGCCGATGGCCACGAGCGCGTCCTTCACGATCTCCTGGGTGAACAGATCCTGGCTCATATCGGCTCCTTGCCGCTTGGGGAAACCTCGACGTGGTAGTTGCCGTAGTCGTCGACCGTAACCCTCTGTCCCGGCATCACGACCAAAGTGACCGATGGCTCTTGGACGACGGCGGGGCCTTCGAACGAGCTTCCAGGATCCAACGCGATTCCGTCGTAGATGGTGGCATCGTGCGAACCCTGGGCGTCGAAGTCTACTCGCCGCGATCCCATCACAGCGGCCGCCAAGCCTAGGCCACGTGTCACCTTTTTTGGGATCGCGGGTTTTGGAACGACAACGCGGGCCACCAGGTGGAAATTGACTACCTGGATCGGGTTCGCAAGACGGTAGGTGTAGCGCTTTTCGTGAGCGGCATGAAACAGGTCCGTGGCAGCGGCGATGTCAACCGTCGGGACCCCGGCTCGGGCCGCCGCGCCTGCTGAGCTGGTCGCCGGGATGGCAGCCTCGTCCTGCGCCAGTGGCACAGCCACTTTGACTGTATGCTCCTGCCCCTGGTAGCGCATGTCGACCAGGTATTCCCATTGCACGCTATCGCCAGTCACCACGAGGCTATCTTGCACGAAGTTCTGCAAGGCCTCGCGTTGCATCTGCGCGAATTGCTCTTGGATTGCCGTAGCGCTCGCGGGTGTGAGCGGCAACAGCGAAGTGCGAAGATAGTCGCGCCGCAGGTCCGTCAGCAACATTCCCCAAGCCGAAAACACAGCCGAGTTCACGGGCACGATCACCCGCGGCACCTTTAGCTCCGCGGCGAGCGAAACCGCGTGCATGGGACCGCCGCCACCAAAAGCCATCAACGCGAAGTCGCGCGGATCGTATCCCTTATTGGTCGAGACCAGCCGTAGGGCGTTGGTCATGTTGGCATTGGCGATGCGGACGACGCCGCGCGCGGCCTCGACGGCGCTCACACCGAGTTTTCGACCGAGTGTCTCGAATGCTCGGGTGAGCGCCTGCCACGCCGGCTCGATCTCCCCGCCGGCGAAACTTTTTGGATCGATGCGACCTAGAAGGAGATTGGCGTCGGTGGTTGTAGGTTCCGTACCGCCCCGACCATAGGCCACCGGACCGGGCATTGCGCCCGCGCTCCGAGGCCCTACATGCAACTTACCACCGGCATCGACCCAGGCGATGCTGCCACCGCCGTTGCCGATTTCGACGATCTCCGACACGGGCGTCTGGATCGGATAGCCAGGCGTGCGACGCGTCCGCTCGACGAAATAGTCGGTGGTGATCCTGACCTCACCCCGCTCAATCAACGCGCATTTCGCAGTAGTTCCCCCGATGTCCAACACAATGAGGTTGGTGCTGCCAATGAGCTTGCCCAAATGCGCGGCTGCGAAGATGCCGCTCGCGGGCCCGGACTCCACCATCGCGACCGGGTTGGCCTTGGCAGTCGCGACGGTCGCTATTCCGCCGTTCGACAACATCATGTACGGAGGGCCACGCATTCCTCCTTGCAAGAGCCGCGTCTCGAGAGCCTCGATGTAGCTCTTGGCAATCGGGTGCACGTATGCGGACAGCACTGTGGTGCTCGCCCGCTCATACTCCCGCCACTCCCGACTCAGCTCGTGCGAGGCCACTGTCGATACGCCCGGCCATAACTTGCGCACCTCGGCGGCTGTGCGAGCCTCGTTCGCCGGGTTCAAATACGCATGCAGAAAGCAGATCGCTATCGACTGGACGCCCTCGGACCGAAACGTATCCAGGATATCGGGCAACGCCCGCAGATCGACCGGGACCTCGATCTCACCCTTGTAATTGCAGCGCTCCCGCAACTCCAGTCGCAGTTGCCGCTCTACCAACGGCGCCGGCTTGCGAAAATTGAAGTTGAACAGGTCCGGGCGGTTGCCCCGCGCGATCTCGAGCACATCGCGAAATCCCTGTGTGGTGATCAAGCCGACCTTCGCACCCTTGCGCTCGGTGATCGCGTTGATGACAACGGTCGCGCCGTGAGCAAAGAAACTCAGGTCGGCGGGCGCGGCATCGCCCTTGAGGAGCGAGCGCATGACGCCCTCCTCGAAGTTGGGCGGCGTCGTATCGACTTTGGCCGAATGGATCGCGCCGCAGGTGCCCGTCTGCTCATCGACGCTGTAGAACACGAGGTCGGTGAATGTTCCACCCACATCGGTCGCGGCACGAATGGTCACTCGATGCCCTCCGCGGCGTTAGACGCTCAAGCCGTAATCGTCACGTACCTGCTCCGGCGTGATGAAGCCGTTATGCAGGTCCTCACGGAGTCTTTCCAGGGGCCGCTTTTTTGGATCTCCCACGCCGCCGCCGTGGGCGGTGATCATGCGGACTACATCTCCTTTTTTGAGAGGTAGCCCGGCGATCTTGCCGTAGGTCTCGACCGTGCCGTCGGTCCGCAGGACCTGCAGTTTGTTGGGCGAGCCATTCTGGCCGCCGTTCATCGACCACGGTGGATATTTGAAGCGGCCGAAACTGCCGGTCAGCACGAAGTCATCGGTCCGGACGCGATAGTCCATTACAACACCGCGGCCGCCCC
>JAQGOE010000192.1 GCA_028293725.1 Gammaproteobacteria bacterium | reverse complement strand
GCAGGCCACGCAGGGTCATGAAGCTGTCGAACGGCGCTCCAGTGATGCCGAGGCAATTTGCCCACCAGACGAGTTGTTCGTGGAGCTTCGCGTCTTTGGCTACGACCGCGCCGCCAACGACGTCGCTATGACCATTTAAATACTTTGTCGTCGAGTGGACGACGAGATCCGCTCCGAGTGTGAGCGGCTGTTGCCATGCCGGCGACAGGAAGGTGTTGTCGACAACGGTCAGCGCACCGCTGGCTTTTCCGAGAACGGCGAACGCTTCGATATCAGTGATTCGCAGCAGAGGATTGCTGGGCGTCTCGATCCACAGCATTGCCGTCGGCTTCGACAATGCCGCCCGGACCGCCGCCTCGTCGCCGAAGTTCACGAATTCGACTTCGCGCTCGCCGCGCTGGTGCCAGGCGTTGAACAGGCGATAAGTGCCGCCATAACAATCGTGAGGCGCCACGATCCGCCCTTTCGCCGGAATGAGGTAGCCGCAGAGCGTGATCGCCGCCATCCCGGTGGCGGTGACCACCGCGCCAACACCGAGTTCCAGTTCGGCAATGGCCGCACCCAACAGGTCGCGCGTCGGGTTTCCCGAGCGCGTGTAGTCGTAGTCGCGCTTCTGGCCGAAACCGCGGAAAGCGAACGTAGAGGTCAGGTGGATCGGAGGAACGACACAACCCGTCGCGTCATCACACTCGAGCCCTGCTCGCACCGTCTGGGTAATCTGGCGCGGGCGCGCCGGCTTTATAGTCTTGCTCATGCAGCACCTCCGAGCGCCGCTGCGAATATTCCGCGCAATTGATCCGACTCCTTCAAGAAAGCGTCATGGCCATAGATAGATGAGATTTCGTGCAACCGGGCGACGGGCAACCGCGCGGCGAGGCCACGCAGGTCCGTCAGCGGGACCAACTGGTCTTCGCGGATTGCAACGATGGTCGTGGGCACGAAGATCCGCGTCGCATCCACGTGATGCAGGTCGATCGATTCCGACAGGCAAAGAACCGACTCAGGCTGGTGCCGCTCGGCGAAATCGCTGCCGCGGGCGTTGAGATAGCGCTCGACAGGGAACGTAAACCGCTCGCCATCTCGCGTCGGCGCTCCGTTGAAGCGTGCTTCAAACTCTTCGGCGCTCCGGTACGTCGACATCGCCAGGGAGCGCGCGAGCTGCAGGCCGTCCTTGGGACGACCGCACTCCACCGCGAAGCGCAGGATCTGACGTTGCACGCTTCGCCAGGCGGTAGCCATCGGATGCGTGCGGTCGGCCGCGCCGATCACGACGAGCCGGCTCACCCGTTCGGGATAACGTTCGCCAAAGGCCAGCGCGACCATGCCGCCGTAGGAGCCGCCTACGATCGCGCGCAGCGACTTCAGGCCGAGGTTGTTGAGAAGCCGGACGAGCAGCTCCGCCTGGTCGTAGGTGGAGATGTTGGGAAACTGGGAGGTCGATGCGAGCCCGTCAGCCGAGATGCTCGCCGTTGGCGAGTCGTTGGTGTCCGCGACCGCATGGAGGGTCGGCCGCCCGGGACCGGTCGTTTCCGCACTTCCACCGAGGTAATCGAAGCTCAGCACGCGGAAGCGCTCGGCATCAAGCGCCTGGCCGGGGCCGACGACCTCTGACCACCACCCCTTCCGGGGCTCTTCTGAGTCGAACACACGTCGGGTCGCCGAGATGCCGCCGAGTGCACAGACCACAGGCGCATTAGCCGGTCCCACCACGCGCCAGGCGACGCGAATGCCCGTCAGCCGGCCGCCGTGGTACAGCGAAACCTCGCCCGGCACGTCGAGGATCCCTTCCCGTACGACCATTTCGGGCGCGGGAGCGGGTGCAAGCTGCGCTCTATGGTGGGCGACCGGGAGGGCTTCGACTGAGGCGTTCATGTAATGCTCCGCAAACCTTTGGCACGGTTCTCACCGTCCTGCTGCGGAGCGCCTGCCCTATATAGGCAGGTTGTTGCGTCCATCCTAGCTTGGCGGGATCGCCATGCTGAGGCTACGCAGACCGCTCATCTGTCGGTTCCGACCCCCTGGCTTGCGCCAAACGGTCGAACCTGCAGGAGTTGGCACCTTTCCAGAGTGGTTAAGTCTGGCGGTTGCCCCGGCGTCTAAGGGCCTTATCCCTCAGCCGGTCTCGATGAGTAGGCGAAGTCTAGGGTGCGTTGGCGCAAAACGTCAAGGTGGGGGCACCGGGAGACTGTGGGGGGTGTGACGCGGTCACAGGGAAGTAGCCAGTTGTGGCCGCCCTCGTGACCGGCTCCGCCCCGGCGCGTTCCCGCGGCCCATCCTCCTCGCTTCGCCTCTGCCCTCCTCGCTCAAAGATGGCGCCGCTCGCGCCTCCATGCTAATGTACTAACGCGCTATTACATTGAGACAGTATGAAGACTCATCGTAACGTCAGTCCGCGCCAGGAGGCGCTCGCCGAGCGCAATCTATGCGTGGCGGTGGCCGCTTTACGGTCCCCGGAAGAGGTTCGCGCGTTCTTTCGCGACCTCTGCACCCCTGCCGAGTTGCAGGCCATGGCCGATCGCTGGTCAGTGGTGGACTACCTGAAGCGGGGCCTTCCCTATCGTGAGATTCATCGCCTCACCGGTGTGAGCGTGACGACTATCGGCCGTGTGGCGCGCTTCCTCGGGAATGGCAACGGCGGTTACGAAGTGGCGGCGCAAAGGCTCGAGGAAGCCAAGCGTGAGCCTGCGGCTAAACGTGTGGAGGCAGCCCGCCATGGATAAGATGCGACTCAGGTTGGCCGTACAGAAGTCCGGGCGGCTCACCGATCCCTCTCTCGACCTGCTTACCCGTTGCGGGTTGAAGCTCTCGCGCGGCAAAGATCAGCTGATTTGCGTTGGCGAGAACATGCCGCTGGACGTGCTATTCGTCCGCGACGACGACATCCCCGATCTCGTGCAGGAAGATGTCTGCGATCTTGGGTTGGTCGGACTCAACGTGCTGGAGGAAGCCCGCCTGGAACTGGCCTCGAGCGGGCATCCGGCGCGCTTTCAGCAGGTCCGCTCGCTCGACTTCGGGCGTTGCCGCCTGTCGCTGGCGGTTCCGGATGGAATGTCCTTCGAAGGGCCGAGCTCACTGCGGGGCCGGCGCATTGCGACCACTTATCCGTTCATGCTCGCCAGATACTTGCGCGAGCGCGACATCACCGCCGAGATCGTCACTCTCTCCGGCGCTGTCGAGATCGCGCCGCGCCTGGGCCGCGCCGATCTCATCTGCGATCTGGTCTCGACGGGCTCGACGCTGCTGGCGAACCACCTGCGGGAAGTCGAGACCGTGTTGGAAAGCCACGCGGTGTTGATTCGCACGCCGCTGGATCTTCCCCCTGAAAAGGACGAATGGGTGGAGCGGCTGCTGATGCGTATCGAGGGCGTGCAAAGCGTCCGGGAAAGCAAATACATCATGCTGCACGCCCCCCGCTCCGCCCTGCCCGAAATCCGCAAGCTGCTGCCGGGCAGCGAGTCACCGACCATAATTCCTCTCGAGGGCCACCCGGATAAGGTCGCGGTTCACGCGGTGTGCCGTGAGAATGTGTTCTGGGAAACGCTGGAAAGCCTGAAAAAGGCTGGCGCCAGCGCCCTCCTCGTGCTGCCCGTTGAAAAGATGTTGGCCTGAGTCATGCGTATTTTTGATTGGAACACTCTCTCGGAGCGCGAGCGGCGCACTGCATTGGCGCGGCCGTCGTTGGAGTCCCGGGCCGACATCGCAGCGGTGGCACAGGATGTCATCAACACTGTCCGTGCTGCGGGCGATGAAGCTCTGCATGCTTACACGGAGCGCTTCGATGGGGTGAAGCTCGACAGCCTTGCTGTATCGCGCGAGGAATTCGCCGCGGCCCGGAAGGAACTGACTTCTGTGCAGATCGCTGCACTTGAGCGCGCGATCGATAACGTGAGCCAATTCCATGAGGCGCAGGTTCCTAAACCCTTTGCCATGGAGACGATGCCGGGGGTTCGTTGTGAGCGAATCATTCGTCCCATACAGGCCGTGGGACTTTATG
>JAQGOE010000181.1 GCA_028293725.1 Gammaproteobacteria bacterium | reverse complement strand
GCGAACTATGTCGAGGCGCTCACCAAGGCAGCGCCTCCGCGGGTGGTAGCGCTTTCGTCGATGGGTGCGAACAGGACCAGCGGGGTCGGGAATGTCACGGCCTTGTCGCTTCTGGAGCATGGTTTTCGCGACTTGATATCGCCAATCGCATTGGTGCGCGCAGGCGGCTTCTTCGAAAACTTCCTATACGGCTTACAGGTCGCCCAGGGCGGAACGCTACCGGTCTACTACAATCCGACCAACCGGAAATCGACCATGGTCGCCACGAATGACATCGGCGCGGAAGTCGCAACCTTTTTGACCGGGCCAGCCTGGTCAGGACAGCGCCTCGTCGAGCTTGGTTCGATGGTCAGCGCGGATGAGGTCGCGGAGCAATTGGGTGAAGTCCTGGATCTCGATGTGAAAGCCTTTGCAGTCCCGCCCGCGGGGTGGGCGGAAGCGTTCGAACAATTCGGCATCCCGAAGGGCCACACCGGACCTGCCGAAGAAATGTTTGAGGCCGTTAATGCAGGATGGATGGACCTTGGAGTCGAGGGTACGGAGCACGTAGCGGGTACGACGTCCGCACGCGACGTCTTCGCGGCGGCCCAGAAGGCCGTGACGGCGTGAACCGAGACGTTCACACCAATGAAGATCGAGATCGAACATGAAGGTTCTTGTCTATCGCGCAGGTCTCGACCACTTACGGCAAAGGGGTCGCTGACACTACAACGAGCGAGCACGTCAAAATCGAGCCTGCCGTCATGTCGTCGGAGATCGAACGGCTGCGTGATCTCGAGGGGCTCCTCAAGTTCGCTTCGATTCCGGACTGGCGGCGTGTGGCGCTTACATTGCCGCGTGTTTCGGCAAACCAACGGAGCAAACGGCCGCCTGCAGCGGCGACTGCGCACGCTGCGGGGTGAAAATCCAGAGCGGACGCCCATCAGCCGCCGTTCCGTGGCTTGCCAGTGAAAACCGCCAGTTGAGCGTCAAAAGCACGCTTGTAGGCGGGCCGCGCTTCGCCACGGGCTACATAGGCGGACAGGTTCGAATATTTCTCCAGTTCACCCGATCCGCTTAACCTGCGCAGCACCGCCACCATCAGTAGGTCACCGGCGCTGAAGGCAACGTCGAGCCAGTCCGCTTCGCCAAGCTGACTGGAAAGTTCGCCCAGCCGTACACGGACGCGATCCTCGAGGATTCCTTGGCGCTCCGCATACCAGCTTTTGTCGTGCTCCAAGAGCATCGCCATTCCGCGCTCACCAATCGGCGGCTCCACCGTATTGAGCGCCGCAAACATCCATGCGATCGCGCGGGCCCGGGCATTCGCATCATCTGGCAGTAGCCCGGCATGGCGCTCCGCGATATGGAATATGATCGCTCCCGACTCGAAGAGCGTGAGATCGCCTTCTTCGTAGGTCGGAATCTGACCGAAAGGATGAAGCTTACGATGTGCGGATTCCTTCATCTCACTGAACGAGAGAAGTCGAACGTCGTAAGGCTGGCCCACTTCTTCGAGCGCCCAGCGAACGCGCATGTCACGCGCCAGTCCTCGGCCGCGATCGGGCGACCGTTCAAAAGCGGTGATGGTGGGAATCATTGGAACGCTCCTGGTGATTGCTGCCACTAGCCTCTCAAGGACGATCGAGTTCGACTGGAGCCGACATGAGGCCCGCGCATATTGTTTGGCGGTCCAGCCGCACACTCATAGGCGGAGCTCGAAAAAAACGAGCCATTCCTTTAGCGCCGGGGGGGAGTCGTAGTAGGGATCAATGCGCTGGAAACCCAGTTTCGAATATAGCGCCTGGGCTTCTTGTTGCCTCCAGCTGGTGTCAAGTCGCATGATTGCATACCCTGCAGCCCTTGCGTCGCGAATGATCGCTTCTCCCAGTCTCCTACCGATTCCCTTGCCATGATATTGGGGGTAGAGAAACATGCGCTTCATCTCACATACTTGCCTGTCGATTCGGCGCAGCGCCACGCAACCTGCCGGTTTGTCGTCGTTGCATGCTAGAAGAAGCTGTCCGTCAGGCGGTGCGTACTGACCGGGCAAGGAGGCAAGTTCATCTTCGAACTCATTCTGATCAAAGTACTCGTCGATCAGTGCCAAGTCTTCTATGTGCCGCTCACGGTGCCACGCGACAAACGCCCGCATAAGTGCTCGAACATCATCTAGCTCGGCAGTAGTTTCTGGATGCCTCACTGTTATCACGAACACGTCTCCAGGCTGGCAAGGAATTCCTCACTGTCACAATTCTAACGATTTCGCGGCCACCAGTTGAAGGGCGACTTGCGTTAGGCTATACGGATGCAAATCACTACGACCAACGTCGAACTGACCATAGACGGCTTTCCGTGCCGCACCTATGTCGCGGCGCCGAAGCCCGCGCAGTCGGGCACGAAGTATCCCGGCATCGTGTTGTATTCGGAGATCTTCCAGTTGACCGGGCCGATTTGCCGAATCGCAAACCGATTGGCCGGACATGGGTTCGTGGTGGCAGCGCCCGAGATTTACCATCGAACATGCCCACCCGGGTTAGTCATTGCTTACGACGATCCAGGTCGCATGTATGGCAACTACCTTGCCCACACAACACCCGTGGTACATTTTGACGCCACAGCCGGTGCGGTGTTCGATTACTTCGAAACCCGCGGTGACGTGAAGCAAGATTCCTCGGGTCTTGCGGCGGGGGCAATAGGCTTCTGCATTGGTGGTCACCTTGCGCTTCGAGCCGCACTGGATCCGAGATGCCGCGCAGCGGTGTGCGCCTATCCCACCGGCTTGCACAACGGGAACCTTGGAGCGGAACCAGACGCGGGCACGCTCGCACGACTATCCGAAATGAAGGCAGAGTTGCTTTTGGTGTTCGGCGATGTTGACCCGCATGTCCCCGCCACAGCCCGAAGCGCGATCCGTTCGGCGCTCCAAGCATCGGGTGCGCGGCACGTTTATCTTGAGCTCCCTGGCGAACACGCCTTTATGCGCGACGAGGGCGCGCGTTACGATCCCGAGATGGCCGATCGGGTCTTCGCAGAGGCGATTGCACTTTATCGCCGAACCATGGGCTGATCATCGGATGAAAGCTTCACGACTGTCCGCTTTCGGGGGCTCTGGATAAAACCGTTACCGTCCGCTCTTGACGGTTCTTCGGATGTCAGTCCGCCCTATGTTGGGGGGCAGCGCGCTCAGTGTGAGCAAAGCAATCCTTCGCCAAGGATGCGAGACCATGCCTTCGCGGCATCAAAGTCGGGATCGAGCCCGTTAGCATCGCTTTTTTGATCGTCCCTGATACCGAGGCCGTGAACGATGAGGTACACAGGAATGTAATCAGGTGGCCCGATTAGCGCAATACGGCGACACAACCGTGCGTGCTCGTCGGGATCGTCATGTACGTGTTTTATTGCGGCCGAGAACGCCTGCCTCTGCAAGTCCGTCAGTCCGTCTCCAACATTCATCGTCAGAATTGTAATTCCTTGACCGGCTGTCTTATCCGCGATACGCATGGCATCGAACCGCCCATACCCTCCCGCCAATGCGAACAGAGGTGCCGCCAGGTCATATTGATCCGTGTCGAGACATTGTCTCGTGGATCGGTATAGATCGGCCGCGGTGTAGATTGATCTGGCTTTCTCAATGGAAATGCACCCGAGATCGTGAGTGGCCGCGAGCTGGCCCGCCGCCTGCAGCCCAGGCGCTATGTTTTGATGCCCCTCGGTCACTCTGGGTTGATCGGTGGTTTGTGGGTGCGCCGAAACATTCGTGATGGATTGTCGTGTAAGGGGCGGCCTTCCCGGAATCACCAGGTTGTGAGTTTTTTCAGGTTGAGTTTGTACGGAGGCGATCTGTTGGTGGGGGCCGGCAATCTCGCCCTCCTTGGTCTTCGGCGTACCAAGTGTCACAGTGCCAGTCAGTACTCGAATCGTCGCCAGTTTATACTGCTCAAAATCGCAGCGAATCGTCGTGTTCGGATCGACGCGATAAAGATAGGCTCTGCTGTCGGGAGTAGGGGACCAGCCGGGAAGCGCTCTTATCGGACTCCCCCAAAGCGCCTGTATTTGTTCGATCGACGCACCGATCCTGGCGCCATGAATATCTCGGGAGAACGGGGCATCGAAGCGGTACTGACGGGCCCGGCCCAGGCCGTCGAAGAAGACCCATATGCCGCGATCGGGAAGGTGGATCTCGCCAGCAACAGGTTGGCCGGCGCCCAGCGTGTGTGCCGGCGTCTCCGGTACGCGCAGCGCCTGCTGAACGGACTGCACAGAATCCCCAATCTCGAGATGAGTCGACGACTCGCTCTGGGCCTGAATGGATTCCTGTGACCATCCCGCGGACGGAGCCAGCGTGAGGGTCGTGGCAAGAGAAAAAAGCGCAATTGTTGCACGATGATAAACAGACATCTGCTCTTACCTGGGTCGCAGCTCATCCTGTAGCTTGGAACACCTTAACGATGGCGACCACATCCAACCAGTACGGAACTCACAAGATGGGTGATTCCCGCTGGCTCAAACCGACCCTTCCCTGCCATTCGTGAAGGTCCGCTTCGCGGTCGCCCAAGGATCGTTGGTCATGAGTGGGAACAGCAAGACTCAGGGCAACGGCGGTACACGTAGTTTTACTACGCTGCATTTGCCTGAAGTGGACGTGGTTCCACCTCCACCGGCGAACATCTGATTCCAAGTGCCGTCGGCCCGGTCTATCGAGAGCGTCCAGGACACACCTCCGTCAGAGTCAACGGCCAACTGGAATGCATCTTCCGTGATCGAGTGGATCGGATACCAGCGATGCTCGTCCCAGTTGAACCAGCGCCCGCCGGAGTTCTCCAGGTACAGCGTGTAAAAGCGTGCGATCCGCGTTTGCGCGTGAATATCGACGCCTCCTTGGGCGGATTCGATTCCATCGCACCTGTAACTCTGGCGCCGTTCTGCATGCGCGACGAACGGCAGCAGAGTCAGAAACCCCAGAGAAAGAAGTTTGTGCCGTGTTCTCATTGTCATTGGCCCAAAACGCGTAGCCACTTGTAGCATGACGTTGGAGAGACGCTTCGCAAACCGGGCTCGAAACCCGGCGACGTTCGCGAGCGTGAAACCGGCCATTTGCCTTGTGATGTCGGCGGCGTCACACTGCGCGGGCGATGAGGGAGTGCTGAATAGCAAGCTTCCAGCGGGGCATCTGTTAGATGCCAGTGAAAATGAGTTAGGCGGCAAGAGGAAACAGCGATATGACTGCTCCATTTTCCGGCGGATGTGCATGCGAATCGATCCGCTATGTATGCTCGCGCGCGCCGGTTGCGACGCTCAACTGCCACTGCCTAGACTGCCAGCGCTCAAGTGGCGCTCCTTTCGCTTCCGGCTTCATCGTGCGGGTGTCGGACATGACGATCACCGGCACGCCGAAGACGTACTCGGTTCGTGCTAGCAGTGGCAGGCTCGCGACTCGCAGCTTTTGCTCCGATTGCGGCTCTCCTCTGTTCACGCGTGGCGAGACTGCGCCAGAAGTTATGTCCATCCGTTTCCCTACGCTGGACAATCCGTCGGAGTTTCAGCCGATGCTGGATATCTGGACATCTAGTGCACAACCATGGGTTTGCCTTAGTCAGGCAATTCCTCACTATCCTCAGTCGCCGTCGCCCTAGTTCGCTCGCCGCCGATCGCGTGACTGTCCGTTTCGGAGGAATTTGCCCCAGTGCTGCCTACGTCCCCTGGCCGGCTGCCGCCGTCCGCGACCGTCCGCTTCGCGGCAATCGAATTAGACATCACGGCCCGCCGTGTGGAGGCGGGCCATGATGTTTTGCAGTCAGCGCGCGTACCTCCTGATTGTGGCAATCCGCTATTTGACGCTGATGTTACAGAAACAGTCCTCAACAAACGCGCCATCGGCCAGATGGCGCAGTATATCCACCATGTTGTTATGACCACCGACAAACTTCTTATATGCTCCAGTCGCTTCCGTGATGTTGAGTGGGATGGTTCCTATGAGGTACGTCCCGCCCTGGCCGTCGGGAACCGGCACCAGATTGTTGCCCGTGAACACCATCGCGATCGTGCCCCCCGGAAGGTCGTACGCGCAATTCATGCCACTAAACTGCACGTAAAATCGCCCAATTGGGGATCCGCGATGGGGATCGTTCGCCCGTTTGGCATCGTCGACTGGGAGCCCGCTGACGGGGTAGATCCTGGTGGTTGAGTATGTACCGTCACAGACGTTTACCGTGTTCAGTTCAAGATCGGGGCATTCCACCACGGGTTTATACGGGCCGGACAGCAGGATACTAAACGTGTCGGCGGGTGGCCCATCGAGCTCTGAACGCGCCCACGCCGGTTCCGCCAACACGCCAGTCAGGGCCGGAAGAGACAGCATCGACGCTGATCCGATTCCAGCAGTTCTAAAAAAATCACGACGTTTCATGTTGTGCCTCCCCGGGAACGAGTATCACTTGGGCGGCTTTTATGGCCAACAGTCGCGGATATCGCCGCAGAATCCGCGTTGCTTACGTTGTATCCCTCGCACCGCAGCGCTTACTTGTTCCACATGATACGCCAGTGATGCGCGCCGTGTCGTGCCCGGGCAGGTGCGGCGGATGTGGCTTCGCAACATGGGCACTTCGCTTTCGCATCGCCGGCAGGCTGAGGCAAGCAGCGTGGTGTCCGAGTTCGCACAACTCTATAACAGCGTTGGGTTGCTAAAGCGCGCGGGTGCGACTTCAACGCCGTTCGTCCGCTCTCGCTAAGTGACCGGCCGGCATCGGCTAAGCCTCGGTTTGCTCTGCCATTGCCAGAGCATCATCGACCTCAATGCCGAGGTGCCGGGGCGCGCAGAGCGCGAGCCCAATGGCCGGACAGTAGGAATCTCGGAAACGTGACCCATTGTTCGAGAAATATGCTTGCCACCGCGTTGCCGATCCCGGTGAATGGTTCCGGAGAAAGCTTCTCAAGCTTGTGGCCGAGTCCCTGCAACGCCATCGATACGACCATGCAAGCAAGACCGAAGGCGGATCAGGCTGCGGATACGCGTAGCAGCGCCATGACCAGCGTCAAGTTGCCCAGCAAGAAAAGCGTTACAGCGAAAATGTGGATGATCAAATTGGCACGAGGCCGTGATAGCGAGAGTACCCGTCCCATTGCCACTGGATCAGCCGAGCAGGGGCTATATCGCTCCTTGTGGAATGTTACGGTTCCGAGGCCGACTTCAATTCCCTTAGGGGTTGTGCCCCAGGTCCAATCTAACGCATCCGTGACTGACTGTTATCTGGCAGCCAGATCCACAGTGTCTATGTCCGCTTCTGGCCCGGACTGAGACGGCCACGAGCCCTCGCGGTCAAACCGAGTGTCGACCCAAAGCGGACCTGACGCGTCGGCGCAGTCCCTCGGGCGAGTCGCGCGATTAAGCGGGAACGTACGTCAACCTAATCACGTCCTCGCCAACGAGATCGCTGGCCACAAAGCGGAGCGGCGGCCGGGGGCCGGCGAAGAATGGCGTGCCGCGACCCAGCACGAAGGGGCGGAAATAGAGTCGATACTCATCAATAAGGCCAAGGTCGGTTAGGCTTCGTGCTAACTCTGGTCCGGCAACTTCAATCTCTCCGACGAGTTGAGCCTTCAGCCCACGAATCACCGCCTCGATGCCATCCTCGACAAGTGTGGCGTTGGGGCCGACTGATTTCAACGAGCGCGACACAACCCACTTCGGCTGGCTCCGCCACGCCACCGCGAAGTCGTGTTCCTCGGCGTCCCAGTCAGGACGGTCTTCGTCCCAATAACGCATTACCTCGTACATGCGGCGACCGTACACGATGCCCGTCAGGCCGCGCACATGCTCTATGAAGTGACGAAAGATCGCGGGACCAGGTACCGGCATTTCCAGGTGGTCGACGTAGCCGTCCAAGGACTGCTGCAAACCGAGGATGAGCTTCGCCATACTGCAAATCTCCACCCCAGGGTCTTCAGAATAGCTTGAGCCGCCGTTACGCGGAAGTGAGGTTGGGTACAAACCGCGGAGTCGACCGGAAGCGGGCAGTCGCGAACGACCGCATTCGGGTGCCGGGCTGATCTCTATTCAGAGGGTTCAGGCGGTGGCATATTCGACTTTCGTCGACGAGCTGTCGAATCCGCCAACCTTCGTTCGTATAGGGGCTGACCCGGCATGTCGCCGGCTAGCACAGGAGTTGGCCATGAAGCAGTATTTGCTGAGTGTCTGTTATCCCGCCGGTGGCACACCGCCTCCGCCCGAGGTACTGAAGAAGATTGGGAGCGACGTGATGGCGCTCCGCAAGGAAATGCAGTCTGCCGGTGTCTGGGTTTTCAGTGGCGGACTGCATGCCTCCACTTCGGCGACGGTTCTCCGCCACCAGAATGGCGACGTAGTCCTGACCGACGGGCCGTTTATAGAGAGCAAGGAGCAAATCGGCGGTATCACCATTGTGCAGGTCCCCGACCTCGATGCCGCGCTCTTCTGGGCTCGAAAGACCGCGCGCGCCACTACCACAGCGATTGAAGTCCGTCCGTTTATGGAGCAGCACGGCTGAACGCAGAGATCGCAGCAATCTTTCGGCGCGAATACGGTCGTACCGTGGCCGTGCTCACTCGCTTCCTCGGCGACATTTCGTCTGCCGAGGAAGCGGTACAAGAAGCCTTCGCCGTCGCGCTAGCCAAGTGGCCAGAGACCGGGATTCCGCCGTCTCCGGTGGGCTGGCTCATTACGACCGCGCGCAATAAGGCCCTGGACCGCCTTCGCAGGGAAGCCACTCGCTCTGAGCGTCAGCATGCCGCTCAATTGCTGGACGATGTCGAAGAGGCCGAGGAGCAGGATGTGCATGACGATCACTTGCGTTTGATTTTTACCTGTTGCCACCCCGCGCTGGCCCCTGACGCGCAGGTCGCTTTGACGCTGCGATTGATAGGTGGACTGAGTACCGAAGAGATCGCTCACGCATTCCTGTTGCAATCAGCCACGCTCGCCCAGCGCATCTCCCGAGCCAAAGCGAAAATTCGCGACGCCAATATCCCCTACCGGGTTCCAGAGGCGGAAGAGCTACCGGCCCGCATGGGCGCAGTCCTGGCTGTGGTCTATCTAATCTTCAACGAAGGCTACAGCGCGTCCCGCGGCGGTGAATTGCTTCGTACGGAGCTGTGCGATGAGGCTATTCGGCTCGGTCGATTGCTGGTAACGCTCATACCGCAGGAATCGGAAGTCCTTGGCCTGCTCGCGTTGATGTTGTTGATCGATGCCCGCCGCGACGCGCGCTCGGCGGGCGGACACCTGGTACTACTTTCTGAGCAGGACCGAGCCCTATGGGATGACTCCAAGATCGACGAAGGCCGGGCACTGTTGAGAACTTGCCTGACCCGAAATCGCCCGGGCCCCTATCAGCTGCAGGCGGCCATCAATGCGGTGCATTCTGAGGCACCGTCAGCTGCGCGCCCCGATTGGCAGCAGATTCTGGCGCTTTACGATCAGCTCATGGCCATTGCTCCGAGTGCGGTTGTCGCACTGAATCGTGCCGTTGCCGTAGCTGAAGTACACGGTGTTGAGTATGCGCTGCAACTGGTCGATGCGATTGATCTTCCGAAGTATCATTTGCGACACGCGATTCGGGCTGATTTATTGCGGCGGCTCGGTCGCACAGCCGATGCGTCGTCCGCCTATCGCGCGGCACTGGAATATTGTGAGAACGAGACGGAACGCGAATTCCTCTTGCGTCAGTGCCAATCACTGACCAAACATTGAGATAGGTTACGGCCTCAAGTGCCTGACGCTCCGATTAGCTGCCGCGACCGATTTCCTTGCTCTTTGAACCAACAGACTAAAACCTCGTGCACATGCCCGTGATATTTCTCTCGGCCTACGTCGCGCCGCCTCGGACGATCGGGCTCGAGGTTCGCTACAACTATTGAGGCCGCAGGCGATGCAACAGACGACCGAGGATTATTCCGCTCTTTTGGAGCGCGGCCAAGGACTGCCCGGCCGGCATTTTACCGACGAGGCTGTATTCCAACTCGAGCGCCGCGCGATCTTCGAGAAGTCCTGGTTCTGCATCGGCTTGTCGGCCGATGTCCCGGCAAAAGGGGATCTGAGCCCCGTCACCGTTTTCGGCGAGCCGCTGCTGATGGTCCGCGA
>JAQGOE010000176.1 GCA_028293725.1 Gammaproteobacteria bacterium | reverse complement strand
GCCAAATCCGTTCGATGCTCCTGTCGCTTTGGGGTCACCGCTATCTGATCGAACACGGTTATCTCGACCGGCGCGAAACCGCATCGCTCTATAGCGCGTTTCTGATTCCGGCACTGGCACGCGCCCGGGGCGGCCTGGGCAGCACTCCCAGCCAGGGCTCGACCTATGTGCTCAATCACCTTCTCGAGGCCGGTGCGATTTCTGCGAGTGCTGACGGGCGCTTCAAGATCAACCGAGCTGCCGCCGACGCTGACATTGCCCGGGCGGCAGTGGAATTCATCTCACCCATGGCAAAGGGCGACGCGACTTCGGTCAAGTCTTTATTGCAGCACTATGTGGTACTGACTCCGGCGATTCGCGATGTGTTGGCACGGCTCGGACCCGTGCCTCCGCTACAGCGCCAGCTCTACCGCACTGCGGATCGCCTGAGCCCGCCCGCCCGTTAGGTCGGTTGGTCACGTGAACACTGGACTGAAATTTGACAGCACGATCAATGCAGCCCTCCAAGAGCTTCGCCCGTGATCGGGCGACGGTATCAACAGGCAGAAGGTCGTCACTCCCCCCACACCAACACTTCAAGGCCGTGACCGCGACCTCGCCGTTGCAGTACATGAAGTCACTTTGACTAGCACGGGCTCGTCAAATGCTCCAGTCTGGAAACGGAGTGAAGGCCGTCGCGCGTGATGTTGGCTATGAAAGCGAGTCCCAGTTCAGTCGGGAAAATCGCCTTTTTGGCATCCTCCGTTGGGAAGCGTGGGGGCGATGCAACCTGACGCTCTTGAGCGAGTCAAGGCGACTTCTACGCCGTTGCGCACCTGGCTCGTAGACAGCGTCAGTACCAAAACTTCCCACCGCTCAGGCGACGGCCGACCTGACGGCGCCGCCACGCCATCAACGCCGCGAGGTTCTGACACCAAGGATCACTTACCTCGATTGCCGAGCACCCTCCATACGATCAACAGGGATAGCCCTACGATCAGAAGTGCCAGATTGATCGTGCCAGCGTCCTGAATCTCGGATACCAACAGAGAGATTTTCTCAAACATCGTTTCAACTCCTGGTTGCCGTGTCCCGAGCCCATCGACCTCGCGAAGCAACACCAACATCAGCGTGCGGAAGTTCGCGTCGATATGGAAGATATCGCCATAATTAACTGTAATTCAAGATGTTTTATTGATGCCGTCTGCTTGCGCGTGAAGTTTGCTGTGCTGGTGACGTAGCCTTGGCAGATGCTCGCTCCGGAGTTCACACCTAAGCCGGCCGCGGTGGAGCCGTGCCGGGTTGTGATCCAGATGGCGGCCTATTGCGGGGGAATGTATCCTGCAAAGGGGTGCAAAGCCCCTCACACCCGGCAGGTGCAGATCGCGCCAAGCGGGTGTCGGGTTCAGGGCGAGCCACGGAGGCCTCAAGAAGAATCAGGGTGCTCCGTGGCGTTAAGTAAAAAAGCTACGAAGTCTCGCTATCAGGCGGTCTTGGAAGATCCGCTTCAGCTTCTCGTGCACAACGTCAAACATGATGGCTGGACGGTCGGCTTAGCACTGGAGAAGTGCTTCTACGTTCGTGGTCTCATGTGGTTCGAGGAACGCGTTCTGGCGGGGAAGCTCAAGGTCACGGCATGCAAGAGCTATATCCCTGAGATGAAGCGGCTACTGGCCGATAGAAAGAGTTGGCATGGACTCGGCTTCGATTGGACGGAGCCATACGCGGCCAGACAGTTCGTTGATGTTTTTTCCGAGAGAACTCGAGCGACGCCGATGTGTTCGAAGGCGTACGAAACAATCGCTCTGTGTGAAGTGATAGCCGAGGATTTAAATCATAAGGACTCCTTACGTCCTTGTAAGGAGGATGTCTACGAAAAGATGAGTATTGAGCCCGCGGTCAGCTACATTCACGGCTTCACCAGTGAGATTTGCGAAGAGGTTCTAAGCGACCCTGTAATGGCCGATCGCGTACGCGCTCAGACAGGCCAACGCCGCCTTGGTGTTTTCCGGGCGATGGCGTCCGGAAAGACAGTCACTCACAAGCTGGCGGTGCGCCTGTACGAGAGAGTTCTGAGAGACGCAGTAGGAACCGTCCGCATTGATCCCCCCGAATTCCGCTATGATCCTAGGAGTCGCCTGTACGAGCCTGCCAAAGACGAGGAACTCGACGTACCTGACAGCGCGCTCCCGGCTCTCGCTCCTAAGTCTTAGTAGGGCGAAGGGCGCTTCCACCACGTGAAACGGTCTCCCAAGGCGAGCCCAGCACCTGCAAGCTCCCCTTGCAGTTCCCAAATCCATTCGGGCCTGCGCAGCGCGTTCAATACCTCATGGGGCGGCAGCCGTAACAAATCTCCCAGAAAGATCACGCCGCGATCCCGGTAGCGAAACGCGAAACGCCGCAATGCCGGCGACCTTCGGAAAAAGCTTGTTGTCCGCATGCCGAGAAACGTACTGCGAGTCCGCGGTACGAGCCTGATGACGACATTGTCCAGGCATTGCAAGTCAAGACTCAATTGCTTCGGCGCGTAGCGAGACAAACGAGGCGGTAGCCTGTTGTTCACCGCCAGGAACAAGGATGCGCGGCGTCCACATTCACAGCAGCGCGCAAAAATTCTTGGCGTTTCGCTGTGCGCCGAATTAGGCACGCCAACTTCACTGAAGAGATCCAACTGCGGGCGATCGTTCATGCGGCGATCATTTGCGCGTGGGATTGACCGTCAGAAGCGTATAACAACTACCGTCGCGCCTGCCAGCGGGAATCAGCGAGATAGAAATCCGATCTGGCCGTATCCCGCTGATCGTGGATAAATGGTGGCCAGGGCGGGTTCGAACCACCGACACAGGGATTTTCAGAGCGTCCGACTGCTATCCGTCCCCGCGGAATTATGCGGAGAAATCGTCCGGTACTGTCGTCGAGGCTTCGATTGAGTATGCGGTGCGGATCTCACCACCTCCACGGACCGCGCCGGGACGATCCCCCGACGCTGCGACACTAAGTCCTCTCCAGGGAAAGCCTTAAATAGTAACCCATTGATTTCATTGCCCCTCGCTCCCTCGGAGCCAGCATCCCTGGGGTTAGCCTTAAATAAAGCTCAGGCCCAAAATGGCTGATAGCGCGCAAATTTCCGAGACCCGCGAACGCTTTCGTCCGGCTTTATGAGCTTGGCATCGATGGTAGCGGCGATCACTTGGGAAGCAATCGCTGCTTTGTCCTCACCCAGGTGAAACCGCGCGCGAAGCGATTGATTCGTCATGGGCTGAAGCGTTACCCATTTCAGCGCGCAATGTTGATAACAGGCACGCACTCGGTCGTTTCGATCCATTTCGTCGAAGGGTTTCGGTCCGTAGATTATCGCGGATGTGCGCCGGAAGCCTGAGCGGAAGTCGGGTGCCGGCAACTGACAAACCTCTGCTGCCTGTACCACGCGATCCACGCCGCTACTCTTTTCCTCGCAGATCCCAACACGGCGCATCAGATCAGCTAGCCTTTCGTTGCGCGACTGATAACCGTCGATGAAGCGCTCGACAGGAACCAGCGGCTCCCCGGGGCTCGAGATCTCCACACGATCTTTGTAGATTTCAATCATCACAGACGCTCCGCACATCAGGAAGTTCTGATGGATGAGCGCGTTTGCAATCAATTCTCGGATCACGACGTCCGGAACGAGCTTCAGCTCCCTCCGCAGACCGCCCTCGATGGCCTCATTCTGTGGCAGTTGGGTCATCACAGAGCGTACCAATTCCTGAAAACCAACGGCGTAGCCGCGCGTGAACACTTGATCTAGCCGCGTCTCCAGCTTCGAGATGCCCGAGTAAACGACGAGGCGGGGTGCCTTGCGAGTTACGTCAGGAAAATCCTCCAACCGCCGTGCCAGTGTCAACGCACCGAGTCGACGGACGACGAAAGTACCTCCCGATTCCCCGACCATCTTCTCACGCGTCAGTCGCTCCATGACTCCGCTGCGATCGGTTGGATACGGTAGTCTGAGTATCTCAAAGAACGTCTGCGTATCCAGCAGCCCCACAACCTGTTGAGCCTGCAGGCCAGAGCGAGATGGCTCGTCGAGCCAATCTGGCTGCCCCTCCGCGAAAATCCGCCGCAATTGATCCTCGCTCATGGGCATCAGCGCCTCTCCGGCGCGCATTAAATATTTGCCATCGAAATGATAAGCAGTACCACGCGGGCGCGACGGTATGTGAAAGACAACCACACGACCATCCGGATGCGCTATTGCATCGATGTCCACGCGAAAGCCGACGGAGTGGAACAACTTTTCGGCCGCCTGGATCGTGTCCGGGAAGACTTGCGTGCCCACGACCGCGCGCGGCGGCCGGTCGGCCACGCCGAGCAGCAACACACCGCCACCCTCGTTGGCCAGCGCTACGCAGTACTCACTTAGTTTTCGCGTGTCGAACTGATTCTTGGCCTCCTTGAATTCCAGCCGCTGATGCTCCGATGGCGCTTGGCGCCACAGATCGACTTGTTCCGTTGTGGTTGTCATGACCGCACTGTCCCATTTGGGAGCTGATTCACATCAGTAACGCGTCACCTGCCGGGCAGGAGTGATCGCGCCCGTGGGCTGCGGCACGTTCATGGTTCTAGCCGCCAATCGTTCACTTTGCTCGAATCGAGCATACTCCTGTCAGCGTCGAGGTAATCATGTGGCTTTCCCATATGGGCAAAGACTGCAGGCCTGCCTCACAGAAAGCAACATCTACCGTGGCGACCGAGTCAATGCAACTGCTGTCGACTATCGTAGTGGAAAAGCTGCGGAATGCCCGATCTTGGAATCGTGACGATACGGCGTTGATATCGGACGTCGCGGCGCCCCGTGTGAAATAACGTCCGGTCGACTGCGCCGCCTTGTCCGGAGAACGCGACTAGATTACAAGCGCGACAAAAAAGTAGCAGCCCCCCTACCGGCCGCATCGGCATTATGGCGTCAGAACGCGAGCGCGGCGCACGTCTTAGCTCGATAGAAGTCACCGACGCCAATCGTGCGGTTGCACCTCCGCGCAACTCCTACGGGGCCTTCCTATGTTGGACTTACCGCGCTGTCACGTCGGCAATAGTTTGCGATTCAACTTGGGACCTTGTTTGCACTTCAAGGCTAGCCGTTCTCAACTCGCGGCGTGTTAGGCTCTCCCGCCGCCTGATCCGCATCCACTCATCTGGCCAGAAGCGTGGCAACTTGAACAAGCCTTTTATGCATCAAACGGAGAAGAAGCCGCTTCTGCCTGGGTTTATCATCAATGATGCATACGTGGTTAAGCGCAAGCACGTATCCGGTGTCGACTGGGCCGGAGCCGTGGCGAAAGTCATGGCGGCCAACAAGGACTTGAAGACTCAAACAGCTCTCGCGAGGAAATCGGGCGTGGCGCAGTCAACGATTGGACGCATACTCCGGGGAGAAGTGAATCCTCAGTCCGTAAACCTGGAGCGAATCGCCAAAGCGTTCAGTATGTCGCTCGCGAAGCTGGCCGAAATGGGCCAAGGAAAGCAGCCTGTCGCCGAATCAACCGACGATCTCAAGTCAGTTGAAAGATCTGCACGCGTGGCGCTCATCCCCTGGGCTCAAGCGGGCTCATTCACGGATGCGTCAGACAATCCTCAACCCGGAGATGGCGAAGAATGGATGCCGCAGCCGAAATATTCTGGTGACAGAACGTTCGCACTGCGGGTTAGAGGCGAGTCCATGGAACCCGATTACCAACACGGTGACATCATATTTGTGGATCCTGATGTTACTCCCGCGCACGGCAAGGACGTCGTGGTCCAACTCGGCGGTCGCAACGAAGTTGTGTTCAAGCGACTGGTGGTCGAGGGCAGGCTCGAGTATTTAAAGCCCGCGAATCCAAACTGGCCGGATAAGATCATCGAGATTTCCGCTTATCCTGGCGCTCGGATCATTGGCGTCGTCATAGGAAAATGGGTCGAAAAGTAGTTTCGGGGGATCTCTTCTCGGGCTGACTCGCCCACTGCGAACCTTTTACGCGGGCGCCGCGCGGAAGCGGACCGTGCGCCTGCGTTAGCTATAGCGAATAAGCCATTTGAGGCTTGACGCATATATACATCAAGCGTATCTTGATCCATTAACGGCTCATACGACCTCGAAGCTAATCCACGACCGCCTCGAGGTGGCGTGGAGCGTCGTCCTCGAGAAGCGACACGACGCCACTGCCGCAAAGCATGTGCTGATGGGACTTCTAAAGCATTTCTTTGTTAGTAAACGAAAAAGGCTCTCAGGAGGAATATGGCGATCTGGTTAGTGCGTGCAGGCTCACACGGTGAATACGAACAGAAGTTCATCCAGAAAAATCGCGTCTACGTAACGCGGGACGCTTTGGACGTGAATCTTGCCAAACTCAAACAGCGAACCGAATTGGCAGCTGTTATGACGGAGCGTTATACAGATGCGAAACCCAAAGCGATCCAGAATTGGGTAAGGCAGGTTTGGCCATTCGCACATGAGATCAAGAGAGGCGACCTTGTTGTTTTACCTCTCAAGACACAACCTGCGATTTACATCGGTGAAGTGATCGGCGACTATCACGCCGAACCGAAAGGGCCGAATCCGTTCTATCACTGGCGGCAGGTAAAGTGGGCTCCCGAGGGAGTGCCACGTAGCCATTTCGGGAAAGACTTACTATTCACTTTCGGCGCCTTCCTAACCATCTGCCGTGTACAGCGTAACAACGCGGAGCAACGCATTGCCGCCATGCGTGCCAATGACTGGAGAGCAGAGACTATCACTTCGGCGGCGAAGACGACGGCGCCGGTGACGGATGTCACGGCCGAATATACAGACCTCGGGAAGTTCGCCCGCGACCAGATCGCACGGATAATCACCGCGCGTTTCAAGGGACATAACCTCACGCGACTCGTTGAGACGATTCTCAATGCGCAGGGTTATTCAACGTATCGCAGCCCCGAGGGAGCAGATGGAGGGGTGGACATCCTCGCAGGCTCAAGCCCTCTTGGCTTCGGCAATCCGCGCTTGTGCGTCGAAGTGAAGTCCGGAGGTGCACCGATTGACCGCCCGACCGTAGACAAACTGCTCGGCGCCATAACGAAGTTCGGCGCACAAGAGGGACTGTTTGTCTCTTGGAACGGATTCAAAGCTAACGTGCAGAAGGAGCTCGCCCCAAGTTTTTTCCGCGTCCGGCTATGGACGCAGAAGGAACTGCTCGAGCAACTCTTCGCAAACTACGACAAGCTCAGTGAGGAGCTGAAAGCCGAGCTACCACTGAAGCGTGCGTGGATGATCGCAGCCCAGAGTGAATTGGAGAATTGAGGCGTCGAAGCCCAAACTGGGCTGCTGCCGTTTTCGCAGACACGGACCTTGGGAGGGGCGTTCCGTGCATTCGCGAAGTGCGGCGCGCCGATTCCTCGGCACACACCAACGCGCGCTCGACGCGGGCAGCAGGCTTCGGATTCCCGTTTAGGTTCTGGGCGACGGTTTTCCGTTTCATAGACCGGTTCGGAAACGTGCATGCGCAATGTGCGCAGAATGTCATGGTCCTGGTCGGCGTTCTGTCCTTGCAACGCAAGTTCGGCGGTCACACAGGCCGAATAGACGGTCCTGAGGAGTTGCGCCATCTCTCGAAGTTGGGGGACTAGCTCCGTGTTGTGTGGATACCGTCTGGACATTGAGGGACGACGAAGCCCGCAAGCGGACGCCGAGCAGTGGTATGTTGATGATCCAGGCGCATGCCTGATTTCCGGAGAGAACCGATGGCGAAGACACTCATCAGCTCAGGCTCAGACTTTGAGAAACAGATTGGATATTCCCGCGCTGTTGTTGCCGGAGACTGGATCATGGTCTCCGGGACGACGGGTTTCGACTATGCCACGATGACCATCTCTTCCGATGTCGCAGAACAGGCTGAGCAATGCCTGAAGAATATCGAAGCAGCATTGCGGCAGGCGGACTCGAGCCTGAAAGATGTTGTACGAGTGACGTACGTGCTGCCCAACGGCGGCGAATTCGAGCGGTGCTGGCCCGTGCTCCGCAAGTACTTCGGCGACGTGCGTCCGGCGGCGATGATGATCTCGGCCGGACTCGCGGATCCACGTATGAAGATCGAGATAGAGGTAACGGCGCTGAAAGGTGTGTGAGGGCGAATGCCGGGAGATCGTCGGGGCGAGCAGAGCCGGGCTTACCCGCTCGGGCGCTCCATACAGCTGTTCAACTCAACAGTCTGTTGCCGGATGACGACACCACAAAGCCGAATACCAACGTCATCGCTTGAAGTCGCGCACGGAAAGCGTGTCGCGAGACCGGGATAATGGCCAATCACCATGATCCTATCGCTACTGCAGGAAGCTCGGGTTCGGACGACGATCTGGCGGCAAGAGCTGGCGTGGTACTGGCACACCGACGTGCGGGAGCATTTGCCGTTCCTTGCCACGATGGCGACGCTGGCCGTCGCTTTGGTCGGTATCATTTGCTTCGCCTGCTTCAGCGAGTCGCACGTTGAAATGCCCGCCGCCAACGCGCTGTCGCGAGAGGTGAAGCGTGCGCAGCGGCGCGAGAGCGATCTGCAGTGCCTGGCGGAAAATGTGTACTTTGAGTCTCGCGGCGAACCGTTGAAGGGACAGTACGCGGTGGCGGAAGTCACGTTGAATCGGACTCGCGCCGAGCACTTTCCCCACACCGTCTGCGCAGTGGTCCACGAAATGCGTTGGGATCCCAGCCGCAAGAGGACGGTTGCAGACTTCTCGTGGACGGAGCTCGGCGCGCTCTCCCCAGAGGACGGGCCGGCCTGGAGGCGCGCCATGTCTGTCGCCACTGCGGCGTATGACGACACTAACGATCCGGTGGTGCCGGAAGCGTTGTTCTATCACTCCACCCGCGTTCGCCCGGGCTGGGCCAAGAGCCATAAAGCCGTCGCGACAATCGGCAATCACGTCTTCTACCGTTAGCTCGGAAGCGACCTGTGAGCGAAACGCTGCTGGGCTCGATCGAGCCAGGCGCCGCGTGCGGGATATCGAAGTACGTGTATCATTCCTGCACAACACGAGAAAAGCGGCAGCACGCTAACTGGTGCAGGTGACGTCGAATCTTCGAATAATAAGGGCCTGAAAATGATTCGGACCGTTTCGTATTGGGTCGTTTCGGGTTTCCTGGGCGCGCTGTCAATCGTGTCCCCGGCCATCAGCCGAGCGGCAGAGGCGCCGCAACCGGATTCAATTCTTGGATTCTCGCCCGCTCATGCGGCCGCGGAGCGCGAGCTGGAAACGCAGTTTCAGTCGCTTCCATCGGCCAACAAGGCTCGCGAATGGCACCGCATCTTTACGGCGAATCCCCACCCGGCGGCCTCCGAGGAGAACAACAGGCTTGCCGCCGTACTTGCTCGCGAATGGCGCAAGCAAGGCTGGGAAGATGTGACGCTCCGCAGGTATGACGTACTGCACTCCCGCCCGCGATCCGTCAGTCTCGAGATGACGATGCCGGTTCGTTTCAAAGCGTCGCTCCGCGAGGCTCCTTACAGTCGTGATCCCGCGACGAAGAATCCCCGAATCGACAGCTCTTATTTCGGGTACTCACCCTCGGGTGACGTTACAGCCGAACTGGTCTATGCCCACAACGGGAATCCTGATGACTATGACTTGCTGCGGAAGAATGGCATCAGCGTCAAAGGCAAGGTGGTCATCGTCCGCTATTCAAACCCGTACAGTTATCGAGGCTTCAAGGCTATTACGGCGGAGCGGGAGGGAGCGGCGGCCCTTCTGATCTACTCGGATCCCGCAGACGATGGTTACGCACGCGGCAAGGTATTCCCGGACGGCCCGTGGGGCCCGGAGACCCACATCCAACACGGCGCGATTACTTACGACTTCATTATACCCGGCGATCCGACGACGCCCGGCTGGGCTTCCGTCCCAGGGGCCAGGCGAATCGCTCCGGCAGAGGCAAGATCCCTCCCAAAGATTCCGGGACTGCCGTTGTCCTGGCGTGACGCCAAGCCTTTGCTCGAGCGAATGAACGGGGCAGAAGTGCCGGCGGAGTGGCGCGGCGCCCTGCCCATCACGTACCGCTTCACCGGCGCCGTCACCGTCCATGTCCACGTGGATATGGACACGAGCATCAAACCTTATACGGTCGTCGAGGCACGTATCCGCGGGAGCGAACTGCCGGATGAGTGGGTGTTGGTAGGCAATCATCGTGATGCCTGGGTATATGGCGGAGTCGACCCTGTCAGCGGTACCGCTTCGATGTTGGAACTGACGCGGTCCTTGGGAGAGTTGAAGAGGCAGGGCATGCGCCCGCGGCGGACCATCGTCGTGTGCAGCTGGGACGGCGAGGAATATGGGCTCACTGGGTCCACCGAGTGGGGCGAACAGTTCGCGGACGAACTGAAGAGTAAATTGGTCGCTTATGTGAACGTCGACGAAGCGGTTGCGGGTGCGGCGACGACGGCCGGCGCTGACGGTCTGCGTTTCGAGCCCTCGGCAGTTGCCTCCCTCGCGCCGATGCTGATCGAAGCCTCAAAGAGTGTGAGCGCTCCATCGGGAAAGTCCCTGTACGAGGCGTGGCGCGTTACAGCGATGCGGGGTGAGAAATTGCCGGCCCCTCCCGCTGATTCCGCTCTGGTCGAGACGCGAATCGGCAGCGGCTCCGACCACACGGTGTTTCTGAATCATCTGGGACGACCCGTAATCAACCTCGGGTTTACCGGCGACTACGGCGTATATCATTCTGCCTACGACGATCACTTCTGGATGACCAGCATCGGTGATCCGACTTTTGGATATCACATCACCGTGACGCGCATCTGGGGTCTGGTGACGCTGCGGCTCGCAAACTCGGACATCCTGCCGTTCGACTTTGGGGCCAACGGCGCGGCGCTGAGCGGCTTTCTCGCCCAGCTGCAGCGCGACAACAAGATCGATCCCGATGTGTTGCCGCTGAAGCAACTCCAGGATCGTATCGCCGAATTCGAGACCGCCGGCGAGCAGCTCCGCGAACTGACACTCAACGACCTCGCCGCTGGAAATGCCACCCAGACTCAGATTCGACACCTCAATGACCAACTCTTGCACGTGGAATCCAACTGGCTCAACCCGGCGGGCATTCCCGGGCGGCCCTGGTTCCAGCACATTCTCTATGCTGCCCGCTACACCTATGCTCACCTGGAGCTTCCCGGTCTCACGGAAGCGGTGGAGGCTGGGAATTGGACGCAGGCAACCGATCAGACAGCCGTGCTCGACGCCGCCGTGCTCAACAACACCACGCTGCTACGGTCCGCCGCCGGATCGTGGCGGAGCGGGCAGTGATGTGAGTAAGCCGGCGCCCTACTCGGCAGTCGTGCTGGGCTCAACTGGGAATGTGGGACGGCAGATCGTGAACCTGCTGGCGGCCAGCCCTGCGGTGAGGCAGGTGGTGGTGGTAAACCGCAGGCAGACCGATGAGTTCAAGGGCATGCCCAAGGTGCGTGAGGTCGTGGTGCCGGACATGGACAAGCTGGCCGAGGCCGTGGAGCCCGCGGCGAGGGAGGCCGGCGCCACCGTCGGCTTCTGCGCCATTGGCGTCGGCAAGGGCAGCCAAAAGATGCCCGAGGCAGAGGTGCGCAAGATCGAGGTGCAGTACCCCGAGGCCTTCGCCAAAGGGTGCAAGGCGGGCGGCGTACTTTCCATGGGCCTCATGACCGCCGCTGGCTCCGACATCAAGTCCTCGTTCACGTATGCGCGCATCATCGGCGAGAAGGAGGTGGCGGTGACCGGCGTCGGCATCCCAGCCCTCGGCATCTACAAGCCCAGCGTTATCTTTGGCAACTCCAACACACCGTCCTACCTGCGCTACGTCTTCCCGGCCGTGCAGTGGGTCCTGCCGTCGCGCTACCACTCCATCCACAAGAACGAGCTGGCCCGCGCCATATTCGAGGGCACGCACGAAGCGCTGGCCGAGCTGCAGCAGAAACAGGCCCAGGGCGGCGCGCTCCCTGGGCCAGAGGTCAAGTCCTACGAGTACAGCGACATGAAGCCTTTCTTCAACAAGGGTGACCCCAAGGACTGACCTGGCTGTTGCGATGGCCTCACCTGCATGTCTGTGCAGGATTCCTGGCGCCTCAATCGGGAGACCATTGCCTCGCGAAAATTTCTCTTAAGGTGGTAAGAAATTGGGGTCTCGCTTCTCGAAAAACGCCCGGACCCCTTCGAAACATTCATGTGCGTCCAGGACACGCTCTTGAGCGCTGCGCTCGGCGCGTAACTGCTCTGACAATGAGTTATCGAAGGCCGACGCGCTCAGCTGCCGAATCTGCGCAATCACTGCGCGGGGACCCGCCGCCAGACGATGCGCCACCGCTTGCGCGGTGTTGAGCACGTCCACCGACGGTACGACGGCATAGACGAGCCCCCATTCCAAAGCGGTCTTCGCGTCTATCTTCTCTGCGAGAAGCAGTGATGAAAGCGCCCGTCCGCCGCCGATACGCCGCGCCAGCCGAGCTGTGACGCCAGCATCAGGCACGACGCCCAGCCGTGCGAAGGAGGGCCAGAGGTAGGCATCTTCTGCGATGACAATAATATCGCTGACGAGGGCCAGGCTCATCCCCGCACCGACAGCCGCCCCATTGACGGCGGCGACGATCGGACACTGCAGTTCGCCGAACCGGGACACCAGGGGATCCATAAAACGACGTAGCTCGGCGTGCGCCTGTTGGCGGGCGTCCGGAGTCCCAAGATCGACCGAGTGCAGATCGACGCCGCTGCAAAAGACTCCGTCGCTTCCGGTAATGACTAAGGCCCGAACACCGGAGGCGGCTTTTTTGATCTCGTCGAGCGAGCGGTGCATCTCCCGCACCGCGTGGATATCGATTGCGTTTCGTGCAGCCGCTGATCGAAGGACCAGGGTCGCCACATGATTCGTGATCGTAAGGTCTATGACACTCATGCCTGCGGTCCTTCTGTTAAGAAACCCGAGGTTGGACGCGGTGATCTTAGATCAAGTCAAGATATAGCTACAATTCTGTGGGCGCCATCGGCATGTCGATCCGGAAAGGGCAAGCTTATGTAGGCTTACAAAATGGGTCTCCGGTCAAACTGGTGATTCCGCCTCGGCGATCAAGCTCTAGCTTTGGCGCCATACGGCTCGCCGACGTCGTGGGATATCACGTCGTCTAGGAGCACGTAGCCGCGAGCGCGTCAGATTTCGGCTCGACCTTCATCGCTCACCCGGGCTCAGGCTCATCCAGCACCCAAGGAACCGCAGAGCCCGCAAATTCCAGTTGAACAAGGGGCAATCCGTCGAGCTCCGCCAGGCTGGGAGCACTGTCGTGACAGAGCCATGCAGAGAAGTCGTCCCCAAAGCGCATGGACGGAAAGTCACCGGTTACGTCCAGTGTGCCGACGAAGTGGAACCAGCCACCGTAGTGGTGCTTTCCGGGCGATAACTGACCGTTGCGGTAAACCTCGCCGTCCTTAGTTGGATCTACCCCAAGTACATCCAGAAGCGACAAGAATTCTTTTGGAAATACCTCCCCGCGTGCGGCCACAAAGTTTCTACAGCCGTCGCACGCGCATCGACTCGAACTCCCACAGGAGGCTCGAGAATAGGCGTCGGCTGTCGCCTGTCGGTCGCAGGTGTATTGCCAAGAACCGAATGTAGCCATCGGATACGACCCGCTACGATTTAGGCGCGCCCGGCAACGCTGCGTTCACCGCGCCCTTGGGTTGATGTGTAGCATCGTCGTAAGAGCCCCCAATCACCATTCCCGTATCCAGATTCAATTCGAATGCGTGCCAGGTCGAATCTGGTCTCCACGCCTCGCCAGTCAGAATCGTGCCTTGACGCTTGAGCGAGCGTAGTCGGTCCCAGGAAATGCGACGCGACAGCCAGATCCGTCCGTTCGTGCCAATGGCTTCGAATCTTAGATTCTGGTGATTCAGGACTAAGGCGGCGCACGTCGGATGTGCAAATGCGTCGACAATTGCGCCGCCGAATGCTTCCACCAACTTCTCGGCGACTGGATCAATAATGTAGACCTGACCGCCCGCAATGATCAGGGCGTCATGCGCGTTGGGATGGAGCGTCAAAAGATCGAACTTGGTGAGGCCTCGAATAAAATTTGCCGTCCAAACGCGGCCGACGGCGGATTTGAAGCCAACTACAAACCCCTCAGAATGCGTTCCCATCCCTGTCGCGCTGAACACCCGCGCTTGCTCCCCATAGGCCGGGAGTCCTGGCAGTGCAGTTAGTTCAAGGTCGCTCACACAAGCGCTCCTGCTGGGAGCCATTCAAAGAATTCGCGAGTTAAATGGAAAGGGACCATATTGGCGAGTAGGTTACCGAAAATCGTGAGTTCCGTCGCTGCCCACCCCGATCAGCTCACGATTGAACGAGCTCGAATGTTGTATTCGGATCGCCGACGACTTCAA
Organism: Gammaproteobacteria bacterium; assembly: GCA_028293725.1. The sequence goes on along the minus strand of JAQGOE010000176.1, from coordinate 1,299 downwards.
TGAAGCACTCGCCGGCACTCGAGTTGACGGTGTATTCAAGCTCGGGTTTAAAACTGAAGAAAATGTACTGCTTCTTGCAACGGAGTTTGATTTCTGACACTGCTCCAGTGGCCACCGAGATGGCAAAGTGGCTCTTGAAAAGGTGACCGTTCCAGGTCGTACCGTCGACGGTCTGCCCGGGCGTGCTCACCGCCTGATTGCCGTCGCGTATTGCAATGATCTGGTCGACGGTCTGTTTAAGAACGTCGCGATCGGAACTCGACGCGATGGGCTCCAGACTGTTCCAAGTGTACAGAGCGCTCCCGTAATCCTTGACCTTCACCTGCAGAGCGAACTGCGCCGTCAGTACTTTGCTGAATAACTCCTTTGGCAGATATCTGGTAAGGCGTTCTCCTGCAACTGCGCGCCGCAAGTCTGCAAGCTGCTGGACTTCGGTACCCCAAATGTGGTCATAGAGATATTTGCAGTAGCCCTCGAAGGCGTCTTCGTACAAATTCTGCGCCTTCATCCCCTGAAGCGCCACGTCGGCCTGCTCTTTGCTCTTTGCATCTATGGCCTGGAGGAAACTCTTGAACGCGGTTTGGAAGTTTACAGAGGCTCCTCGAGCGGGATGATCGCCAGGATAGAAGGTCATTTTGAAGGTCAGGTTGGAATCAATAGGCGTACCACCGCACTTTGCGGGCGCGAAGGCCATTCCATCAACTGCTCGAATGGCTGCCTTCTCCAGCTCAACATTGCCGGTAGAGTCGAGTACAGCGATCTCGTACGGCTTGCCCCTCGGATCGATCATCATGTTAAGCATGACCCAACCTTCTTTGCCCTCTTGCTTCTCGTGAGCTGGATAGAAGCGGTCGCTCGGCGCTCGCAGAGGGCGCGCGTCTTGAAATACCTCGACGTCGGTAGCTTTCGAAGCCGACTTGGGCTCCGTGCTCGGGTCCGCAGCTCGTGCGTTCGCGAGTAAGAAAGAGAGCAGGAGCGCCTGCGCCATCACCCGGGCGAGTGGTCCGCCAGCGCCACCGGTGTTCTCGTTTTTCATGGTATTGGTGTCCAGAGATAAGCTGCTTCCCGTGCATACTTCACACGTCACGCCAACGCTACACAAAGTATGTATCGCGCGCCACCGGGGTCATCACATCAAAATCAGGCCCCAAATCAACACACCAGAGACGAGAGCACAAGCGATCGCTGACCACGATGGCGGCGTGACACGCGAAGCGGTATCCGAGAAGTACGGAGTCGGCATCACCACATTGAGTTCGCGGAAACGGAGCAGGGAGGCCGCCATCGAACCCAGCAGTC
>JAQGOE010000171.1 GCA_028293725.1 Gammaproteobacteria bacterium | reverse complement strand
GTGCCGGTTGTCCCGTGAGGAGCGAGCAGGTCGACGTGACCCTGGAAGTCGAGGTAATTCTTGCCTGAGGTCTCGACGAAGCCGCCATTTCCGGCCTGGGCGCCGCCCCGCGCGGTGACGGTCCCGTACATGTAGGTCTGCTGGTCCGACCAGACGGCGACGTTGCCGCCGTCGCCGTTTGCTGTGGCATCGGCGTGGATCGAGACGTCGGGGCCTATGTAGGTCTGAGTTGCGTTTTCCGCTGCGACGGCGCCATGAAAGTCGCCGCCGATGAGGATCGTGCCGCCGCCGGCTTTGCCGCTAGCGGTGAGCTGTGCATCGCCTGACAGGTTGACTTGCGAGCCGAACACACCTATGTCGCCGCCCTTGCCGCCTTTTTCGGCGGAAGCGTCCAGGGTGCCGGTGACTTCCACCGTGCCGTTGTTCATATCCCCCAACAGGCGGATCGTGCCGTTGTGGTTGTCGAGGGTCTGCGCTTCGATGGCACCGTCGTTGTTGACGACCGCTTTGGTGAGCGCGTCGGCGGCCTCGGCCGTCAGCATGACTTGCCCGCCGTTGGCCCGGATGAGGCCGTGATTTGCGGCGAGCGCATCGATGGCGCCTTGGGTGACGGTGAGTCCCAGGAGGCTGCCGTTTGCGAGCCGCAGGGTGATCTGTTGGCCGGCCGCGAGGCTGACGTTGCCTTGGGGGGCGACGAGTTGCCCGCTGTTAGTGACATTCGCGCCGAGCAGGGCGATATAACCGCCCTTGGCGGCGGTGATGGTGCCCGAGTTGCTTACGCCGGCCGTGTTATTGCCGAAGAAGTCGTATTTGCCTGCAAGGAAGTCGCTGACAGTGAGGCTCAGGGTGCTCGCGACGAGCCCACCGACGCTGACTTGGGCACCTTGACCGAAGAGGACGCCGTTGGGGTTGAGGATGAAGACCTGGCCGTTGGCCTTGAGGCTACCTGAAATTTGGCTCGGACTCTGGCCGAGGACCTGGTTCAGGACGATGGCGCTGGCGCCGGGCTGGACGAAGGTGACGCCTTGATTGGCGGCGATGTTGAAGGTCTGCCAGTTGATGGCCAGATTCTGACTCTGCTGGGAGATCGTGGTCTGGTTGCCGTTTTGGGTAATCTGCCCGTTACCCGTGGTCACCTGCCCGCCCGTCGGTGCTGCCAGGACGGGTGCTGCAGCCAGACTCAGAACGCCAGCACCGAGCGTTGCGACGCCTCCGGACCTGCCACGGCGGTGTTTGGGGGCGCGACGCATGGTGGGGGAGCTCCCGTTTTTACCTAACGCGTTGAAAAGGTGAATCAGTCGGCCCAACGTATCGCGAGGCAGCATTGCCGACTGTGAAACGCATCGGAAGTCGGGCGCGGTAGGGAACGCGGCAACCCGTTAGGTATGCCGGATGAGACTCACATCACTGAAGTTGGCCGGCGGGCGCCGGTGTCTACTCCATGGCCTCGTACGCCAAGGTCCAGAAATCGGTGAACGCGCGCGGCAGTTGGGGCGAATCCAGCATGCGTTGGGTGAAGAGGATGCCGATCATCCCTTCCGCGGGATCGGTATAAGCGGATGTGCCGAGGCCGCCGTCCCAACCGAAACGGCCCGGAGTGTGGAAGATTTCCTCCCGCCGGATGTCGATCGACATGCCCAAGCCCCAGCTACGGTAACCCCCAAAGAACGCCTCGGCGCCCACCCGCTGTTCGGGCGTGAGTTGATCCGAGGTCATCAGATCTATCGTGGCGCGGGCGAGGATCTGTTGGCGGCCATGCCGGCCCTTGTTGAGCATCATACGGCAGAAGGCGAAGTAGTCATCGAGGGTGGAGACCAATCCACCTCCGGCGGACTCGAACGGAGGCTCGGATCCCCAGGCGGTGTCAGTCACTCCGTCATATAACGTCAGCGTGTTGGTCTGATGGTTGAAGGTGTAGCTTGTGGGCAGGCGGTCGCGTTTTTCAGGAGGCACGTGGAAGGCGGTGTCTTTCATGCCGAGCGGATCGAAGATGCGTTCCTGCAGGAACGCGCCCAACGATCGCCCCGATACGCGCGCGATCAGTACGCCGAGTACCTCGTGGCTGACGTGATACATCCAACGCTCGCCCGGTTGCGCCATCAGTGGTAGCGAGCCAAACCTTTTCACCCATTCCTCCGTGGTGGGCGCCTGCGCCGGTAGCGGCGGTCCGTCGCCGCCGATCTTGTATTCGCGAATCAACTTCTGAATGGGGAACGTGTCCGGCGGTGCCATCACGCTGCCAAAACCCATGCGGTATGTCAGGAGGTCGCGAACCGTAAGCGGTCGGTGCGCGGGTACCGTGTCGTCGATTTCCGAGGTCATGGAGCGCAGTACGCGACGATTGGCGAGTTCTGGCAGCCACGGCTCGATACTGTCGTCGAGTCGTAGTTTGCAGTCCTCCACCAACATCATGGCCGCGACAGCGGTGATGGGTTTCGAGAGGGAGGCGATCCGGAAAATCGCGTCGCGCTTCATGGGGGTCGGCTGATCCATCGACAGGGTGCCGAGCGTCTCGACGTGCACGTCGTCATGATGGCTGACGAGTGCAACCAGTCCGGCGATCTCCTTACGCTCGATGTGCCCGGAAAGGACGCGACGCATCCGATCGAGTCGCGGCCTTGAAAGCCCTACCGCCATGCCCATGTTTAGCTCCTGGCCCGCTTCGAGTCGCCATTGTAGCCGCGCTGGCGCGGGTGTACTAAACTTCCCTATATTCTTCGGTATTTCGAGCCGCAAATGAAAATTGATTTTGTATCCGATGTGTCCTGTCCATGGTGTGTGGTCGGATTGAAATCGCTGGAGGCGGCGCTCGCCCGCGTGGGTCAAGACGTCGCTGCGGACATCCACTTCCAGCCCTTCGAGCTCAACCCGCAGATGGGTCCTGAGGGCCAGGATATCGCCGAGCACATTGCACAGAAATACGGGTCATCGTCCGCCGATATTGCGCGTAGCCAGGAGGCGCTCAAGGCGCGCGGCGAAGCCGTGGGGTTTCATTTCGACTTCGGGCGGCGGGGTCGCATCTACAACACGTTCGATGCACATCGGCTGCTTCATTGGGCCGCTGCGGAGGGGAAGCAGCCCGCACTCAAGCACGCGCTCTTCAGCGCCTATTTCACCGAAGGCCGTGACCCGAGCAACCACGATGTGTTGGTCAGTGTGGCCGGTAGTGTTGGCTTGGATGAACAGCGCGCGCGGCAGATTCTCGGCTCGGACGAATTCGCACGGGAGGTGCGCGAGCGCGAGAAGTTCTATGCCGGGTTGGGCATACAGGCTGTGCCGTCGGTGATCATCAACGACCGGCACTTGATTCAGGGCGGTCAGCCGCCGGAAGTGTTTGAGCAGGCGCTGCGAAAACTTGGCTCGGGTGAGCGCGGCTCGAGCACTTAGATCGAGATGGCCCGGATCACGATGCCGGCCAGAAGTGCGCCGATGACCGGGCCCAGTACTGGGACCGCCGCGTAGTCCCACTCGGAGGGTCCCTTCCCGGCGACCGGCAGTAATGCGTGGACGATGCGTGGCCCCAGGTCTCGCGCGGGATTTATCGCGTAGCCCGTGGGGCCACCCAGTGATAGGCCGATGCCCCAGACCAGGAAGCCAACGATCACGGGACCTACGCCGGCAGGGAGGCCAGACGGCGCGAAATGCGTGGAGGAAATCGCGGCGGCTACTAGAACGAGCACGAATGTGCCGATGATTTCGCTCAGTACGTTGGCGGGTATGTGGCGGATGGCGGGCGCGGTACAGAAGCAGGCCCGTTTTCCAGGGGGATCGTCAGTAATACCCCAGTGCGGCAGGTAATGCAGCCACACCAGCGTCGCGCCCACCATGGCGCCCAGGAGTTGGCCGCCGATGTAGGCGGGAACCTCACCCCAGGCGCCGCTAGCCGTCGCCAAACCGATGGTCACGGCTGGATTGAGGTGCGCGTGACTGCCGACCGCCAGTGCGGTGATGACTCCCGCCAGCACGGCGAAACACCAGCCGGCGGTAATGACCATCCAGCCTGACCCGTGGCCGTACGATTTCTTCAATACGACGCAGGCGACGACGCCGTTGCCGAGCAGGATGAGAACAGCGGTTCCGGCGAACTCGCCCCAGAAGGCAGGATGCATCAAGACCCCCTCGAGACACTGAGCCGCCCGATCGTAGCAGGGATTGAACGGCTATTCAGTGAGAGCTCTAAGGGAGACGGTCAGACGGTGCTAGCGCGCACCTCGTAGTGACGGGCAATGGGTTCGACCCGCGATAACAGCAATCGTGCCTCCGGTTCGAACACCGGCGTGGAATACTCGGGACCCGCAAACAGGCGGACGGCTTCAATAGATTCGAAGAGATTGACCACTACAAACTCGACTTCCTCCGCCCCGTCGCTGCGTAGTATGTAGCCCCCGCGGTAGCCGGCGACCTGCCTTAGTTCGGGGAGAACCTTTGTCTTCAGGAGAGTCTCGTAGGCGTCGGCGTTGCGAGTCTCAGTCCATCCTCGCCAGTGTCGCGCAATCATGGACTGACACCGATCCGCTGCGCGAACTCCGGTAAATGCGGGGCGAGCGCCTTGGCTGCGGCGATGTCAGCGTCCCCTTGGGTGGTCATTCCCTTGCGGAGTTCGGCAAGACCGCGTCCGTAGAGGGACCAGGCGATTTTCGGGTTGATCTTCAGTGCCTCGTTGTAATCGGCGATCGCCTTGTCGAACTGGTTGCGGCGCAGGTTTACCAGCCCGCGGCTGTCGAGGAGTTTCGGTGCGTGAGGATTCAACCGCAGGCCCGCATTGCAGTCGCGCAAGGCTTGGTCCAACTCCTTCCCGAGGACGGCGCGTGCCCAGCAGCGCTCGTTGTACGCCTGGAAGACACGCGGATCCTGCTCGTGGATGGCTATCCAGAGATCCGCCTGGGTGATGGCCTGTGCCGGATGATCCAAGCCCCCGTAGAGCATAGCGAGCGTGAGGCGCACATCTGCCTCTTTGGTAGCCACTCGATCGGCAGCATCCAGGTCGGCCAGAGCGGCGGCCATATCCCGCTTGGACCGCCGATATTCGGCGCGCGTCACCAGCGCGTCTACGTAGTCAGGTTTGAGAGTCAGTGCCCGTTCCAGGTCGTTTGACGCGGGCTCGGGCTGCCGAAGTGAAAATTCGACGAGCGCACGTTGGTAGTGGTAACCAGGCTCGCCGGGTGCGAGCTCACAGGCGCGGTTGAAGTCCTGCAAAGCGTGCTCGAAATCGCGTCGAGCCGCGAAAGCGGCCGCGCGGCGGGCAAGGTCAGCGGCATTTGCCGGTGAGGTCTCGGTGTCATCCGACGGCGAGCCGCCGTTTGCCTTGGCCGACGCGGGTTCGGGGGAGGATTCGGCCGAAGATTTTGCCGTATCGGTCGGGGCGATGTCGCCTTCCGTTGCGGGTTTCACAGCGGCTGCGGGTGCCTTTTTACGTGTGTTCAGGGCGAATACGGGGCCACCGTTGTAGGTGAAGTAGAGTTTGTGCTGGCTGTTGGCGACATACACTCGATGAGACAGGAAGAAATCATCGCCCAACAGCATGTCGAAGTCGCCGAGGTCGGCGAATTGCAGGCGTGCGTTGCGAATCTCCTCGTCACCGATTTTCAGTACCGGGAAGGTGGCTATCCAGGTCTGGACCGTTTTGCGGCCGATTCCCGTGGTATACCCCGCCGGCTCCACGCCCGGATTGCCGGGTTTCAGGCCCGCGGAGGCCGCGGCGCGCAAACCGACGATCGACGTCGCGGCGCCAGTATCGAACTGTACGCGGACCTTCGCGCCATTGAGAATGACTCTACCCGTTGTATGTGGCTCGCGCGGCGTTGTCTCCTCGATGTCCATCGCGCTATAGGCGTCGCCAGGTTTTGCCCAATAGACCAGGTCGACGTGCTTGCAGTTTTCGGGTTTGAACAGGGCCAACGAGCCTTGCGCCAGATCGTACTCGACGTCAGCGATGCGAAGAATGTTCTGACCGAGAAGGCCGACCGTGCCTTTGCCCGGCTCGCTGCCACCCACGATGAAATCCATGTTGTGGAGCGGTACATTGAAGACGGTGAAGGTCTTTACCGTTGTGACGGCAACTCCTGCGTTGCCGCCAATACCTTGGACGTAGAGTCCGGGGACGCGGTTGTAGTCCAGGCGCAACGCGTATTGTTGGGCGCTGGCTGGGCTGAGCATGCTCCAGAAGGCGCCGCTGTCGAGCGTGAAGAGCGCGGGGCTGCCGTTGATCTGTGCTTCAACGGTCGGGCGCAGACCGTCCATCGTGACAGGAAGCGAGGCGAGGCGATTCAACTTGCAGCCGGCCGCAGCGTGGACGAGCGTCGGAATGACTAGGAGCAACGACAGAAGAAGCGTGGTCCCACGCTGGGGGCGGTGCGACACGGAGATTTCCTGGCGAGTTACTTCAATCTTCCATAATGCCGCGGATTTCGGTGCGACTGCGGCACGCGCAAGTATTGCTGAAGATGGAACTCGGCGTCCACAGGCGCAGCCGATGGCGCGTGCGGCGTCAGGTAAAACCCGCACGTGGGCGCTGGAGTCGACAGCCTACAGTAAGCGGTCCCCGACTTTCACTACGGAACGGTCCGGCTGTACCAGGCGATCCCTGACTCGTCCATCTCACGCACGGCTTGCCCGCGGTGGATCAAGCAGTTCAGATGGGCGACACTTTCTCCAGTGGCCATGGTCAGCAGCTCTCCGCTTACGCGGCGGCGAAAGAGAATGCTGAAGATGTCAGAGGCTGTCTTCGGTTCGGCGAGTGCTTCATTCACTCTCAGGAGAGCTTGCTCGTGTCCCTGGATGAGTTGCTCGATACGGGCGTGCAGGCCGCGGAAGGGCTCGTTGTGGGAAGGCAGCACGAGGACGTCATCGGGAATTCTGAGCTTGATGGAGGCGAGGGATTCGAGCCAATCGGTGAGAGGGTCCGCATCGGGCTCGGTGGGAAAGACAGACACGTTGGAGGTGATCTTCGGCAGCACCTGGTCGCCGGAGATCAACACGTGCAGCTCGGGACAATACAGACACGCGTGTTCGGGGGAGTGGCCGCGGCCGACGACGACTCGCCATGTCCTGCCGCCTATGACGAGCGCCTCGCCGTCCGCGATGCGCCGGAAACTGTCAGGCAGGGTGTACACCATTTTTCCGAAAGTGCCGAAGCGAGTCTTATAACGCTCGATGGCTTCTGAGTCCCAGCCCGCCGCCTGATAGAAACGGATCGCGTCGGCGGGCGCCTCGCGGGTCATGTCCGACACCAGAGTGCGGCATGTCAGGTACTCCAGGCGGGAAATCCAGAGCCGGCAGTCAAATCGACGCGTCAGCCAGCCGGCCATGCCGATGTGGTCCGGATGCATATGGGTGCAGATGACGCGTTTCACGGGGCGGTCGGCCATCAATCCCGACATGATGTTCTGCCAGGCGGAAGCGATTTCGTCGGTGCGCATGCCGGTATCGACGAGGGTCCAGCCTTCGCCGTCCTCCAGAGCCCACAGGTTGATGTGGTCTAGGGACATTGGTAGCGGCATTCGCAGCCAGTGGATGCCGGGGGCGACTTCGGTGGCTGCCCCGGGGAGTGGGGCGGGGCCGAGGGGGTAGGTCAGGGGGGATTGGGGGGAGGTGGGTTGGTCCATACCCGTCATCCTACTGCGGGGACGGGGGTTTTTCTGCACCGGTGCGGCCCCCAGGAATTGCGGTCGGACGAGATTAGCCGAGGTGGCCTAAACGCCGAGCACGCCGGCGACATCAAAGAGGATCGAGAGGCGTGGTGAGAGGGAATATAGCGTGGTGGACAGCAGGACGGTCGACAGACCGGCGCGGACATGAAGCCTCGTCAGCTCGGATCGTGATCCAAAATGAACACCGCTGATCGGAGTGCCCCGTACTCGGGCGGCGTGCCTGCCTGCGGGGCACCTGTTGCGCCTCGTTCGCAGCTGAAGGCTCTCACGACTCTGCGATTTTTCGCGGCGTTGCATGTCGTGTTGTTCCATATGTGGGTAACCGGAGAGCTCGCTGTCGGTCCGTGGTGGTACCAGAACTTTGCCAGTATCGGCTACGTGGGCGTGAACTGCTTTTTCGTGCTGTCGGGATTTATCCTGGTGTATACGTACACCGATCCCCTGTTGGATGCGCCGCGATTTTGGCAAGCGCGGCTTGCGCGGATCTACCCCGCCTACGCGTTATCCCTGGTGATATCCGCCCCCTTCTTCTTCCACGCGGTGCGATATCTGCATATTCCATTCTATTCGTGGAGCAGTCACCATTTGTTCTCGGCCTGCATTCTGACTGTGTTGCTGCTGCAAGCCTGGATTCCTCAGGGCGCATTAACCTGGAATTCGGTCTGCTGGAGCCTGTCCGTGGAGGCGTTCTTCTATCTGTTGTTTCCGGCGCTGCTGGTGTGGTGTCGGAGGCGCTCTCCAACTCATCTGTTGGCGTGGATCACGGCTTGCGGGCTTTTGAGCCTGGGCCTCTCGCTGTTTTACATCGTTGTGCATCCCGACGGCGCCGATAAGGTCAATTCTCCCGAGACGACGCTGTTCTGGAAAAATGTCCTGAGTTTCAACCCGGTGGCGCGCCTGCCCGAATTCTTGACGGGGATGTTAGCCGGGCAGATATTCCTGCGAGTGAAGCTCAGCGGTACTCTGGCGCTACCATTGGTTCTGGGCGGATCGCTGGTAGTGGCGACACTCACAGTGCTGGTCGGCACAGTCCCAACGCCCCTCATTTCCGCCGGCTTTCTCTCGCCCGCGTTTGCCGCCATCATCGTTGGCTTCGCTTTACGGCCGCAATGGGTGTCAGTCCTGGAAGCACGCTGGCTCGTGCTCCTCGGAGAAGCGAGCTACAGCTTGTACCTGCTGCACTCCGTCGTGATAACCAGAGTCTACGACGGACTTGCATTCTCACCGCAGTGGCTACGGGTAGCGGTCGCTCTTGCCGCCGCGATCGCTGCCGCATTGCTCTGTTTCCTTTTCCTCGAGAAGCCCGCGCGCAATTTGCTGCGACCGAACGCGCGGCAAGCGGCGGTTGCGGCCCGTTGACTTGATGTCACGAGGGTAAAGCGGTTTGCCGGCTAGCTTTTGAGCAGCGAGGTTACATAGGCGGGCGTGAGCGGCATCCGGCGGGCGTTCACACCGGTTGCGTCGTAGAACGCGGCAGCGACAGCGGCAGTCAAGATGCACGAGGTTGGGGAGCGGAAAGTTCCTGCACCACAAAATCGATAAACAGCCGCATGCGCGGCGGCAAGTGGGTGCGGGTGGCATACGTGGCATAGAGGTTCAACTCATCGCACTGGAAGGGCTTCAGGAGCTGCACCAGCCGACCCGCACGGATGTCGTCTTCGACATCCCACAACGCTTTGATGGTGACTGCGCGTCCGGCGAGTGCCCACTCGTGCATCACCTCGGAATTGTTGGTCAGTAGCGTGCCCTGTACCTGGACCTCGCGCACCCGTCCGTCCTCCTTGAACATCCAGTGATCGAAGACACGCCGCCCACGTACCAGTCGGGCGCAGTCGTGTTCGAGCAGATCGATCGGCTTGGCTGGCGCGGGATGACGTGCCAGGTACTCGGGTGAAGCGATGATCACACGACTGCCGTAAAGCAGGACTCGCGAGATCAAGTTGCTGTCCTGGGGCACATCGACATGAATGCCGATGTCGATTTCTTCCTCGAGGATGTCGACTCGCGAATCGCTCAACACCAACTCGATACTGATGCCCGGATAACGCGCTGTGAATTCCGCGACCAGGGGCGCGATGCGGCGGCGACCGATCTCCAGCGGCGCACCGACCCGCATCCGTCCGCGAGGGTGCTTCGCCTGGGCGGTGGCTTCTGCCTCCGCAGCATCCAGGTCCCGCAAGATGGTCAGCGCTCGTTCGTACAGCACGCCGCCTTCCTCGGTGAGGGTAAAGCGCCGGGATCCCCGATCGATGAGCCGCACCCCCAGCCGCTCTTCCATGGCGGCCAGCCGGCGACTCACTGCTGGCAGCGAGCTATGGATCCGCCGTGCTGTTTCCGAGAGGCTGCCCGCCGCAACAATGCGCGTGAACAGGCGTAAGTCACTGATTTCATCGGACAAGGTCGTCATCCTTCCACTTTTCGGAAGGATAGCATCAGCTTTTTACCGCTACCAGGACCTCGGAGGTGACCCCTAAATAGCGATTACTGCTGCTGAAAGAGTCATGGGATTGCTGCAATGAGTGTCACAGCCACCGCCCCCGCGTCGAGGACCGTGCCGGCCGACGAGCCTCGCGACGACGACGCCACGCCGTCCGCCACGACCGGGCCAGTTTCCAGCAGGCGTTTAGGTTCTCGCCATGTCCTGTGGGCCGCCGGCGTGTTGTTGTGTGTCGCGTTAGGGGCCTGGGGCGTTCGATACTGGACTGTCGGGCGCTTTATTGAATCGACCGACGACGCCTATGTGAAGGCGGACTCCACCACCGTGGCCCCCAAAGTTTCGGGATACATCGCGCAGGTACTGGTGGCAGACAACCAACCCGTCAAGGCGGGGCAAGTGCTCGCGCACATCGATGACCGCGATCTGCAGACTGCACTGCGCGAGGCGAATGCCAATCTTGGCGCGGCCAACGCGGTGGTTGCTAACCTCACTGCGCAGTTGACCGCACAGGACTATGCCATTCGTGAGGCCCAGGCGGATCTCCAGGTTGCTCAGACCGCAGCCGCGTTGGCCCAACGTAACGACGGCCGCCGTCGTGAGATGGCGAAGGTGGGCTTCGGCTCGGATGAGCAGTCGGATGAGGCCACCACAGACTTCCAGCGGAAATCCGCAGGTGTTGCTCGTGCGCAGGCCGCACTGGCCAGCGCGCGACAACAGGTCGAGGTCCTTCAAACCCAACGGCAGTTGGCCGAGGCACAACGCCTAAGGGCGGTTGCGAACCAGAGCCAGGCGGAGCTGAACGTGAATTACGCCACCATTAGCGCCGCGATCGACGGCACCGTGGGGGCGCGCACGTTGCGCGTAGGTCAATTCGTCCAGGCGGGCACCCAGCTGATGGAGATCGTGCCACTGCAGGACACGTATGTGGTGGCCAACTTCAAGGAAACACAACTCACGCGGATGCACCCGGGGCAGGCAGTCCGTCTCTCCGTCGACACCTTCCCCGGCGAGAGGCTGACCGGGCACGTCGATAGCCTGGCCCCGGCGAGTGGCCTGGAGTTTGCCTTGTTACCCCCGGACAACGCGACGGGCAATTTCACCAAGATCGTGCAGCGGATCCCGATCAAAGTCGTGCTCGACGACCCTCGGCAGTTGGCGGGTCGGTTGCGTCCAGGCATGTCGGTGGATGTCGCAGTCGACACGCATCACGAACATTCCTCGACCAACGCGCGGCAGGGAGGCTGAGTCGTGCCGAGCGGATCATTGACTGCGACCCACTCGCCGGCGCAACGCGCGGAGCCCGAGGTTTCGCGCAAGACCTGGCTCGCCGTGCTAGGTGCCTGCCTGGGCGCTTTTCTCGCGATTCTCAACATTCAGGTCGTGAGCTCAGCGCTCGCCGATCTGCAGGGCGCAATTGGCGCGGGAGTGGACGAGGGCGGCTGGATCGTGACCGCCTACCTGGTCGCCGAAATTATCGTCATTCCCCTCAGCGGCTGGTTCGCACGTGCCTTGTCGTTACGAACCTACCTGCTGGCCAGCACGTTTTTCTTCCTGGTGTTCACGGTCGGCTGCACGTTCGCGACCAACCTGGGGCAGATGATCGTGCTGCGCGCGCTGCAGGGCTTCGCGGGCGGTTCGCTCATTCCGCTGGCGTTTACGCTCATCATGACCCGCTTGCCTGCATCGAAGCACCCTATCGGCCTCACCATCTATTCGGTGTCGGCGATCTTCGCGCCCTCGATCGGGCCGGTCATCGGTGGTTACTGTAACGACAACTTCGGTTGGCAATCGATCTTTCTGATCAATCTCCTGCCCGGCGCCGTGATGTTCGCAATGTTATGGCTATCGTTAGATCGCGAGCCCCGTCATCTGGAGCTGCTGCGCCGGGGCGACTGGGTGGGTATCGCGACCATGGCCATCGGCTTGGGATCCCTCGAGACGGTGTTGGAAGAGGGTAACAAGGATGACTGGCTGGGTTCGCCGTTCATCACCCGCCTGACCGTCATCGCGGCGGTCGCCTTGGTGGCCTTCTGCATCCAGCAACTCGTTTACGCGCGACCTTTGTTGCATCTGAGACTGTTCGCGCGGCGCAACTTCGCGCTGGGGTCGATTGCCAACTTCTTTTTCGGCTTCTCTTTGTTTGGTTGGCTCTACATCGTGCCGTTCTACCTGGCGCGGGTGCAAGGCTACAACGCCGAGGAGATCGGCTCGGTTCTGATCTGGATCGGTCTGCCGCAACTGGTGTTGCTGCCGCTCATGCCGCGGGTGGTGAAATTCGTGGACCCCCGGCACCTGGTGATCGGCGGCTATATTCTCTTTATTCTGGGCAGCCTCCTGGCCACTTCCATGTCGGGGGATTTCTCCGGACCCCAATTCATTTTTTCGAGCCTGGTGCGCGCGGTGGCGCAGTCGGTGGTGATGATGCCCATGACGGCACTTGCGATCGCGGGCATCGAGCGCGAGCACGCCCCTTCCGCATCGGCCCTGTTCAACATGGTCCGCAACCTGGGCGGCGCCGTCGGTATCGCCCTCCTGCAGACCTTCCTCACCTGGCGTGAGCAATATCATTCCGACATCCTAACCTCACAGGTGTCGCTGTCGGGAGAAGGCGCGCGCGAGCGGCTGCAGCACCTGGCGGGCCTCTTCCTACATCGGGTGACTGCCGATCCGTCAATCGCCCAACACGACGCGGCGATCGCCACCGGTCGCGTTCTACACCGTCAGGCACTCATCCTGGGTATGTCCGATACGATTATTTTCCAAAGTGTCTTGCTGGGCCTCGCGCTCGTCGCAGTGTGTTGCTTCAAGAAGGGGAGCGCGGGTCCTGCAGGGGAGGCGCATTGAGCGTGTTCACCAGGTCATTCACGGTCGCGTTCGCGGCGTCCGTCATCATTTCGGGCGGATGTGCGACAGGCCCGAAGTACTCTCCACCCGCGCCACCGACATTGCAGTCTTATACGGACGCAGCGACGCGGGCCGCCGGGGTGCCGGCCGCGGGTCGAGGCGATACACCACCCAGTTCGGGGCAGAGGATCGTCTTGGGCTCGGCGCCCCGAGAGGATTGGTGGACGCAGCTGCAATCACCGGATCTCGACCACGTGGTCGACTTGGCGCTGCAAAACAACCTGTCACTCGAGGTGGCGCGCGCCCACCTGGCCAAGGCGCAGGAGGGATTGAATGCGGCGCGCGGTGCACGCTCGGTCCAGGTCGATGCTGCAGCCGGCCTCGAGCGCAGAAAGTACGGCGCCTACTTCTTAGGTCCGCAGGCCGAGACTTTTCCCACTTTCTCGGCCTACACCATCGGGCCCACGGTTTCGTACGAGGTGGACCTTTTCGGAGCGACACGTCATCGGATCGAGGCGGCGGGGGCTTCGGCAGATTATGAGCACGAGCAGTTACGGGCCGCGCGCTTGCGTGTGGTGGGCGATACCGTTGCGCAAGCTCTAAGCATCGCCTCCCTCCGGGCGCAGATTGCGGTAGTGAAAGAAGTGTTGGACGCGGACGAGAAGACACTCGAGCTGGTCCGCGCCGCCCGTCGGGTGGGGGTGGTCTCGGACATCGATGTGCTCCAGGCCACGAGCCAACGGGACCAAGATCGGACCCTGCTGCCGCCCTTGTACCAGGATCTGGACGTCGTAAAGGATGCGCTGGCGGTTCTCATTGGCAAAGCGCCGTCCGAATGGACCGCACCCGAGTTTGTGCTCGACCAGTTCACATTGCCGCGTGAGTTGAATCTGGCGGTGCCGTCCGAGTTGGTCCGCTCTCGCCCCGACATCCGCGCCGCCGAGGCACAGTTGCGCGAGGCCAGCGCGAAGGTGGGTATAGCCACGGCTGATCTCTATCCTCGGATCACGTTGACCTCGGGTTGGGCCGAGGAGGGCCTGCTCACCGGCGGGACGACTTCCGCCTGGAGCCTGATAGGTGGCATCACTGCGCCGATCTTTCATGGCGGTACGCTCAACGCCCAGCGGCGTGCCACGCAGGACGAATACCAGGCCGCTTTCGCGGAGTACCAACTCGTGGTGTTGAAGTCGTTCGGCCAGGTGGCCGACACGCTGCATGCCCTTGACCACGACGCCGAGGCGTTGGAGACGCAACAACAGGCACTCACCTCGGCCGTCAGTACGCTGGGGTTGACGCGGCAGGGCTATCGCGTTGGCAATGCCGATATTCTCCAGATTCTTACCGCGCAGCGGTTGTATGAGTTGGCTGAGCTCGGTGTGGTCCAGGCCCGGACTCGGGAACTCACGGATGCGGTCGGTTTGTTTCTGGCTTCGGGGGTGGGGTGAGCCGGGGGTGGCGGTAATGGGCCGCCGCCCGGGGGTTCTGCGCGCTATACTTGCCAATCGGCTCGCAATAAGGATTCCCGTATGATTGGCGGCCTTCTCAAAGAGCTTGCAGTACGCATTGGCCAGTACATTCGCCCCGATGCGGCCGCAGATATCAAACCCGACCTGGGTAGCGGAACGCAAAAGCAGCCGGAATTGCCGTCAGTAGCAGCTGCCGCGACGCGCACCACAACAGTTGAAATCGCGGGGGGTGTTCGCGTCGTTGTGCCGAACTCTCTCGATCTGATCACGCCCTATGTGCTGTTTGAGCAGCAAGATTGGTTTGAAGATGAACTGGGCTTTCTGCGTCGCACTTTGCGCCCGGGACAGAATGCCATCGATATAGGAGCGAACTACGGCGTATACACGCTGTCCATTGCGAACGCGGTGGGACCGACGGGCGGGGTGTGGGCATTCGAGCCTTCCTCCAGTACCGCCGCGCTCCTCGCTCAGGGAATTGCCGCCAACGGGTTCAGCAACGTGGTGCTCGAAACCAGCGCTGTCTCCAACAAGTGCGGCCAGGCCCAACTGACTTTGAGCGAGCACTCGGAACTGAATGCGTTAGTTCAGGAACGGCCCCTGACCGGCAACTTCGAGACCGTAAACGTGGTGACCCTCGATGAGTGTCTGCAACGATACGATTGGCGGGACATTGCCCTACTCAAGATCGACGCCGAAGGGGAGGAGGCGCATATCATCGCGGGAGGGCGTGATTTTCTTGCCAAACTGTCGCCGCTGATCCTGTACGAGGTCAAGGCCGGGGACGATCTGCATTTGGAACTGGTCGGGAAATTCGCGGAGTGCGGCTATCGTTCCTTTCGTTTGGTTGTGGGACCGGATCTGCTGGTGCCCTTTGACTCAAGCTCGGTGGCAGATGGTTACCTGCTGAATCTATTTTGCTGCAAGGATGATACGGCCGCGCGCTTGGCCGAACGGGGGCTACTGCTCGATTCCGCGGCGCTCGACGCGCCCGACGCGGCGCAAAGAGTTGAGCTTTTTTTTCGCGAGCATGCGGAACGCTACGGCTGGCGGAAAAAACTAGTCGCACTGCCTTACGGCGCCGCACTTGCGGACGTCTGGGAGACGGCGCAATCCTCTGACGATGCAGTTGCTGTTAACGAAGCATTGGCTCGTTTCGCAATCAGTCAGGATACGAGCCTCGATCCGCTCACGCGCTTTAGCGCGCTGGATTCGAGCTTTCGGTCGCTCCAATCGCTATGTAGCCAGCGCCCTCAGTTCCTGCGCCTGGCAAGCCTCGCGCGAGTCGCACGCGAGCATGGCTCCCGTGCCGTTGCCGTGAGTGCACTTAGCCGACTGGTCGAGACGATCGTAAAGGAAAACCGGGTAAATGTCGGCGAGCCGTTCCTTGCACCCGGAAAGGCCTTCGAATCGATTGCACCGCGCGAAGATGTGGGAAAGTGGGCACTGGCCGCCCTCCTGGAGGAACTCGAGCGGCTCAACTCGTTCTCCTCGTTCTACACTGGCAATTCCGCGCGGTCGCGTCTGGACATGATCGCCTCTCTGGGCTTTTCGAGTGCCGAGATGAGTCGACGCTTGCAATTGGTGCAGCTGAGATTTCCAAAGGCCACATGATGCCAGGGGTTATGCCGCATCGATCCACTCGCTCTTCAGTTCCCACTCCGGCGCTCGTGATCGATCTTAGGGCATTGGAGCGCAATGTCGCTGCAATGGCCGCGCTGGCTGCGCAGTGGGGGGTGCACCTCAGGCCCCATGCGAAGTCGCATAAATGCGTCGCTATTGCTCGCCGCCAGATTGCCGCCGGTGCGGTCGGAGTCTCGTGCGCGACTCTTGATGAGGTTGCCGCGATGGTCGCGGGAGGGGTTGCGGGACTCCTGTTGACCTCACCGCTCGCCGGCGAGCCGAAATTCTCTCAGTTGGAAGGACTGCTGCGGCGGGATCCGAGCATCATGGTGGTCGTCGATGATCCCGCTGCGATCCTCACGCTCGATGCTATCTCGAATCGTTTGGGGACGCGGCTACGGGTGCTCGTTGATTTTGATGTCGGGCAACGGCGGACGGGTTGCCGGACGGTTGGTGAGTCAGTGGCTCTCGCAAAGGCAATCCGGACGACGGCCGGACTGGAATTTGGCGGGATTCAGGCCTATGCCGGCCACATTCAGCATATCGCCGACCAGGGGGCGCGGCGCTCAGCCGTGGCCGGGGTCGCCGACCAGGTTCGAATTCTGCGCGCCGCGCTCGAACGGGAGCAACTCGAGCCGCAGATCGTGACGGGGGCAGGCACCGGCTCCGCGGAGTTTGATGGGCCCGGCGGTGTTTACACGGAATTGCAGGCCGGGTCGTACATTTTTATGGATGCGGATTATCTAACCGTGGACATGTCAGCGGGGCACTTCAGCCCGGCTTTGTTCGTGGACACTACTGTCGTCGGCGTTCAATGGGATGATCACGTCACAACCGACGCGGGTACGAAGGCCTTTGCTCTCAACGGGCCCCCGCCTATTTCTGCAGCGGGGGAGCGTGGGTGGACTTACTCCTATGACGGTGATGAGTTTGGACGGGTGGCCTTGGGTCCTGGGGCGCGGCGACCCTCCCGCGGCGAGCGGCTGGCGTTCATCGTGTCCCATTGCGATCCCACTGTCGTGTTGTACCCGCAGTTTGTCTGTGTTCGCGGCGACGCGGTGGAGGAGTATTGGGCGATTACGCCACGCCACGATTATTCGATGCAGGTGACTGGGCCGGGTTCTAGCGTGTAAGGGGCGGGGCGTGTGGTGGTGTCGCATGCACAACTGTCCGCATTCGTGGACACCCCGGCCCGGAGGTTCAGTTTGACGGCGCTACTGTAATCAGGCACTTGCGGTACGGGCGTCGGTCCGGGTTGAGTTGGTACGCTGCATGCACTGGTCGACCTGAAACAGTGACGCGGCGGTCGGTGTGATGATGGCGGTAAACTCACTTGGGCGTGTTGTATTTGGCATTCTGGTCATTGTCGCGGCGACTTCTGCATATGCGGACAGCTCTGGCTTCTACGGTGACTTTGACCTGGGGGTCGCCGCCTATTCCTACGCGACCGAAGTTAAGTTTCCGGCCGTCACTTTGAGCGCGGTTGATCCGCGTATCAAAGATACGTCCTGGGGCCTTAATGTTGGATACCGGTTCATCCCTTACTTTGGTGCTGAAGCGGGCTATGTCAGTCTTGGGAGAGGATCAGTTCCTGCTTCGGATGTGCCGGGTGCATCGGGTGCCGGTAACGCTCACGGGACGGTCGGGTTCGCATCCAAGGGTCCTACGCTGGGGTTAGTCGGGGCGGTCCAGGTCGGTAACCTGGAGGCGTTTCTCAAGTTGGGTTACCTGTTTGCGCACGCGGATTTGTCGGTCGCTGCGACCGACGGCCCGACTAAGCTCAATACCCGGATGACGGCAAGCACTCCAGCGCCTGTGGCGGGCCTGGGCTTTCGCTATGCATTCAATGAGAGTTGGCACATAAAATTTGAATTCGACCACTACGACGGGGTTGGTGACGCGGAGACTACCGGCGCTGCCAATATCAACGTGGCGGCGTTCGGGATTGGGTGTCGGTTCTGAGAGACCGGGGAGGGTGCGGGCGCTTTTTCGACGCATTCCTCAGAATCGCTATCCTGAGCTTGGCCGTTTGGCGTTGGTTCCCTTAGAGTGCCCAAAGCCGCGCGTAGATACGCTCGGACGGGCGTCAGTGCACGCCCGCTCTATAAACGGTATCGAGTCAGGGAGTTGCGATGCTCAAGGAAATCACCGTAGCGGTAGTGTTTGGGGTCTGCACTGCGCTTAGCGGCTGCGCGACCATCGTCCATAGTGGGCCGAGAGCCATTCCAATCACGTCTTCGCCTCCGGGGGCGAAGGTTTCCATCTACGACCGCTCCAATACGCTCGTGCAGACGAACACGACTCCGTTTGTCGCGCAGCTGCCCGTGAAGTACGGTTATTTCAAGGCGCAGAACTACCGGTTGGAGTTTGAGTTGCCAGGGCATGCGCCCGCGGTGGTCAACCTCGATTCCTCGGTGAGCGGTTGGTACTTCGGCAATCTGGCATTCGGTGGTGTGATCGGCATGCTGATCGTAGATCCGCTCACGGGAGCCATGTTCAATCTGACGCCGGACAAGATCGACCAGCCTCTCACGGGCTCCCAGACCCAGGTCATTCGTCAAGGCAAGGGAGTGCTGGTGGTCCTGGTTTCGCAGACGACCGAGCAGGAGCGTGCCAACATGGTTCGAGTGAACTAGGGCGATCGTGGGTGAGGTCAGAGTAGCGCGTCCATCGCTTCCCGCTCAAAGTCCGCCAGTTCGAATTCGAAAATCGCCAGGTCCGCGCGCATGTGCGTCTCGGAGCGAGTTCCGGTCAGTGGCACAATGTCGCTCTGTGTCAGGTATCGAAACAGGATCTGCGCCGGCGTGCGGCCGTGCTTGGAAGCCAGCTCCCGTACGGTCCGATGAGCGAGCAGGTGCGGATTGGCGCTCAATGTCCAGAAGCTCTGATAGATAATGCCATTCTGGCGGCAGAATGCTCGAATGCCGCGATCGTATCCGGTATCCGCGTAGAAACGATTCTGGACAACGGCGGGTTTGAAACGCGCCGAATCGCACAACGTCCGCAACTGCTCGAGCTGATAACAGTTGCTGATGCCGAGCTGCCGCACGCCGCGAGCGTCCACCAGCGACTCCATCGTTTGCCACACTTCCAGGCTTTGTCTCGCGTTCGGTAGGGGTGAATGCAGGACGAGGCAGTCCAGATAGTCCGTCCTTAGATTCCGCAGAGAGACGGCGAACGACTGCCTGACCTGTTCGGCGAGCGGAGCCTTCGGGTCATACGGAATTCGCGCGGGGTCCTGGCCCGACAGCGGCGTGAACTTGGTCTGCAGGTACAGATCTCCGCGCGCGAGCTTGCCGTTCGGCGCCTTCTCATCCAGAAAGGATGCCACTCCCGCACCGACGCCCGGCTCGTGGTAATGCTTGGGCTGGCACGCGGTGTCGATGCCGCGAAATCCCTGCAGGATCGCTGTCCGGACGAGGCTCTCTGTGTCCTCTTTCTTCCAGGCGGTGCCGTAGAGGATTCTCGGGCTGCGCACGTCCGCGGTGGAGGTCACGAAAGCGTCCATCTGTTGATTGTACCCGACTTGGGTGACCATGCTGCGGCATCCGCTCAACACAGGGCGTTGACCGCCATGGGGAGGGGGCTCATGATGCGAAGCAAGAATTGAATTCGCGCCAATGTAGCGCGTTCAGATCCACACCTGGCGCGTGTGAAAAAGAGGGGGTGCCGTGTCGACTGCAAAGAGTTGGGATTCTTCGTACGAGTGGAAGGCGGTTCTGACACTCAGTCTGGCATTTGGGTTGGTCGGCCTCGATCGGTTCATCCTCCCGCCGCTGTTTCCGGCGATGATGAAGGATCTGGCGCTGAACTATCAGGATCTCGGCAACCTCGTGGGTGCGCTCGGCATCGCCTGGGGAGTTTCCGCTGTTGTCATCGGCGGCCTGTCCGACCGGCTCGGACGTCGCAAGGTGTTGGTTCCCGCCGTGGTGCTGTTCTCGCTGCTGTCCGTGTTCAGCGGTATGGCGACGGGGCTCATGAGCTTGCTGTTTATGCGTGCCATCATGGGTGCCGCCGAGGGTGCGGTGGCACCGACCGGCGTCGCTGTGGCGATCGAAGCGTCTCATCCAACACGACGCGGCATGAATAACGGCATCTTCCAATGCACTATCTCGCTGTTTGGTGGCGCCATCGGTCCGATTCTCGCCACGCAGCTCCTGCAATTCACGACTTGGCGCAAGGTGTTCTGGTTGGTTGGTATTCCAGGGCTCGTCGTGGCGGTAGCGCTGTGGTTTGTCATCCGCGAGCCTGCAGCAAGCACGGCGCACGCCGCCGGGCATGCGCCCACGCGTGCGCCGATGTCCCGGTTATTCAGACACCGGAACGTGCCACTCTCGATGGTCACGCTTCTGTGCGCAATGACCGGCGTGTTCGTTCTGTCCGCCGTGATGCCCAACTACCTCGTGGATTACCTCAAGCTGACGGGGCCGCAGATGGGCGTCGTCACGTCGGCAATCGGGTTTGGCGGCGCGCTGGGTCAGTTCGGCCTGCTGACCGTGTCGGATTTCATTGGGCGTCGGACGACAACCATGCTGTCGTTCATTGTCGCCGCCGTGTTCCTGTGGCTCTTCATTCACACGGGCGGCGCCAATTTGCCGATGTTGTTCGGGCTGCTGTTTGTCGCCGCGATGTTCAATTTCGGCGCGCTGGCCATTCTCGCCGGCCCTATTCCGGCGGAAGCGGCCCCTGTGGGTCTGATCGCTTCGGCTGCGGGCCTCGTCATTGGGGCAGGTGAGATCTTCGGCGGCGGCATTGCGCCCTCGATTGCGGGAGCGATTGCGCAGCACTCCGGGATTCAATACACGCTCTACTTTGCCCTGTGCGGACAGATCGTGGGTCTGGTGCTCTCGCTATTTCTGCGCGAGACAGCGCCGCGAAGAGCGTCCCGAGGCGGTTCCGTGTCCGAACTGGACAGTGTCCCGGAAGGCGGCTGAAGGAGAACATAAATGAACGAAGAGTCACCACACCCGGCGGCGCCAGTTCTGCAGCTCGCCAGCGCTTACTGGACATCCCGCTGCCTGCACGTCGCCGCGGATCTCGGCGTGGCCGATGTATTGGGCGATGAACCCCAGACCGCGGAGGCGCTGGCGCGCTCCCTCGGAGTGCTTCCAGACGTGCTACATCGCATTCTGCGCGCACTCGCCAACCACGGGATCTTCAAGCATGACGGCGAACGTTTTGCCCACAACGAGTCCTCGCGCATGCTCCGTACCGGCGTGCCCGGCTCCCTGCGTTCTCTGGCCCGCATGATGGGCTTGAAGGTTCATTGGGACGCGTACCGGGAGCTCGACTCTGCATTGCGCACCGGCCAGCCCCCTATTGCACAGGTCACCCAGGGCGGACTCTTCCCATACCTCACTGAACATCCCGAGGAGGCGCAACTTTTCCACGAGGCCATGGCCGGTAAGTCCGCCGTGCAGATCGGTTCGGTCATTGAGGCCTATGACTTTGGCGCCTTCAAGACGATCGGCGACATCGGTGGTGGTCTCGGGCACTTGCTGTACGCGGTGTTGGCCAAAGCGCCGCAAGCGCGCGGCGTTCTGTTCGACCTCCCTCACGCAATCGCGCGAGCTCGCGAGACCAATATGCCGCGCGTCAGCTATGTGGGTGGCGACTTCTTCAAAGATCCTATCCCGCCATGCGACGCCTACATGATGATGACGGTGTTACACGACTGGTCCGATGCAGAATCCATTGCCATTCTCAGGAATTTGCAGGCGGGCGCCCCACGCGGAGCGAAGTTGCTGCTCATCGAAGGAGTCGTTGAGCCCACGGCTCGCGAGAACTTCATCCTGGATCTCGATATCGAGATGCTCGTCATGACCACGGGACGCGAGCGCACGCGGACGGAGTGGGAATCGATGCTGTCGCGAGCCGGGTTTCGGCTGACGCGTGTCATTCCAACGTTGGCTTCGTCGTCTATTGTCGAGGCGGAATTGGCCTGAGCTGCAGTCGGTCATCCCATTTCTCGGCGAGTCGCGCGCCGAGGTCGATGGCAGGCTTCTCCAGAAAACGGTCGCTGGCGACCGACATGACAGCCGTAAGAGCCACGGCTGCCGACCATTGCAACGGTTCCGTCAAACCTGTCAGTACCGTGCAGCCGACCCACAGGGCGATGCAGTGAAAGAGATAAATGCCGTGCCAGCACCGCACGTAGTGTGTGCGGTGCTGGCGGCGCCTGTCATTTCACGTAGACGATCACCGGTCGTGAGGCGATTCCATTCGCGACCACCTCGAGACGACTGAGGCCGCGTTCCAGTTTGGCGGGAACGTCGAAATGGGTCGACGAAACCCTATCCGAGGCCACCGCCATGCTGCTGTGATCGTGGGTACGACTGTAGAACACGTGGTGCGTGGCGAGATTGATGAGGCGCACGAGCGGGTAGTTGGTTGCGTCCTGATCCTCGTCGCCGAACACGCTTCCCTGTGACATGCCGTTGAGGCGAATGCCCTCCAGTCGGTAGGACTCACCAGGCCGCAAAAGTTTTGGCGCTGAGGTGATGACGGGCTCCCACTCGAAGTCGTGCTCCATTTCGTCGTCCTCGTGGACCCTGTCGGGTGTGTAGATTTCGACATCGAGGGTGCCGTCGACCGAGAGTACCTGCCCTGTTGGCAACACGAGGAGGTTGATTGAGCCGGAGACGTCGTTCGCGGTGTTCGGAATCGTGGGCTCCGGGATGAACCTGTGGCCGTCGAATTCGAAAAACGCGACCGGCGGGTTCGAGTAACCGCCGTTTGCGGCGCCACCGCTCGCAGCGACCAGCACGTGGCCATTCGGCAGGAGCGCACCCGGCGCGTCCTGCGCGGTGTACTGAAAACCAAGTGGACTAATGGGCAGCGTCGGCCCCACAGACCAGTGATGACTGTGAGTGTTGTAGATCGATGAGTTTCCCGAACTGCCCAGGGCAAAGACGGTGCCGTCAGGTCGCAACATTGCCGAGCCCATCTCGGACAGAATCGGATCGGTCAGCGTGTGGATGGTGCTGCCAGCACTGGACCACTGACCTGTCACCGTGTCGTAGATTTCGGAGTTGGTGGGGTTGGCGGGGTAGCTGGGCACGAGGCCGAAGTGAAAATCGGTGTAGCAATCTATGGTCAGAACGTTGCCGTCTGGCAGCAGTGTCAAACCTTCCTCGTCATTCAGGTCGCTCTTCGTGCTGGTACCGGTTTCGGTCCACGTCAGCGTTTTCGGGTTCAGCAGCCCGGCCTGATGGCTCATCTTGTCAGCCAGCATGAAGGTTCCGTCCGGCAACACGACGCTGGCGGAGTCACCGATCGGGTGCGGGGCGAACGTGGCCCTGGGTGGATAGAGGTCCGCGAAGAACAGGGGTGGCGGCACCGACTTCCAGGTGTTGGCGACGGGATCGTAGATCGCTCCCTGATTCGTCAGCAGGAAGTCATATTCGTAGTTGGAATATTCGCCGCCCTCGATGATTACCCGACCGTCGGCCAGAACGGCCTGTGCCGCCGCGTAACTGATAAAGGGTTTTGACGCGAGTTGCGTCCATGTTCCATTCACGTAGCTGCCGTGAATGTCGGGAGTCAGCTTGAAGACCTTCGCATCCTCGCCGAAAGGCCCGGCGTTCTGGATCAGCACGCCGCCATCGGTCAGCAGCAAGGGCGCCGTGGCCCCGCCGGGGCCGAAGTCGGTTCCGGATGGGTCGAAGATTTCTGGTATGGGCGGGGGATTCTTCAGTGTTTGCCAGGTGCCAGCCGAGGCGACGAGCGGAGTGCCGAGCAGCGTCGCCGCGATGAGGGCCTGCAGCGACCTGGCCCGACAGCCTCCGTCGCTCCGATCAACCTTGAAAATACGCTCCCGTTTTGATCTGTTTCTTGCGATCATTGGTTAATCTCCCTGATTGTGTTATTCGGGTTGTCCTCGCGGACGGCAGCATAGTTCTCCTTCGCACGTCCCGGCGCAACAGCGCCGCGGTGCGACCGGGTTGTTAGGAAATCGTTATGAGCCGAGGTGCCACGCACTTTGGCGGGTGCCAAGCTTCAGCTCAGCATGCATACTGAGGCGGCGGCAGGTGATCCAGTGATCAGCGCCCGCTCAAAATGAGGTTGATGAAATGGATCCGATAGTCTCGTTGCTCAGCATTCTGGGTGCCCTCGTCTTAGGCGCGATAAGCCCCGGGCCCTCGTTCCTTTTCGTCACGCGAACCGCGGTTGCCGTATCCCGTCGCGCCGGTGTCGCCGCGGCGGCCGGCATGGGAATGGGGGCATCGGCGGTGTGTCTTCTGGCCCTGATTGGTGTGCGGGCAGTCCTCGGTGAGGCAGAGTGGTTATATATCGGCTTCAAGCTGTTGGGCGGAGCCTATCTGTGCTACCTCGCGTGGCGCGTCTGGCAAGGTGCCAAGGTTCCGTCGTCCTCGCCCGCATCGGCTCAGAGCGTGCACGCACCTGCTGCAAAAGTCATGCGAAGCTTCTGGCTCGCCCTTGGCACTCAGCTCAGCAACCCGAAGACATTACTGGTCATCAGTGGGATCTTTGCAGCGCTGCTGCCAACTCGCGTACCGGCCTGGATGTACATCGCAATTCCGCTCATCGATCTGTTGATCGAAACGAGTTGGTACACCTTCGTCGCGATGGCGATGTCATCCGCTGCCCCGCGTCGTGTCTATCTGGGCGCCAAGACGGGCATTGACCGGCTATCCGCTTGCGTTCTTGGCGCGTTGGGTCTGCGGCTCATTGTCGAGGGTGTGAGAGACGCAGCCTGAGGCCGGTCAGGTCGTAAGGCCCGACTTGAAGCCGGGCCTTACTTCAGTTGCGATTGCCTACACTCACCGGTGCAGTAAGTCGTCACAGTCGGCGCCGCCCCTGTCCACACAACGATCATAGGCCGCACGCCGCTCCTGCTCGCGGACGGAGCTCCCACCGGGTGGTGTGTTGGAATTTACCGGGGCGTTGAGAATTGCGTCGCAATCGGTGCGACCCTCCGCCCGGCAGTGCTCGAAATCGGTTCGTCGGGTGTCATCTCGCGAGGCCGCGACATTCATGCGGTGTTCAGGTGCCACGCACCCTCCTATAAAGAGGGTCAATGCGGCCAAGGCAAGCGCCGACCTGGAGGTAAAACTCTTCATATTTCCCGCTCCTCTCCGGCTAAGCCAGAGCTGTTGTTGATGTTCAACTTGAT
>JAQGOE010000339.1 GCA_028293725.1 Gammaproteobacteria bacterium | reverse complement strand
GCAAATAGCGTTGGCGCTCGAGTCGGTACAACGACAACAGCCGAACTGACCAGCCGCGTGGCTGATTTCTAGTACCGATCGAACACCATCACCGCGTCGATCACCTCGCCTTTAACCGTGATGCCTTTCGTCACGACGGTCAGCGTTTTTCCGTCTTTGGAAACAGTGCGCGTGGCGACGATGACGGCTTTGCCGTCTCGCTTCTGTGCAGACTGCGTCGTCAGGTAATCGATCCGTGTCAACGAGATCAGGTTGCCGCCCGATGAGCCGGTGATTGCATAGTCCCGTCCGTCATATTTGGCGGTGTACTGTACGAGCGTCGACTTTCCCTCCGCATCGATCCCTCTTGCCGTGAGTTTCTCGCCATCACCTGCCGGTGCGTAGGTGCGCATCTGGCCTTTCGGCCCGGGCGCAGGGATAAACGTCGACTTGGCGCGATTGAGCAACCAGGTGCCGAACAACGGATTGGGTGGCTCGCCCGCGAGCCCCGTGACAGGGAGGATGGCAGCGAATATCGCTGCGAGAGCGATGCCGCACAGGAGTCGTTTCATCGAAGTCCCCCTCCCCCCTAGGCTGCGGGTCGTCGCGAATCGATCTGGGCGGCATCAATATGCGCTCCAGGGGGTAGGGACGCAACGAGCGCTAACTTTCGCGCGAGGCGAGCTCCCAGACCGCGTCCGTGAACTCTTTGGGCGCCTCTTCGGGCAGGTTGTGGCCGGCCTTGTCGATCACACGGTGCGAGCGGGAACCGGTGAACTTCGGCGCGGAGGATTTGCCATCGGAAGCGGCTACGATGCCGTCGGCCTTACCGTCCAGAGTAATCGTCGGGACGGAGATGGGGGGCAGCGCAGCCAGTCGACGCTCGACCTCCTCATAAGGGGCATACCCTGGTGCCGTACCCAGGCGATGACGATACGAATGGATCACGACGTCGACATAGTCAGGATTGTCGAATGCCGCCGTGTGTCGGTCGAGTGTTGCTGCGTCGAAATGCCAGTTCGGCGAATTGCGTGTCCAGATGGTCCGGGCAATTTCACGCCGGTTCGCTGTCAGTCCGGCGCGCCCGCGCTCCGTCTGAAAATAGTACTGGTACCAGAATCCCGATTCGATCGAGGGCGAGAGCGGCAGTCCCGCCTTCGCAATGTCCTGGATGAGATAGCTGTTGACTGACACGAGTCCCGCGCAGCGCTCGGGCCAGAGAGCGGCGACGATGCAGGCGGCGCGGGCACCCCAGTCGTAGCCTGCCAGCACCGCGCGGTTGAGTTTCAATGCATCCAACAGGGCGATGACATCGACTCCAATCGCGCCTTGTTGACCGGCGCGCGGCGTCCCGCCGTCCAGAAAGCGCGTCGACCCGTGGCCTCGTAAGTGAGGCACGACCACCCGGCAGCCTCTCGCGGCGAGCAGGGGCGCGACTTCGTCGTAGGTATGGATGGAGTACGGAAATCCGTGCAGCAGCACGGCCGGGGGGCCGTCAGCCGGGCCCAGTTCGTAATAGCCAATGTCGAGAACTCCCGCATTGATCTGCCTGAGGGCGGGTGGGTGGCCGGACCCAGCAGGCTTTACGGGACTCCCCTGCGTGGTGCTCATGGTTGCGATCTCCGCTGTAATGAGGCTGGCGGCGGCCGTTTCGAGAAAAGCACGGCGGCTGTGTTTGATTGTCTGGGGCATGTAAAATACACCGGTCACATTGAGGATTAAAATCTTGCCCGCCACCCCGATCCGCTACGACCGTACGAGTATTCTGCTGCACTGGGCGACGGCGACGCTAGTCGTCCTGCTTTGGCTCATCGCTCATTGGATAGATGACTTTCCACGCGGAACCGCGCGGATCACGGCTCGATCCGTGCATATTCTACTTGGCGTGACGCTGCTGGCAGTCGTGCTGGCGCGGATGGCCTGGCGGCTGAGGTGGGGGCAGCGCCTGCCCCTGGCGAACCCGGGGCCGGCGGGATACCTGGCCAAGACCGTTCACTATGCGCTTTATGGCTTGCTGCTCGCGGTGCTGCTGCTGGGAATCGCCAATGTCTGGGTACGTGGAGACAGCATCTTCGGACTGTTCACCGTGCCGAAATTCAGCCCGAACCAGGAACTCAGGCACAGAGTCGAGGACCTGCACGAGACGGCTGCGAACATCGTGTTGATTGTCGCGGGGCTGCATGCGCTCGCCGCACTAGCGCATCACTATTTCATGCGCGATGGGGTATTGAAGCGGATGCTTCCCGGGGGTGAGTGACGTAGGACAAATTCCCGGGTGTCGGTAACGGGCGCTGATGGCAAGCGAGGCCGCAGGAGTGCACTATTGGGTTGTAGCGGACAGTACCAACACCTTGCACTAATCGGGAGCTCTCATGGAGCATCGATACGGGGTTCGCTATCGTTCAGCTATCGATGTCTACGTTCGGTATCAATCCGGGCGGCCCGCGGCGCGGGGGCGACTGCTCGATGTCAGCATCAGCGGCGCATTCGTTTCCACGTCGCTTTGCATCGCACCACTATCATCCATCGCCATCGAGGTATTGTCGGTCATCTCTGCCGCGCGTCGCTTCAAACCCATCGAAGCGCAGGTGATTCGCCGTACAGAGCGCGGACTGGGCATAGAGTGGAAAGAATTGACCGCGGCCTCACTGAGTCAGCTGGTCGATGGTGGACAGTTGGCACCACCGATGCCGGAAACGCCCGCCCGGATCCAAAGGTAGTACAAGAGAATCCGGATAGCCGAAACCGTGCCAATTGACGGGATCGTCGGCCATGCCTTAGACCAGGACTGTGCCGACGCCGCAGATCGACGAAGCCAAGCTTCGCCGTGTGGTAAGGTCCATCCGACTCGCGGGATGACGGTGACGAATGACCTATTGCATTGGCGTACTTTTGAAGGACGGTATCGTCCTCGCGTCCGACTCGCGCACCCACGCGGGCGTCGATAACTTCGCGACCTTCTGCAAGATGACGGTGTTCGAGCGGCCCGGGGACCGCGTAATCGTTCTGTTGAGTTCCGGAAGCCTGGCGGGCACCCAGGCGGTGATCGGCACATTGAAGCAGCGTACGGAATCACCGGAATGGGCCAGCGACAACGTCTGGTCGGCCCACACAATGTTCGATGTTGCAATGATGGTATCGGACGCCGTGCGTCACATCGAGCGCCGCGACGGCGAGCATCTCGCACGCAGCCCGAGTCCGTTCAACGCGTCTTTCATCATTGGAGGGCAGATCAAGGGCGAGCCGATGCGGTTGTTTCGCACCTTTGCCGAGGGTAATTTCATCGAGGCCAGCCCCGAGACACCCTTCTTTCAGACGGGGGAGACCAAGTACGGCAAACCGATCATCGATCGGGTCATTGAGCCGAAAACCAGCCTCAGCGACGCAATGAAGTGTGTGTTGGTGTCATTTGACTCCACCATGCGCAGTAATCTCTCGGTGGGGATGCCCATCGACCTGGCGTGCTGCGCCTCCGGGGACCTCCGACTGACGTCGCGCCACCGTTTCGCTCCGGGCGACGCCTATTTCAGTGCACTCGGCAATGAATGGGTCGAAGGGGTAAGAACTGTATTCCGCAACCTTCCGCCCGTGCCTTCGGATAAGATCCAACCATCTTAGATGGCGCGCTAACTACAGGCGCGGTTCTTGCGCTGCAGTCTCCTGCAGATCTCACCGTCCGCGGAGCTCTCAAAGTGCAGATACGACTTGGTTATGAGCTGATTTATCAGTCTCCACAGCCAACCCCCATGATCCTGAATTTACAGGTGCATTACACCCGCAGCACCGATCTGGTGCGTGCCGATCAGATCATTACCGAGCCGTGGGTTCCTTTAACTTCATACCGCGATGGGTTCGGCAACTTGTGCACGCGGCTGGTTGCCCCTCCCGGGCTGATTCGTATCACCGCTGACGGCGTGGTGAGCGATCGCGGCCTGCCGGACAGCGTGGTGGCCGGCGCCCAGCAGATCAATGTGGAGCGACTTCCGGAGGACGCGTTAGTCTACCTGCTCGGAAGTCGTTACTGCGATACCGACAGGCTGTCCGAATTCGCCTGGAGCCAATTTGGTGCAAGCAAGCCCGGTTGGCCCCGCGTGCAGGCGGTCTGCGATTTCGTGCACCAACATCTGACATTCGGCTACCAGTTCGCGCGAGCCACGCGGACGGCCTTCGAAGCATTCCAGGAGCGACTCGGCGTGTGTCGGGACTTCGCCCACCTGGCGATCACGTTGTGTCGTTGCTTGAATATCCCGGCGCGCTACTGCACCGGCTACCTGGGAGATATCGGAATTCCGCCTGTCGAGGCGCCGATGGACTTTTCCGGGTGGTTTGAGGCCTACCTCGACGGTCAGTGGTACACCTTCGACGCACGGCACAATGTTCCACGGATCGGACGTGTGCTCATTGCCCGAGGACGCGATGCCGCCGATGTGGCGATCAGCATGACCTTCGGCCCCTGCACTCTGCAGAGCTTCAAAGTCTGGACGGATGAGCTCAAGAGCGCCGCGGTACAAGCACCGACCGGGTGAGCCAGCCCATTCCGGTGCCGATCACGACGGCCATCCAGGGATGGTCGCAGACGAAGTGGTTCACCGCCACGATCGCGTTTCGAACCTGGTGGGCCCGCGCACGCGCATTGTCAATCAAGGAAACCTGCGAGTGCTCCTTAATGTTGGCGATAGTGTTGAGCAGGCTCTGGCGGAGCTCCGCAACGGTGATACCCCCCTCTTCGCCCACTTCCTCGAGAACGGTCTCCAGGTCGAAGATCAGCTCTCTGATCTCACGGCGCGCAACGAGAGCGGTCGGATCGTCAATATTTTCCATAGCCTCTCCGGGCCCTTTAATCAGGCCGACGAGGATAAACGCCCGGTCCCGGGAGGGGTTCCGCAAGCTGCGCCCGGCGAAACCGTGAAGGTCAATCGGCGGGGCGCGGTGGCGGGCGCTCCTCCAACCCTTTTGTCAGTCCAACTTCGTCGAGCGCCGAGGCCAGTTGTGCCGTATTGGCGCGCTCTTGCATCTGGGCGGCCTGGGGATCGTGGCGATCCTTCACCATGGGGAGATCCCGCCGCAACTCCTCGATGAGGTGGATGACCTTGGTAACCTTCTGCTCGGTCAGCAGGTTGACCTGCAGATTCAGGTGCGCCCGCTGTTGCTCGAATTTGGTTTGACGGTTCTGCGCAATCAACACGATGGTCGTCGTGAGCAGCGCTATGCAGGATACCAACAGCTCGAGCCACTGAAACGGTGGCGGGTCAAAAGGGACAACCCCAAAGCGCGCGCTGATCGAATTGAACAGGATCCATACGGCCGACAGCAGCAGGATGCC
>JAQGOE010000099.1 GCA_028293725.1 Gammaproteobacteria bacterium | reverse complement strand
GGAAATGTGGGAGGTTAGACTTCCCTCCTCAACGACCGTGTCGGGCCACAGACGCTGCAGCAGCTCTTCTCTGGTGAGCACCCTGCCCTCGGCCTGCACCAGGGCGACCAGGAGCTCGGCCACCTTGGGGGGCAGGGCCACGTGGTCGCCCTCTCGAAACAGCATCCGGCTTTGCGCTTCGAGGCGGTACGCTCCGAACTCGTATTGACCGGTAAACATCGCACGAGGTCCTGAGAACTTCATCAGAAAAATAGCAGGAGTCCCCCAGGACTACTAGCCGTGGGGTCGGTAGCCTGCTGCGCGCAATGGCAGCGCGTTCGAACCCGGAGCAGGTGGTCACCGTGAACAGGCAATTGTATGCAGTAGCGTGTGGACTGCTATCGATGATGACCTACACCGCGAGTTGCCGAGCCGACACCGTCACCGATTGGGACACCACGGCGACAGCAGCGGCCTCTGCCGCCGCCGTCGGCGAACGGGAGGTGGCCATCGTCGATCTCGCTATGTTCGATGCCGTTAACTCCATCGAGCGACGTTATCAGCCATATCTCGAGCAGTTGCCGATCACGGAACCAACGTCCGCGGATGCGGCGGCGGCGAGTGCCGCGGCGACCGCGCTCGCGGGGCTTCATCCGGAGACCGCCGCTGGCTTCAAGGCCGCGCTGGCGGAGTATCTGGCCCACCTTAACGCCGCCGCGGAAGCGCTCGCTAACGGTGCGCGGCTGGGGGAGGCCATTGCGCTTAAGATCCTCGAGGCGCGCGCCAACGATGGCGCGACCGCAGTCGATTCCTACCGTCCCAAGACCAAGCCGGGGCAGTACGTCCCGACCGCGGTCATGGTGTGCTCGACTTGGACAACCATGCGGCCGTTCGCCCTCGCCTCGCCGTCGCAGTTTCGCCCCGGTCCGCCGCCTTCGCTGAAGAGTCGTGAATGGGCAACGGATTACAACGAGATCAAGGAGCTCGGTGGCAAGACCAGCAACACGCGCAGCGCGCAGCAGACCGAAACCGCGCGCTTCTGGTTGATGGTGGGCCCGCAAGCCTATCACCCGCTGGCGCGACAGATGGTGCTCGAGCGGCATCTGAGTCTCATCGACAGCGCGCGCTTCATGGCGCTGTTCGCGATCACCCTGACAGACGCCTACATCGCCGTGTTCGATGCGAAGTATCACTACGAGTTCTGGCGGCCGGTGACCGCGATCCGCAACGCCGATCTCAATGACAATCCGGACACCGCGGGCGATGCGACCTGGCAGCCGCTCGATAACACACCCATGCATCCGGAGTACCCCTGCGCCCATTGCATTCTGAGTGGCGCAGCGCGGGTAGTCCTGGAGTCACTGGGTCAGCCGATGCCGGAACTCTCACTCACCAGCCCGACCGCACTGGGCGTGACACATCACTGGTCGAACCTCGATGACTTCACAACGGAGGTTGCGAACGCGCGAATCTGGGCGGGTTTTCACTATCGCTTCTCAACCCGTGTCGGCACGGGCGTCGGGCGGCAGGTTGGGCAGTATGTTGCCAACAAGGTGATGCAGCCAGTCAGTAGGACGGCGCAGCGCTGAGAAGGGGAAGCCTATTGGCCGCAGGACAGAATCGAACCACCGGCACGCGAATTCTCAATTGAGATCCTGAAGCGAGTAAGCTGTCGATTCGACAACAGATGCGACGCTCCGAGTGTCTAAGTTCTGATTCATAAGCGTGCGGCGACACCGCGCAGGTGAATTCAACTTCCATGTCCGACGCGAAGAAGACCGGCAGGTCGTGGGGGCGGAGCGTAGTGAGCGCACTGCTTTGCCTCGCCGCGACTGGGGAGGCGGCCGCTGAACCCTCACCGTTGCCAACGCTCAATTCAGTCGCGGTCGAGGTGGATATCACCAGCCTTCCGGCCAGCGAACAGGCCGCGCTCGTGCCGCTCCTGCGGGCTGCGCGCCAAATGGACGCGTTATATATACGGCAGGTGTGGCCCGGCACGCCCGCGCTGATAAAAGAGCGACAGTCCGCTCAGACATCGGCGGCGCAGGCGGAGCTCGATGCGCTGAATTTCTTCAAGGGTCAGTGGGGCCCGACCGGCACCGCATTCGTCGGCGGGGTTCCGTCCGAGCGACCGATCGGCGACTTTTACCCTTCGGGCACAACCAAACATGACATCGATAGCTGGCTTGGGACACTGCCGGAGCCCGACCGCAAGCGGGCTCTCGGCTCCTTTACTTGCATCGAACGCGGTCAGAACGGGGCGTTTGAAGTGGTCTCGTATGCTCGCCACTACAAAGAAGGTCTGACGGAGGCGGCCGGCGCACTTCGCGAAGCAGCGACGCTCACGCACGAGGCGACACTCAAAAACTTCCTGAGTTTGCGCGCTCAGGCGCTGTTAGACGACGACGACTACTACGCCAGCGATGTCGCCTTTGTCGGCCTCAAGGGACCGATTGACGTGGTGTTGGGACCCTATGAGGTCGACGATGATGCCTGGTTCGGCGCCAAGACGGCTTTCGAGGCTTCAATTGCGCTGGTGAATGAGCCCGCAACGAAGCGTATCAGCAAGATCGCCACACACTTGCAGGAGCTCGAGGACCATCTGCCCCTGCCCCCCAACCTGCGCGGGCGGAAACTGGGCGCTGCCGCGCCAATCGTGGTTCTCGACGTGATGTATCACGGAGGAATGGCCGGGGCCGGTGGCGCTGCGGCAGGTTACGGCCTCCCCAACGATTTGCGTGTTCTGAACGCCGTCGGAGCGCGCACTGGCACATACAGCAACATCCTCAAGCTGCGGTATGACAGTACGTTCCGGCCCATTGCCGACGCAGTGCTCACGGACGCGGATCAATCAACCTTGCGATTTGAGGACATACGCGACGAGGTCATGTTCGTACGCATATTTGACTCGCTCGGTCCACAGTTCGTGACTGGAACAAAACAGCCGATCAGCGAAGCTTTGCGTGAAGACGCTGCTGTTGCCGGCCAAATCCGTTCGATGCTCCTGTCGCTTTGGGGTCACCGCTATCTGATCGAACACGGTTATCTCGACCGGCGCGAAACCGCATCGCTCTATAGCGCGTTTCTGATTCCGGCACTGGCACGCGCCCG
>JAQGOE010000083.1 GCA_028293725.1 Gammaproteobacteria bacterium | reverse complement strand
GCTATCCGACCCTGCGGGTCTCGGATCAGGTTCGACACGATGTTGGTGTCGAGCAAGAAGCGCATCAGATGTTGACTTCGTCGGGGGGCTCATCGGAGACCAAGGGAATTTCCTCGCCGAGCGGGTGCAGGGTTGCCAGCAGGGCGAGCAGCGAGCGCGGCGGGACGGCTTCGATGATCAGCTTATCGCCGTCTTTGCGCATAATGGCATCATCGCCGGGCAGCTCGAACTCGCGCGGAATCCGGACAGCTTGGTTTCGCCCATTCTTGAAAAGCTTGACGTGCCGCTCTGGGGTCACTGCTGCTCCGAATTCTAGTACAGTGGCATATGCCTAAGCATATGTCATTTTCCGGTCGCCGGCAAGGACCCCCGCCCTGCAACCAGTGGGCGCCGCTCGCCCTGCGCCGTGGCTCATGCGGGCGTGGTGACGCTCGCTGCAACTGCCTGAATCTTAAGGGCGTAATTGCTATAAAGCTCGTAGCGGGCCCCCGCTACCAATTGAGACGGATTGCGACGCTTTGCGCCGGATTGCAACGCTGTCGCGCGAACCTCTCAGGCCGGATCTTTGACAGCGCCGGTCAAACGCCGGCCCTCCCGCATGAGCCAGGAGTGCCGACTCGCCAGTCAGACCACTACTTCTTCGTCCTGCACAGATTTGGCCAGCGGAGGCGGCCTGGCAATTTCGCGGGCCCAAACACGAAATGCAACACCCGCCGTCTGTTGTGGATCAAAGCCTTCGACGAAGCGTGGAGTAGTAATGGCTTCATGACCATCGCTCCACCGCGCGGAACTTGCACGCAGACCTGCCCTTGCGCGTTTCGGACTCCCGTTGCTTCCGCCGTAGTCAATCGGCCCAATCGGTGTGACCCTGGCACTACACGTAGGGCGCCGTTGCGTTCATCGCAATCGTCGAGGTGAAGTCGAACCGCTACCATGTCGTTCAAAATTGACACTGGTGGCTGGACGAACAACTCTCCCTCCTTTTCGGACCATCCATGATATTCAGGGTTATCAACGCGCTCAGCGACCGGTATGCTGAGATCCTGGTGAAGTGACACCAGCCAGTTACTTGCGATCGACTTCACGAACAAGGTGCACTGAACGGCTCTGGCGTCCGTCGGAAGAGCTCCAGACAGTCGCACGTCCCGGGTAAGTTGATCAGCGAGCCTGTTACACCATGGACGACCGATCAGGCAACGCGTCCCGGCACCGCCGCTGACACCGTCATCGATGAAGCGCTCGATCTTACCGATCTCGTCAATCCGAACCATATCCGGAATAACGGCGTAGCCGCACTCCTGCAATTGCGCGGTAATTGAGTCCATTGATATCAGTGCGCCACTCTGGACTTGTCTCCGTACGGCACAATTGACTTGTAAATGAACAGCGCCGACAAATCAGGCTTCGTCAGTGTCCTGCTGAGCTAGCAACCGGATTCTCACGGTCACGACCTGAGTACGATCGGCGAGCGCTTCATCCGGGAACATCATCCCGGGTAGGACATCCAAAAAATTTGGCGTCATCAACAGTTCGGTGAAGCGTCCTGTGAGGTAGGCGCGAAGCTCCGCGGGCGCATTCTCGACTTCCGCAAGCAACTCCGGCCTGCCATCGAGGATGTTAATGATATCTTCGAGATCGTGACTGGCGAGTATGTCGCCTCCGCCCCGGTCCGAGTACGCCTCGAATTTAGTGGCGAGGAACGCCGGTGCCGTGATCAGCTTTATCATTGTCCCGCTCGGCACTTTACATCCCGTGCTGTCTCAACAGCGAGCGGATACCAACGATTGGCGAATCCAAGGACCTTGGAATCCGTCGGCATCAGGTCCACTTCGAGACCACGATATCGCCAGCGACAGATGGGAGCATCACTGGTAGTGTCGCGACTGAAGCCCAACTGGGCAAATTCCTTCTCTATCCCATGATACGCGGCAAGGGCCGAGACGCGTGCCACCAGATCGACGTCGAACGTAACGCGTACGGGGGCCGCGGCGGTGTCAGTTATCAGCAGACCCACAGCGCATCCTCCGACAAATACGAGTTGGTCGCGGAGCGGACCGAGAGCGGCGGCAATCAATTCAATCTTTGAGAGGTTTGGATCCTGCGTCACTGGAAATACTCGGCCAGGTTTTTTTGGGCAGTATTGCGCTCCCGGGCCTGCCCGGAGCGAACCGCATCGAACAGAGCGAGAACGGCGTATAGATTTTCGTCACGAAGAGCGGCTTCCGGCACCGTCGGATATAGTGGCGCCAGACTCACACCACGGACAGTTCCATTCTTGTGCGGCCACACCGGGACCGGATCTGTGGAGGGCGCAATGACACTGTTTAACGGCGCGGCGGCGTATGCCGTCGGAACGCCTCGGGTCAGCGTTCCTCGAACGGCTGGGAAAGCGTACTTGGCGCCAGACAAAACGAATTCTCGTAGTTGCGGTTTCAGCACGACTGGTCGCCGGTCCTGAAACAGCGCCAGTCCCGCCGCAGCCGCTCGTTTTAACGCGCCATGTACCGCCGAAGGCGCCAATCCGGTCTGCGCGCTGAGCTGCGGATAGGTTGAGCCTTTGCCTTGGGCCACCAGCATCGCAAGAAGCACGTAGAGGTCCTGCGGCTTCAGGGCAAATTGCTGATTGCTGAGTTTAGCCATTCTTAATTCTTGAATTGAGAATATCGTAAAGCATGGAGGCTAGCGGCACGCACCGGAGGAGTCAATATTCTCAATTCAAGAATTAAGAATGAGTTCATGAGCCTGGCGAATTTGCCGCTTTCGCTTGGCCGACACCGGGGCAGGCCTAGCCGCTGGCCGGCACCGCGGGTACATCATCGCGTCGCGACGATGCTCGCCGCAACTGCCTGAATCTCAAGGGGGTAATTGCTATAAAGCTCGTAGCGGCCCCCCGCTACCAACCAAGATACGTACTTTCGATACCTATCTCTTCCTCGGATGCTCCCCGAGGAAGGCTCGACGCCGCCAAAGTCCATCTTATCCGGACGGCAGGCGTCACTGATTCTCATCTCGCCCGACTCTACGGCGTAAGTAACCGCCGCCACGATTCGCGACGCTCGCGTCGGCGATACTTGGCCAGATCATCCGACTCCGCCCGACAGCGCGCCCCGTAGCAATTGGGGACGGCGGGGAAGTACGGCAGCGCGTTCTGCTGGAGGTGACGTTACGGATGCTCAGTTGGACGATCCCGAGACGTCGGCATGACGCAACCGATCACCCTCCCCGCCCCGTTCAGCTTGCCATGCAACTCGCCCTCCTCACCGGCCAGCGCCAGGGTGACATCATCCGATTCCGATGGGCCGATATGCGCGAGGCGTCGGTGGACGGACTCACGATCAACGAGCTTCACATTGTCGAAAACCTCGAAGAGGCTCGCGATCGAAGTGACGCCGGAACTCGAAGCCGTCCTCGACCAGTGCTGGCAGCTCAAGGGCGGCGGCCACGCGGGCAGCGAATACATCGTGCCAACCCGCAACGGCAAGCCTTACACGAGCGAAGGTTTCAGGGCCTGTTGGCAACGTGTCCGGATCAAGTGGGAGCGCAGCGGCGGCCGGCCCCTGCACTTTCACGATATCCGCGCTCTGGCCGCCACGAAGTGCCCAACCCTGGAAATGGCACAACAGCTCCTTGGTCACTCCAATCCAGCAATGACTCGCCGCGTCTATCGGCGGGGCGTCGAGCGTGTAAAGCCTTTGCAGCTCATCGCTTCAAATCAACAGATGTGAGCAGACCATGTCCGATCGGTTGGTGCGACCGCCTGGGAGATGATTCGAGGCGCCTTTGTGAGAGGCGAAAGATATGAACAGACGCGCTCATAGTGCGACAGCGGAGCAAACATACTGAAGATGCCCACCGGGCATCGCATCACCGGAGCAAACGCCATGAGTGAGACTCGCGGAATGTTCATATCCTACTGTGCCTGCGGCGCGGGATATTCGGCTGCGTACATCGACAGTGCTGCCTGCACGACCAGCATCGGGGAGCTCCTGACAGAAGCCGTCCGCGACGGTCGAAAGGTACAGTAGTTTCAACCATCATCCCAAACGCCTCCCGGAAAGCTCTGCTGGTCGTGTGAAAGCTCCGCTCCAACCGTGTCAGCGCGTGTGGGCCGACCTACCGAGCGGTGGGTGCTTATCCTGCGGCTATGTACAATGAACCGAACATCTGCAACAAGAGAGAGCCATGGCCGGATGGCTCGAGCAGCAGATTACGGAGGTGACGCAGGAGTTTTTGCGCCCATAGCGTGGTCTTGGGTTTGGCGGGTTGTGAATTACGACTGAAATCTCGGAAGCCGGATTCGAAGTTCACACCGCGCCTGCGTCAGTCATCCTGATCCTCAGCTGGCCGCACTTCCGCGTGCCAGGCACTGACAGGAGGCGCGACATGACCGGTTCAATGTTCAAAGTAGGACTTCCCTTGACGCTCGCTCTCGCGATCGTCAGCGGGACGGTGTTCGCTCAGGAGAAGGATCAGACCTCTGAGATCACGATCCAGGGTAAACACGTGCAGGTGACGAAAACGGTTGAGCGTAGTTACAGCGGAGAGCCCATCGACCGCTACACGTTCACGACCCCCGTGAACGTCGACAATCTCGATCTCTCCACGCCTGCTGGCGTGGCGCAGCTCAAGAAGCGTGTAGTGGAAGCCGCCAGGGAGGGATGCGATGAACTGCAGCAGGTCGCGGCCCCCATGGATCTGCTGGCTGATGACGAGACTTGCGTGCAAGAGTCGACTGCGGAAGGGATGGTGAAGGCGAGGGCGGCAATCGCAGCCGCAAAAAGTGCTGACGCCAGCACCCGCACGGCGCAAGTGACTTCCAACTAGCGGCTGCGGCCGTAGCGTCCAATGAAATCGATCCAAAGCGTTGTCCTCTCGGCAACCCTGGTTGCATGGGGCGCTGCGGCACTCGCGGCCGATGTTGCACTGGCGCAGGAGTTCTGGCAGACGCCGGCGGTGCCGGGCGTGGGCAAGATGCATCCGCTGCCCAGGGCGGCATATCAGCCTGAGAAAAACGAGACCTATAAGATCGTCTTTTCGGTCCTGGCGGGCGGCAAACCTGACGAGCTCAATCCCTCGTTGGACCGCGTAGCGCGCACAGTTAACCTGTACGCCTCGGCAGGCGTACCGCTGGACCATCTGAAATTCGTCGCGGTGATGTACGGCGCGGCTACCGACGCCGCGCTCGATAATGAGCACTACCGGCAGAAGTACAGCGTCGACAATCCTAACCTCGACTTGATACGAAAGCTGCACAACGCCGGAGTGAATGTAGCGGTCTGCGGCCAGGCGGTCGCCGAGCACCGGGATCATTACGAGTGGATCGCGCCGGAGGTTACGCTGGCGCTATCCGCCTTGACCACCATCACCACCCTCGAACACGAAGGGTACGTGTTGATGCCGCTCTGATCCCATGAATTGGAATGACCAACTGTGGACGAGTCTAATCTGGCTGGGTGAGGCATTCGTCATCAGCTCGATCGGGTTGGCCCTCACGATTTACGGCCTTACCGTGTTTACCGATCGCCTCTCATCGTCGATGATCATCAATTGTTGAGAGACGGCCTCGCGTTACCGTTGTAACGCCCGTCGTCCTGCCTGAAATCCTGCCGCTAGAGAGGTCTGTTTGAATGGAGCCCGTAAGACCCTCAGGTCACCACGGAAGACTACTAACGGGAGAATCGCCATGTCCAGAACCGAGCGTAAGCAGCAGATCGTTGAGATAACGCGTACCGTGCAGCGCGACCTGCATTGGAACACGTGGAGGGAAATGCACCCCGTGGCGGCGGAGCTCGCTCTGCCCAAAATCAGGCATATCATCGATGAGGAGATAAAGAGTCGAGGCCCACGTGGCCATCGCTCGTCGAATTTTCCGGGGATCTTTGTGGCGTCTCCCGACGGGTGCTGAGAGCGCAATCTTCAACGGCCTCGTCGATCACGATCAGATCACGACGACAGTCATGCCGAACGCCGCGCGCTGATTCCAGACACGGCCACCGTCGACGCGGTCAACAGCGAGGGATGTGGTAACCCATCGCGGAGAGCTAGGTTTGTCCAGCGTGCAGGACCCCTTGCTCCAGTGCCACCCCGTCGGAAAACACTGCTTGCAATCACCGAACGACCGCGACGGAGCCCGGGAGTGCCTATGACGTTCCATAGCCATAAGATCACAGCGTTTGTCTGTCTTTTCTATCTCGTGTGTAGCAGCAGCAGTTGGGCGGCTGACCCCACGGTTGCTGTGAAGGTGGTCAGCGAGGCCGGCGCACAGCAGGTGCTCAGTGCAGCCGAACATGAGGCCGAAGCGCTTCACGCGCCCTGTGCCATCGCCGTCGTGGATTCCAGCGGCATCCTTGTGGCCTTCCGCAAGATGGACGGTGTCCGGGCTGGCAGCCCGGATCTTGCGATCGGCAAGGCGCGCACCTCCGCCCTACTGCAACGTCCCACTGTAGAGACCGAGAGTGCCGTCAACGATGGCCGTCCTGCCTTT
This sequence comes from Gammaproteobacteria bacterium, assembly GCA_028293725.1. The sequence goes on along the minus strand of JAQGOE010000083.1, from coordinate 4,340 downwards.
GCCACGTCAGGACTCATGACTCTGCGTGGCGGTGCCCCGCTGATGGTGGGTGCAGAGGTGGTTGGAGCGGTTGGGATCGCCAGTCTCGACAAGGACAACGACGTGAAGATCGCGCAAGCGGCTGCCGCAGCATTTGCGTCCCTCTCCACTGGACAGCCAGCCGCGCACTAGCCGAGCCCGAGTACATCAACTCGTCGTGGCGACGCTCGCTGCAACTGCCTGAATTTCAAGGGGGTAATTGCTATAAAGCTCGTAGCGGCCCGCCGCTACCAATCTATCTACCCCCGATCATGCTCCATCGGACTTGGGTAGATAGGGCCGAGTCAGGCCCCCGCTACCCAACTTTAGATCTATCTGTTTTTGCTCGATAAATTCTTCGTGGCTCAAGACGAGCGAGCCTTCGAAGCGAGCATTTGCGACGTCCGGTCGCAAGATCAGCCTTCCTTCAGCTAATACCTCACGCAACGCTTCGCGCGACATCGCGACGTTCTCGCGGGCCGTGAAGACTTTCAGCTTGCGCGCGACCGCCAATTTATATCCCGCAGAAATTCTGAGCGCGAGATTCGCGCGGGGGTTCGGCGTCGTCGGACACGATGCGTAACCGTTCAATGTGGTGTGTCACTAGGTCTTCCGCGTCTTCAACGACTTCGCACCTACGAATCGCACTGTCGCGCAGACTGCGTATCCAGCGGCCGCGGCCCCACACAACATCCCCTTGTCGGTACATGGCGTGCAGCATCCGAGCGGCACGCTGTGAAATGGTTGCATCAAAAACGAGGGGATCCCTTGACGATGATCAATGCCCCGCACCCGGCGGGGCCGGAATATACAGAAAGTTATCCCACACCGTTTCGAATCGATGGAGGATGAGGCATGGCCATTAACCGCGCAGTCACGTTCATGGAACCGGGAAAGATGGAGATTCAGCAAAGAGAGTTTCCGAAGCTTCAGGATCCTAAGGGCCGGAAGATCGAGCACGCAGCCATTCTCAAGCTCGTGACGACGAACATCTGCGGCAGCGACCTCCATATTTATCACGGCCGCTTCGCCGCTCCCAAAGGAATGCAGATGGGTCACGAGAACACGGGGGAGGTGATCGAGGTGGGCTCGCATGTGGAGCGAATCCGGAAGGGAGATATCTGCTCGGTGCCCTTCAACGTCGCCTGCGGCACGTGCCGCAACTGCCGGGAGCGGCACACCGATGTGTGTCTGAATTCAAACGAGGAACTGGGTTACTGCGGTGCCTACGGCTTCAATCTCGGGGGCTGGCAAGGTGGCCAAGCCGACTACATGCTCGTGCCGTGGGCGGACTTCCAACTCCTGACATTCCCGGACAAGGATCAGGCGCTCGAAAAAATCCGCGACCTCACCCTGCTCTCCGATATTCTCCCGACCGGCTACCATGGTTGTATGGAGGCGCGGGTTGGCGCCGGGTCGACCGTCTACATCGCTGGCGCCGGCCCAGTCGGCCGCTGTGCGGCTGCGAGCGCCCATCTCCTCGGTGCGTCTTGCATCATCGTGGGTGATGAGAACAAGGCTCGGCTGGATCTGCTGGATGAGGCTGGCTATGAGACGGTGGACATCTCGAGCGCCACGCCCGTGCCCGATCAGATCGAGCAGATTCTCGGGACGGGCGAGCGCTGGGTCGATGCCGCGGTGGATTGCGTCGGTCTCGAATGCCACGGATATGGCCCGCAGGGACGCACGAAAAACGACGAGGAAGCGGTCATCAATATGCTGATGGAAGTGATCAAGCCAGCCGGCGCCATCGGCATCCCCGGCGTCTACACGGACCAGGACCCGAAGGCGCCTGAGCCTCTGTACAGACAGGGCAAGCTCGCGGCAGCCTTCCCCAAGGCCTGGGTCAAGTCGCCCTCCTTCACCGCGGGCCAATGTCCGGTCATGCGCTACAACCGCGACCTGATGATGGCCATTCTGTGGGATCGAATGCCTTACCTAACCCCACTTCTGAACACAGAGGTGATCGCGCTCGAGGATGCGGTCGCCGCATACGAGACTTTCCACGACGGCTCGCCCAAGAAGTACGTCATCGACCCGCACAACACGACTAAGCTCGCGGCTGCCTCGGCGTAGAGGCCGAACATGAGCACACGCCTCGCATAGTTGGAGCAGGTCCCGTGCGGCTGCCGCGTTTTGCACGTTTTAAAATGCGTGATGCCTGGAAGCGAACGCCCCCTCACTTAGCTCTCACTGAATGGGTTTAATAGCCCAACACCCGTAGGCGCGTAGTTCGCGATGTTGCGAGTTACAACGGTTAACTCATTAATGATGGCAGTAGCGGCGATTTGTTTGTCGAGAGGATTCTCGCGGTTCGGCACGCGCAGCCGCCCCCAAATCTCCGCAGTTTCCTGATGATGGTTCGGCACGAAGTCGAGGATGAGTCGTAATCCATGCTCCCGTAAACGTCTGCGCAGAACGAGCAAAGCGTCTTCTCCGCCAAACTCGGGATCCACCCGGTAGCGGTAAATCGCATAAGGGGAACCCACTACTTCGGCGACCTGATAATCCGGGACGGCTTGACGGTATGCGGCCACCAGTCCGCTATTGGTTTGCGCAATCGTACAGGCCGCAGGACTGCGCTCCCAGATGCCCATCAACCAGATCGCGTCGAAGTTGTATCGTGCCAAGCGGGCGATTTCGGCATCGGGCACATCGTCGAGCGTCAGGCTCCTACCGGTTTGGCGACGCAGGCCGTCCAGCCAGGGCCAGCTATTGATCTCGTAGATTACGGGGTTAGCGCGCCAGCGGGGGGGCATGGCGACCGGAGTCTTAGGGCAAGTTCCGCTCACGGTATGACGACCTCCCTACCCTACGGCGTGCTCTCCGGCGGCGCGATGCAACGAATCTGCGGCTTGCGCTGCGCCCTCAGTGCGTTCTAGCACAGGAGGTGGAATGAGAGCAATCGCTCAAGTGAGGGCCATCACCCTGATGTAACTCGACGTAATGCCTTGGCGCCCCGGGCCCGTGTCCAGAAGCCTCGATGAGCGCTAACTCCTCCCGACCGACGGCCCGATAGAGTGTTAGCGTATCAACGCGTGCCTGAGATTGTTAGACACGAGAGATGCCGACTTGCGCGTAAAGGGATTAATAAACCGAGCTGTGTCCCTCCAGTTGTGTCCGGTTACATTGAAACATGGACCCTAACCCAGCGCGCTGTGGACGTCGGTCATGCAACCGGCGTTGGTTGCGGTTCTCGAGAAAACAGCACTGTAAGTCCTTCTGCGATGGTCGGGTGAGTCAGGATCGCATCACGCAACACAGTGTAGGGCGCATCTGTCAGCATCGCGGTCTGCACGACGGCAATAAGCTCGCCCGCGTCCGCACCGAAAGCCGTGAAACCGAGGATGCGATCGCTATGAGCATCGATCAATGCCTTGAGGAACCCGCGCGGCTCGGAGAGCGTCCGCGCCCGCAATACCGACGCCATGGGAATTCTGGCGACTCGATAGGCAATGCCGGCGAGCCGCGCCTGCGTTTCATTCAGCCCGACCCGCCCGAGCTCCGGGTCAGTGAACACACAGTAAGGAACCAGGCGGTCGCGTGTTGTTCGATTGCCGCCTGTCCAGTTGTCCCGCACGATCCGGAAGTCGTCGAAGCCGGCGTGCGTAAACTGCGGACTCCCGGCGCAGTCGCCTACCGCCCATATATTGGGTGCCGTGGTCTCGAGCCGATCGTTGACACGAATGTAGCCACTTCCATTGAGTTCGACGCCAGTTGTGTCGAGTCCAATCCCACGAGTATTCGGTTCACGTCCCGTCGCCACCAGGATGTGACTGGCGTCGATGGCACGCAAGCCTGCAGCAGCGCGCACGCCTACGCTGATTCGCTCGCCTGAGCGCCCCTCCACGTACGAGAGCTGCGCGTCGAGAACAACCTCGATGCCGTCGTCCTCGAAGAGTTCTCGTAGCGCCTGGCTCACGTCGTTGTCCTCGCGCGCGGCAAGGTGCGCCCCATGTTCCACGACGGTAACGTGACTGCCGAACCGGCGCATGGCTTGCGCAAATTCGAGCCCGATATAGCCACCCCCGAGCACTAGCAGATGCTCGGGAACATCATCGAGTTCCAGAGCTTCAACGTGCGTAAGAGGTCCGCAGCGCGCCAGACCCGGCACATCCGGCATTGCCGCACGCGTCCCAACGTCTATTACGACCCGCTCGCCAACCAAAACTCTGACACTGCCATTTTGCAGCGCGACCTCGAGGGTCTGTGGCGCAATGAAGCGTGCCTCTCCGAGAATCAGCTCCGTCCCACTTGCCTCGTATCGCTCGCGATGAGTGGCAATCAGGCCATCGACCATCGCTCGCTTGTGCTGGCGCACG
>JAQGOE010000069.1 GCA_028293725.1 Gammaproteobacteria bacterium | reverse complement strand
GGCAGCTACCTCGGCGCGATCAGCCACACGCTGACGTGCATCGAGGTGCTGCGGGGCCGCGGTCTGCCGCTCGCAGCGATCCTGGTGAACGAGAGCGCCGATGGCGTCGCGCTGCAGCCGACGGTTGAAACGCTCGGCGCGTTCGCAGGTCCGAGTGCCGTCGTCGCGCTGCCGCGTGCCGCCGGCGATGCGGAACGAGACGCCGTCTACGGGCGGGTGCTCTCGCTCGTGCGGTAGTGCAGGTACACCACGCCGCTGCGGAAGCGCCGCTCGTCCAGCAGTTCGAGGTCGAGGCGAACGTTGTCGGGGAGGGATCGCGTGCCGCCGCCCACCAGGACGGGCACGACGAAGAGCCGGAGCTCGTCGACCAACCCCGCCTCGATCGCCTGGGCGGCGAGGTCGGGACCGCCGACGGTGATGTCACGACTCGCTCGCGCTTTCATCTCCCCGATCGCTTCAGGGTCGAAGTCTCGTTCGATCCGCGTCTTCGCGGTCGATGCCGACTCCAGCGTCTTGGAGTACACGATCTTGTCGGCGGCCTGCCATATGTGCGCGAAGTCCCGCATTACGGAGCGCTGGTCAGCGAACGTGTGCGCGTTTTCCCAAGCGAGCATCACGTCGTACATCCGGCGTCCGTACAGGTAGGTGCCGATGGGCCGCTCGACGTCGTTGACGAAGGCGTGCACCTCCTCGTCCGGCGCAGCCCAGTCGAAGTTGCCGCCCTCGTCCGCGACGTAACCGTCGAGGGAGGCGATCGAGGAGTAGATCAGCTTGGCCACAATTCGTCTCCCGTAACGAACGCGAACGATGCGCCCTAGCTGATCGGACCTTCGCGCGGTTCCAACAGTTCGACCGGGATGCCGTTGGGATCTTCGACGAACGCGATCGCGCGCGTACCGCCGGGCGACTTCTTCGGCTCCTTGACGATCTTGACGCCCTGCGCGCGCAGCCGTTCGATGACGGCGGGGAGATCGCCGTCGACTTCCAGCGCGAGATGCTCGTAGCGGTTACCGAGTTCGTACGGCGGGTGGTCTTCGAGATCGTAGACGAGCTCGATGTACGCATCCCAACTCGAGCCGACGAACGCCATGTCGGCATTCCCCGGATAGTGGTGCGGGCCGCCGAGCAGCTTGAGCCCCATCTTGTTCGTGTAGAAGTCTATGGAGGCGTCCATGTCGCTCACGAAGATCGAGGTGTGCAGGTAGCGAGGCATCCTCACCGCTACGCGAAAAGCGCGGGTGCTTCCCGGGTCACTGCGATCCCGGCCTGGGAAAGCTCACGCGCCGGCCACAAACTCGCCGACGCCCCTGCGGGGCCTGCGAGTCGCAATACGCTGATGCTGCTTGAGTTCAACCGAAAGTTCGTGACCATGCCGACCCCTTGAGGGGGAACGAGGATTGGGGGATGTTCGGCGGCCGGCCCGACTTAGCCGCGTCGCTCGCACGGGGCGCGTGTATCGTCGTTCTAGAACGCCCCGAGGCACGCCGTTCGGTTGGTAGCGCCCACCATAAGCAACGGCCCGATAGCCTCCACCTTGATGGTGGCAGAACCAAGGAAACGAAGAGCCGCCCTAGGGGCGGCTCAACCGGCTTAGTCAGCGAATAATCGCTGTTGCCCAGGCTCGGGCTTCGGCGGCGGTGGCGGCGGCGCGGTCCCGATCAACGGCAATCCAGGAGCGGAGCCGCGAGCCTGGCGTGGCTCAGTTCGGACGATTTCAGCGGCCTGCTCGAAGGTTGGTGCGGGCGCACTACCCCGGGGGTTGTCCTCTTGGGAGAACTGTACGCAAATCATCTGCTGCTCCTCGTCGCCCTGTGTCGTTTCGAGTGGAACTCCTTGTGGCCTACCCATTCCAGGGTACCCGGCGTCAAAACCAGGATATCAAGTTCCCCGCCTACTGTGGGCGGACCCGCCTTAAAGCGGTCGTATCCACAAGCGACCTCTCCCATGTATTCGGAGAAATCGATCGCATCTTGGAGCGGCATTGCTCCCATTGGGACAGGCATGACGAATGCCAAGCTGTTGCTGGAAAAAAAATCTTGCGCCGTTTGAGCGGCTGTGTCGCTTAGGGCCGACTGGCGTAGACGGTTGGCGTCGTAGCCCAGCATCAGCCTGCCCACAGGGACGCCTCCGCTACCCCACCACACAAGCCGCTTCTCGTACGTTGCGAGGACGTCAGTTTCTCGTGCCCCTGGCCATGCGAGCTCTATCGCAGATGGCGAGTTCCCAAAATACGACGCCACCACGACCGTCAGGCCGTACTCAATCAGTAGGTCGTAGGCGTCTTCGCCTGGTTGATTCGCAGGGTCATTTTTGATTCCAACCCGCTCCGGCGTTACTTTGTCCGCAGGCTCTTGCCCCCGCTTTCGCCGCTCGTCATTTATCTTCGCGAGCGCCTCTGGCTTGCTCCATTGTTCCGCATACGCTGCCTTTAGTTTACCGATCTTCGCCCGATATACGGCATCAATGGCCGCTTTTAGAGTTGATACGACGGTGTGGCTGTCTGCAGCGCCAGCGGCCTGCAATTGCGCGCCGGCCTGCCGGATCACAACGCTGACAAACTCGTCTACGAGGACGGCTTGCCCGTTGAACATTGCGGCGGCAGGGAGCGGCGCAGCGGCCTTTCCGAGGGCGATTAGTTTTACCGCGTGCTCGAAGTTCGTCACGACCGGACCGGTCGGCGTGATGCTCGTGTGCGTGACCATGCTGTCAGCACACATGACTATGCCTTCCGGCACCCAGTGGAGGAGATTGATCGTCAAGGGCAACCCATTCCAAGACGGCCGTGGCATGCCGAAAAAGACGCAGTGGATTGGCGCGCTCTTGATTAGAACTCTGAGTAGCACCTGCTTGTAACGCTTACGCGGAATCGCCCCTTCGACCTATGATTCGCTGGAACGCTACACTGGCGGTGGCCCAGACTTTTCAGTCTTTACAGGAGTCCCGCTGAGCCCTCGCTGGCGTAACGAGATCGCGCCCTAATCGCGCGCCGAAGCACAGAGGGCGTCCCCGAGCTGACAGCGATCAAGCCGGCGTAGCGGACTTTGAAGTTGCCAAAACCTCGATCGCGCGATGACTGCGCAGCCGCTGTCGCGGGGCATCGTCGCAGGGAGCATTTGCATATTTCGTTCGCGCGGATCGGAGGGAAGCGAACGTCGTTACGTGCCTTCGACACCCAAGGCGCAACCAGGCCGCAGATCCGCAATCGAAACTCCTCTTCCTCGCAGGTTAAGTTTTCGCAAAGTTCTCGCTGAATCAGGCGGTCCGAACCGTTGTGTATGGTATAGGAGCGTGACTATGGCGGGACTTAATGGGGCAAACGGAACTTCGACCGGCTCGGCGGCCCCCCGGGACGAGGCTGCTAACTTCGGCGTTGTGCTAGCCGCTGACGAATATGACGAGTTTCGAAGACAGCTCGACGCCGACTCCGACGTAAGCGCTGAACAGTTGCGAGTTTATCTTTCGGGTGAGGTAGCTACACATTAGTCCTGAGGAATGCCACGAGAAGCTGCTCGGGGATCAAGACCGAGCAGCTTTCTTTTCGGACCACACGTATCTTGATGAATATTTCACCGGACCAAAGATTACGCGCGACGTCTCAGGTTTTGAGACGGCGGCGTTTATTCTTGCTGATTCCGGCGGTGATGTGACCGGCTATTATACGCTTTCTAATGCGTCAGTCTCAAAGAGCCTGTTTTCGAATGCCGCTCGACGAGAGTTGATATACCCGGTAACCTCTGCAACGCTGATCGGACGCTTGGCGGTTCGAAAGGAACTGCAAGGTTCAGGTCAGCGGTTCGGCGCGGACTTACTCCAGCGAGCGTTGACGCGCTGCGTGAATTTGTCGCGGCAGTCGGGCTCAGCGGTCATCTTGGTCGACACGATCGACGACCGTGCGCGTCGATTCTACTCCAAGGCCGGCTTTAAGGCGTTCCCGGTAAGACCCGTCGAGGAAACCGCAGCGCGCGAACCTGCGCAAGAATACACCCAGGTTCAGTTTTGGATCAGCATGAAGGCGGCTGCAAAGGCCCTGGGACTGTGATGTAAGCGCAATACGGTTCCGGAGTCAGGCTCGCGCCCAGCCCGACGCGTGCATCCCTCAGTACATCGCAGCGTGCCTGAAAGCAGGTGTATACTGGGAGCGAAAGGGGACGAGGCTTCCGTGAACGATCCCGAGCGCGAACAAGAACTCTGGCAGCGGGTCGCCGCCGCCGGGCAGCCCGATGCGAAGAAGCGCCGCGGGATGGCCGCCGCGCTCGAACGGTACTACCAAGCGATCGGCCTGC
>JAQGOE010000040.1 GCA_028293725.1 Gammaproteobacteria bacterium | reverse complement strand
GATCCGGCCTATCCGCCGGAGCGGCTGCAGTACATGCTGCGGGACAGTGCGCCGCGGGTAGTGTTGACTCAAGCATCGGTGTTGCAGGGTACGCACCAGCCCTGGTTGTCGCAGCTGCAGGGGCGGGCGCCGGTGATTGATCTGTCGGCCGCCTCGCCGCCGTGGTCGGTCCACCCCGGGAGCAACCCGGATCGCCGCAGCGTGGGCCTGCTGTCAACTCACCTGGCCTACGTGATCTACACCTCTGGCTCCACCGGACAGCCCAAGGGTGTCGTGATCGAGCACTGTCACACGGTAGCGTTGATCAACTGGGCACAGAGAGTGTACGGGGCGAGCGCGCTATCGGGTGTGCTGGCGGCGACGTCGATCTGCTTCGACCTATCGGTGTTCGAGCTGTTCGTGCCCTTGTGTAGCGGTGGAAGTGCCGTAGTAGTGGATCATGCCCTAGACGTTGTAGGCATTACGGGCGCGAAGGGTTTGACCCTGATTAACACCGTGCCATCGGCGATGAGGACGCTGCTGAAAGAGGGGGCGGTTCCCGCAAGCGTGAAAGTGGTGAATTTGGCAGGCGAGGCGCTGGACAGAGAGTTGGTACAACAAGTTTACCGGCGTACATCGGCGACAGCGGTGTACAACCTCTACGGTCCGTCAGAGGACACGACCTACTCCACGTGCGCCCTGATCGAGCGTGATGACCAAAGGGTTCCGTCCATTGGCCGTCCGATCTCGAACACGCAGGTTTACATCCTGGGCGCACACGGTGCGTCGGTGCCGGTGGGCGTTGCGGGTGAGATCTACATCGGCGGAGCCGGAGTGGCGCGAGGGTATCTGAACCGCACAGAACTGACGGCGGAGCGATTTCTGCAGGACCCCTTCAGCGCCGATCCGAAGGCGCGGATGTACAGGACGGGGGACCTGGGGCGGTGGCGGGCAGATGGGAACATCGAGTACCTGGGACGGAACGACTTCCAGGTGAAGATCCGGGGCTTCCGGATCGAGCTGGGAGAGATCGAGTCTCGCCTGGTACAGCACCCGAGTGTCCGTGAGGCAGTGGTGCTGGCACGCGAGGACAGTCCCGGGGACAAGCGCCTGGTGGCGTATGTCACGGCTGCAGAGTTGCACGATACGAACACATGCTTTGGCGCGCAACTCGACTTTGCAGAGTTGCGCAGGCACCTGAGCGCGCTGTTACCCGAATACATGATGCCGGCTGCCTTCGTCTCGCTGTCTCAACTACCGCTGACGACCAACGGGAAGTTGAATCGCAAAGCCCTGCCCGCGCCGGGGATCGATGCCTATGCGGCTCACGAGTACGAGGAGCCCCAAGGAGAGATCGAGCGGCAGCTGGCACAGGTGTGGTCTGAAGTGCTGAATATCGTGCGGGTAGGTCGCCACGATAGCTTCTTCGCGCTGGGCGGGAATTCGCTGTCAGCGATGCTGGCGATCGAGCGAATGCGTCGGGAGGGGCTGCGCGCGGACGTGCGAACGCTTTTCGCAAAGCCTACTTTGTCGGCACTGGCGGCAGTAATCGCCACGGCGACGGCCGCCATTGCTTGAAGACCAAACGGAAGCCACTCACGTTTTGCCACAGGGAGGTTGGATGGACACTTTAGCTGCAGATCCTTATGAGTTATACGAGTCGAACGTCAGAGCGTATTGTCGAACCATCGGTATTGAATGGGCGCGCGCAAAGAATGCCCTGCTGTTTACGCCCGATGGTGATGAGTACACGGACTTCCTCTCCGGATGCGGATCTTTAAACTACGGACATAACGACGATGATATGAAGTCCGCCTTGATGGACTACATATCGAACGACGGCATAGCGCTTTCGTTGGATCTGCATACCGAATCGAAGCGCGATTTCATCGCCACGTTTGTCGAACGGATTCTCGCGCCGCGAGGACTGGACTATAAGATCCAATTTACCGGGCCCACCGGGACGAATGCCGTCGAGGCAGCACTCAAACTCGCCCGAAAAGTGACAGGGCGCACCAACGTAATTGCTTTTACGAACGGGTTTCACGGCGTTTCTCTGGGCGCGCTGGCCGTTACGGGAAGCGCCTATCATCGCAGCGCCGCCGGCTGCGGCCTCAGTGAAGTGTCGCGGCTGCCCTACGACGGGTATCTCGGAAATGCCGTGGATACGGCCGATCAACTCGAGCGGATGCTGGCGGATCCTTCCAGCGGTGTGGCCAGGCCCGCAGCCATAATTCTCGAAACCGTTCAAGGGGAGGGTGGTCTCAACACTGCTTCGTATGAATGGATGGGACGCATTCGGCGGCTTGCCAATGCCTACGGAGCGCTTCTCATTGTCGACGACATACAGGCGGGTTGCGGCCGGACGGGCGAGTTTTTCAGTTTCGAATGCATGGGGCTCGCGCCTGATATCGTCGTGTTGGCCAAATCACTCTCCGGATTCGGTCTGCCGCTCTCCGTGGTTCTTGTTCGCCGCGACTATGATGTATGGGAGCCGGCGCAGCACAATGGGACGTTCCGCGGCAACAATCACGCCTTCGTTACTGCGGCGGCCGCTATTCGCAAGTTCTGGAGCAGCGGGGAATTCGCGGCGACTGTCCGGGCGAGGGCGGCGATAATGGAAGCATGGGCCGGAGCGATTGCCGGGCAAAGCGGTTGGCTGTCGAAAGGGCGCGGCATGATGCGTGGATTGCGTTGCCCGTCCAAACAGGTGGCCGAAGACATTCGGCGAGGTGCACAGTTGAGTGGCTTGATTTTGGAAACCTGCGGCCCGAACGACGAGGTAGTCAAATTGATGCCTCCACTGACCATTGAGGAGGACCTGCTGACGGATGCGCTGTCCCGGCTCACGAGAGTAATCGAGCCATTACTGCCTTGAGTTGTGCCGATTGAGTACTAAATCCGGCTGGTTTGATGATGATATTGTCGGCGCGTTTGCGGCTTGCCTCGACCGATCTGTTGCGCGATCCGGTTTATCGGCGCCTGTGGATCTCAATCCTGATCTCTTCGTTCGGCGGCCAGATGACGCTACTCGCACTGCCGCTGACCGCGGCGCTTCTGCTGCGCGCCGAGCCCATGCAGATGGGCCTTCTGACAGCAATGGAAATTGTTCCGTACGCGCTGCTGTCGCTGCCGGCGGGCGTGTGGCTCGATCGCCGGCGCAAGTTGCCGGTGTACGTGTATGGTGAGATGTCAATGGCCTTCACCCTGGCGACTGTCCCTCTTGCCTGGTGGCTCGACCGGTTGTCCCTGACGTGGTTGTACGTAATCGCGTTTGTAATCGGGACGGTGAATACCGCTGCCGGCAGTGCTGCTCAGATTGTTCTGACAGAGATCGTTCCCCGTGAGCGCCTCGTCGAAGCGTACGCAAAGAATTCATTGGCCACAGCGGCAGCTGAAGTTTCGGGTCCAGGAATCGCGGGGGCGGTCATCAAACTGGTAGGTGCGCCGGTCGCATTGCTGGCCGATGCCATATTGCTCCTGGCATCGGCCTGCATTCTTCGCGGCGTGCCTGTGCAAGAGACGCCGCGCGGCGCGGCTGAAAGGGTATGGCCGGCAATGCGCGCAGGCTTGAGATTTGTCCGGGATCACGAGCTGCTATTGACCATGGTGAGTTGTGTCGGCGTGTGGCAGATGTGCAATGGCGCTGCCAATGCCGTGCAGATTCTTTTCGCCACGCAGCGGCTCGGACTGAACGCGCGCGGTATCGGGCTAAGCTACATCGTGCTCGGACTAGGCACCGTGGCGGGGAGCGCAATGGGGCACGGCCTTGCGCGCCGCATCGGTCCCGGTCCCAGTATGGTGCTTGGCTTCGCGACCGGTGGTATCGGATGGACGCTGCTCGCGCTCACACCGGCAACCGCCTACGGAGTGGTCTCGTACGTCGTCACGCTCTGGCTGTTGGGGGTTGGTTCCGTGCTGATCTCCATAAATTTCATATCACTGAGACAGTCGGTTACTCCCGGTCGAATGTTGGGCCGCATGACCAGTACAATGCGCTGGCTGGTAATACTGCCCGCCGGGCCCGGTGCGCTACTGGGGGGTTGGCTGGGGGAACACTTCGGACTTCGAGCGGCGCTTGTATTAGCGGGTGGCGTGGCCCTGCTGCTCGCGTTCAGTTCGTGGCACCTTCAGGCGCTTCAGGGCGCGAAGATGTTGCCGACGCTGGAGGCTGAGGCCATTGCACCCCCCTCGTCGGAGTAAGAACCGAAAACTCGGCGATGAAGGTAAGTCACCGTCGACATAACGTCTGTCATGCCAGGGAGTGACTCGACAATGGAAGTAGAACCCGGAGTTTCGTATTCCTGCGTTTGGTGTGGCGCACCTTCCCTGCACGGTGGACCAGGCGAGCTGCGGTGCGACAACTGCTCTCGTTCATATCCGATAATCGATGAGATTCCGATTCTCGTACTTCGGCCAAGAGCGCTTCTGGGTGCCACTGTGAATGCGCTTCACTCGACGGACTCCCAGACTCGGCAACTCGCCGCGGTGTTGGCGAACGTAACATCCTCAAACGCAGTTCCTTCGTTGACTCGAGTACGCGCAGAACGCGCGTTGCAGGGAATGGCCGCCAATTGCGCGCTGGTGGGCGATCATATGAAGGCCGCCGAGCGTCTTCTGCAAGGACCCGCCGCAGCGCCTGGACTTCTAGATACCATTTCGAACTGCGGCGGCGGTTGGTCTGTCGACGCCATGTTTCCGTACTTCTATCAAGACTGGGGGGCAACAGGCGAGTTTGAAAAAGTTAAGACGTTGACCCTCGCAGCCCTTCGCAGGCATCGACCAGACTCCGACGCGGTTGCAATTCTTGGCGCAGGTGCCTGCGGCCTGGTTAAAACTGTAGCTGCAGAATTTGATCACACGTACGGCATTGACTTATCCGTGCCGACGTTGTTGATAGCGCGGAGTGTTCTCTCGGGACGTCCAATCGTTGTGCATCTCGAAAATGCCGAATGGAGCAGGGTTCAGGTGCGAAGTTCCGAACCGGCAAAGCAGAACATCCGGCTTATTGCTGCAGATGTTGCCAATCTACCAATGCCCGACCGGACCCTTTCGGCGGTCGTGACGCAGTATCTAATGGACATTGTAGGCAATCCGTCGCGTGTCGCGAGGGAGATTCACCGGGTTCTCAAACCAGGCGGCGTGTGGGTGAATTTTTCCCTCCCTATGCGCACAACCATCGTGCCGCAAGAATTCGGCTGTTTCGGACTCGCGGAAATGCCTGGATTCCTTGGATCAGTTGGCTTTCAACTACTCGAAAGTCGCGAAGAGCGATTCTCGTTGCTGAACCTCGAGAAGATCTCCAAGGCGGCTACAACGGTCGCGCATAGTGTTCACTTCTTTACAGCTCGAAGGCAATTGGATGTAACGGCCTCCAACGGAAACAATTGCCACGGAATCGCAGTACGCGATGATGACGCGTGGTGGAGATCGGTACCGAGGTTCACGTCCGGGCGGACCGCAGAAATTGCATCGGTTGTGGAGTACTGTTCTGATCTGCGCAAGCGGCGCTTCGATGTTTCGTTTGGTTTAGTTCGCCTGCCCGCTTCAGAAGGAACAATCCCACGTTACGCCCTAGACGCAGATGATGCCAATCGCCTCAACGCATTTTTGGGATTGATCGACGGTACACGCACTAATCGGGAGATCTACCACACGCTCCTGGCACAAGGCGTCCGATTCAGCGGCGCTGATTTTCGCGAGTTGTGCCACTATTTATCGGATCGATACGGACTCGTCGGCAGCGTTGATTAGTCGCTTGGATCTAGGTCGTGAGTGGCGCAGCGCGCCATGATGCAGACGCTTGTGCCTTTGGCAGAAATCTCCGAAAATCAACTCGGCCTCAAAGCCCTTACCGGCGGTGAGGGCGCCTACGCCATGGAGCTAAGTCATTACAATCCCGTCCCCGCCCGCCGGCAACAACAACTCGTGCAAGGGTGGCGACCGCGCGCCGAAGCAGACTGACGCACCTACACGCGCATCACTGCGCGGCATTGTGTGGACGTGCTTCTGGCTCCCGGCAGCCGTCTTGGCGCAAACCGTACCTCCGGTTCTGGACGCATGCTCCGCCGAGCCAGATGGAAGCAAACGTCTCGCGTGTTACGACCGCGAAATCGCGCGCCTACACAAGCTTGCCCCGACCCCGACCCCGACCCCGACCCCGACCCCGACTACGGCTTCGACACTGCCGCGGGCACCGAACCCAAGTGTGCCCGCCCCCGCAACTCCACCCGCCGCGCCGCCGGTCGACTCCACACCCTCCTCCCCAGAGGAGCGTTTCGGCATGACAGAAGCGCTCCAACACAAGAGTGGAACGCAGCCAAAGCAGCTCGACAACCTGAAGGGACGCATCGTGGCCGTGACGTACAACGGACCCGAGCAGATGAGGCTCACGTTGGAAAACGGCCAAATCTGGGAGCAGACCGAGCCCGAGGCTCACCTGGGACTCGCGCCGGGCGACACGGTGACCCTCCACCGCGGCCTGCTCGGAGCGTTCTATCTGTCTTCGGACAAGGTCCACGGACTGCGGGTGAAGCGCCTGAGATAAAAAAGGCGGCCCCAGACCGGGGCCGCCTCATATCACAGCGATCTTCTGTTAGAACTTCGCCGTGAACGAAACGAACATCTGACGACCGAGCTGGTCGTACGCCAGGAAGGAGTTGGTGTTCTGACCGTTGACGATCTCGGACGAGATGAGCGGCGGGTCCTTGTCGAAGACATTCGTGACGCCCACACGGACATCAATGTTGTCCATCACGTGCGCAGTCGCCGTCAAATCGAGATAATTGTAGGCCGAAAGATGTGCGTAGTCCGAGTTGTAGCTACCCTCTTCGGAGCCGAACAGCAGCGGGTTTGAATTGTTGTTGTCGAACGAGGTCCCGCCGATATAGCGCCACAAGGCGGAAAGCTCGACACGCCACGGGGTCTCCCAGCCCACCCGCATCGTATGGCGCCATTTTGGATTGATGCCATTGTTGCAATTGGCGCCGAAGAGGCCCGCGCAATTGTACGTTGGGGCGCCGGGATACGGTGTGATCGTGTTGTTCTGTACCCACGTCCCGGTAAAGTTCGCGACCAACATGCCCCATTGATTCAGCGAGTACTTGTAGTTAGCTCCCACGTCGATGCCTGAAACCAACGAGGCACCCGCGTTGATGCTGGTCTGAAGAATGTAGCCGCCGCCTGCCACGGTAGCCCCGTGAAGAGCGCCCGTCGTCGGGTTGCGCACGATCTGACTGCAGTACGCGGGATTCCCGGTATTCAGGCAATTATTGAATATGATGTTGCCGGGTATGACGCCGATCTCGTTCGTGAGCGAGATGTGGTAGTAGTCGATCGTTGCCTGGAAGTCCGGCAGGAACGTCGGGGTGAACGTTGCGCCGACGGACCAGGTGACGGCGACCTCTGGCTTCAGAGCAGTATTACCACCAGTGACTTGACCGCATTGATTGCCAGTACACTGAATGCCGATGTCCATTGCGTTGTATTGAGCAGCAGTCATGCCCGTCCGCTCGCACTGCTGCAACGTGGCCGTCGGCCCGCCCGCTGCCGAGGGGGCGCAGGGGTCGGTCCCTACGAAGCTCTGCTGGCCATACGATTGCGGGTTGAACAGCTCGATGAGGTTCGGCGCCCGGACGGCGCGATCGAACGAGCCCCGCAAGCGCACGTCCTTGGTCGGAGCATATTGTAGCTCGAGTTTGTACGTGTTGGTCGTGCCCGCCGTGCTGTAATTCGAGAAGCGATAGCCCGTATCCAGCGTGAGATCTTCCACGTATGGCATTGACTGGACGAGGGGCACACGGCCTTCGAAGAACCCTTCTTTCACATTATAACCGGCTGCGATAGCCGGCGCGGCGCCGGAAAATCCCGACAGATCGCCCGAGAGTTCCGCTTGGTCAGGAGCGTAGGTCAATCCCTCGTGACGGTATTCCCAGCCCGCGTTGACGGCCGCGCCATCATGAGCGGTGGGCAGTGTGAGGCCGTACTTGCCCAGATCGACCGTGACATCGCCGTGCCAGACTTTCTCCGTATCGGTGCCGTAGGACGTGCCCGGCTCGTACAGGCCTGCGACCTGGGCCTGCGTGACGCCTCCCTGCTGGAAGATGTTGTACGGCACGCATGAGCCACCGCTGAGGCAGGTTGGGTTGGCGGCCGTGCCACCTACCAGCAGCGCATTGTTGACGCCTGCAAGGCTCAGGTAGTTGCCGTTGGCACTGTAGAGCGTGGTGTAGTAATACTGGGCATAAGCGTCGTAAGTGATCCCATCGATGATGTCACCCTGTACGCCGCCGACGACGCGGTAGTTGGTGTGATCGAACAGCGAGGTCCGCCCGCCACCCTCGACGTTGCGCCGGCCGATATTGACATTGAAGGTGTCATTGGGGCCGGTTCCGGCTCCGCATTGGCCACTCGCCTGAACGATCCCGAGTTGCTGCGCACTGAGGAAGGGATTGCCGCAGTTCACCAGGTACTGGTTGTTGGCCGAGTAAGGATTACCGCCCTCGAACAGTCCGGACGGAGCGACCGCCGCCGTCGTGCGGTCGTCCATGAAGCTGAAGTCGAGGTAGGGCTTCGCGTGGTCGTTGATGTCGTAGTGCGAGAGGAATCCGCCTTGATACCGCGTGTCCTGCCGCTGCAGATATTCATACGCCGAGGAATTGAAGGTCGCTGGCGGGACGCTGCCGGTCTGCGGATACGGCAGCCATTGACCGCCTACGACCGAGTACTGGGTGCCGCCGATGGTGTAGCGGTTGGAGTTGCCGCTGTTGTTGCACACGCCGCCTTCGAACAGGCAGTCGGCGTAGTCGTACTTGCCGCCGGCGACCGGATCCTGGTTGTGATAGACGAAATAGCCCGTCACATTCCCGTTACCGTCGGGCGTGTTCGTGCCCATGATCAGCGACAGATCGCGCCGGTAGCCGTTCGTGTTGCTGCCGGTCGGAGGATTGATTCCTGAAGCAGATTCCGCCTGCTGCATGAACGTGTCCTTGTTGCTGTGCTGATTGAAGCCGTACTGGCCGTCAATCTCCACGCCCTGGAAATTCCTGCGCAGAATGAAGTTGACCACACCCGCGATGGCGTCCGATCCGTAGACGGCGGAGGCGCCGCCCGTGACCACGTCGACGCGCTCGATCATTGCGGCTGGAATCTGGTCGAGATCCGCCGCCGGATTTGGGTTGAGCGTGTTCGGATCGCCGTTACCGAGGCGCTTGCCGTCCACGAGCACGAGGGTGCGCTGCGGGCCGAGTCCGCGCAGGTCGACGGTCGAGACGCCGCCTGCCGAGAGCAGGGGATTGGAGTTGTTGCCCAGGTCACTTCCGGAGTTGATGAAATTCTGGGGCAGTTGGTTCATGAAGTCCGAGACGTCAGTATGGCCCTGCTGCTGAATCTCGTCACGGTTCACCACCGTGAGCGGACTGGTGGCGCTGATGTTAGCGGGCACCTTGATGCGTGAGCCCGTGACGATTACTTCCTGAAGTGTCGGTGTGTTGTCTGTGGTTGCTGCTGTCGGGGGCGTGGTCTGCGCGAAAACCGGCGCGGCTGTCGCCATCGCCAGTGTTAAAGCCCACCGCAAGCCGCGCGCACCGCGCGCGTCAATGCTCCTAGTCATCGGTCCTCCTGAAACGGGTGTCCCGCTCTTTCGCTTGTTGGTAGCAACGGACGCGGGCGCGTCCATCGCCAATGCACGTTGCGAATGTTACCGACGATGCGTTTGCGCGTGTGGTTTTTTGGCCCAAAAGCAACACGACTAGAGAGTTCTTAAGATAATGATTAATTTAGGTTTTACTAGATTTAATAAGCTTACTTGACATCATAGTTGCCTAAAAAGCACACCTCGCTCGCGAGTGCGGTTGCGCGAGTTTGTAGCAAGGCTCATGGGTGATGCTCTCAGTGAGTTCCCGGTGAGGAACGCGATGGGTGTGTCGCGGATGTGGCAAGCTTGGCTGCGGCCGATCAACACTAATCGACACACACACAGGCGCCGCCTCGTGCACGAACTTAGAAATATGCATTCCACGCGCGCGCCCGCGGCGTTTATCGGCCTGCTTGCCTTGGCAGCGTTCCTGCCGGCCGGCTGCGCGCTACACGCTTCCGCTGTGCCCGTTTCTGCTCGCGCCAGCGATCAAACCATCGCCCAACTGCACGACGACCTCGCCAAAGGCCACACCACCGTGCGGGCCGTGACCGATTACTACATTGGCCGTATCACTACGATCGACTCGAGCGGTCCGTCGCTGCGCTCCGTGCTGGAAGTGAACCCGGACGCCGTCAGCATCGCGACCGGGCTCGATTCGGCGCGAGCGGAACGCGGCCCGCTGTTCGGCGTCCCCGTCCTGCTGAAGGACAACATCGATACCGGCGATCGCATGTTGACGACCGCGGGCTCACTCGCCCTCGCAGATTCCAAACCCCCACGCGATGCCTTCATCGTGCGCCGCCTGCGGGCGAGCGGCGCCGTCATTCTGGGTAAAACCAACCTGAGCGAGTGGGCGAACTTCCGTTCGACGCGCTCCTCCTCTGGTTGGAGCGGTCGCGGTGGCCAGACGAAAAATCCCTACGCCCTGGACCGCAATCCCTGTGGCTCGAGTTCCGGCTCGGGCACGGCGATCGCGGCCGGCCTGGCGCTGGTCGCCGTGGGATCGGAGACCGACGGCTCCATCGTCTGCCCCTCCAGTGCCAACGGCCTGGTCGGGATCAAACCCACCCTCGGCCTGGTCTCTCGCAGCGGCATTATTCCCATCTCCGCCAGTCAGGACACCGCCGGCCCGATGGCCCGTACCGTGACTGACGCCGCGGCGTTGCTAACCGTTCTGGCCGGATACGACCCGGATGATCCCGCCACCGCGCCGCTCGAGGAGCGCCCGCCGGTCGACTACACCCAATTTCTCGACGCAAACAGCCTCAAGGGCGTTCGCATTGGCGTAATGCGCCACTTCGCCGGATTCCACGAGAAAGTCGATGCGGCATTCGAGCAGGCGCTCGAAATCCTGCGCGCGCAGGGGGCTGTGCTGATCGACCCTGCGGACATTCCAACGGCCGAGAAATTGGAAGCCGATGAGCAGATCGTCCTTCAGTACGAGTTCAAGGACGGCATCAACCGCTACCTCGCCACGCGGCAAGGCATGGGTCCGCGGACGCTGACCGAGCTGATCACCTATAACAATGAGCACGCCGCCGTGGAGATGCCCTACTTCGGGCAGGAAATTTTCATCCAGTCGAACGCCAGGGGACCCTTGACCGACCCCGCCTACCTGGAGGCACGTGACCGGGCGAAACGACTCGCGGGACCGGAGGGAATCGACGCCGCCCTGGCGAAGGACCATCTCGATGGGTTGATCGCGCCCACTCTGGGGCCGGCATGGACCACCGACCTAGTGAACGGCGATCACTTTCTCGGGGGCAATGTCTCGACGGCACCGGCCGTCGCTGGCTATCCGCACGTGACCGTTCCCATGGGCGCCGTCAGTGGCCTGCCAGTTGGCCTGTCATTTGTCGGCACGGCCTGGAGCGAAGGGCGCCTCATCAGCTACGCGTACGCCTTCGAGCGGGCAACTCAGGCCCGGCGATCACCTGAATTTCGGGCCTCGATTCCCTGACGATCTCGAAGGCCTGGCAACCCCGAAGGGCCCGATCACCGCGCGGGGCTCGATCACAGGCCAGGGCCCGATCACCGCGTAGGGCCGGATCGCCGAAGCGCCGACTACCCCGATTTGTCTTCGCTCTGCGACTGAGTTCCTCCGGGGGCCGGCTCGCTTAGACTAGCGTCGTCAGCCGGAGGATTGATGAAACCTGTCGTTACCTTTGCATTCTGCGCGCTGCTGCTTTCGGCCAATGCCGCATTCGCAGACGCCAACGTCGTCTTGAAACCGCCCCGCGTGTACACGGGCGTGCATCCTCCTGCCGGGACGAAACCAAGCTCCTTCGCGCCGCACCCGGGCAGCTCCAAGCGCCGTGTCTACGGCGCTCCGATCCAGGGCCCGATCTTCAAAACGCAGGCAAAGCCCAAGCTCAAGTCGAGCATCGCGCCCGCCCCCAAATAACCTCAACGTTCGCTACGGCGACGTTAGCTGCGGCGCGCGTCCTGACTCCAAGTCAGGCCCCGGGGGCTGCGCTACTCCTTTTATATCCTCCCCTCATCTGTACGCACATACATACAGTACCCCGCCGGAACGTTGCTTTTCCGCCTGTGGCGCGGTCGCCGCACTTCTTGGACTGACTCCAGCCACCCGTTGTCTCCTTGCAACATAAGTGTCAGGGAGCCTTAAGTAAGCATTTCCGGTTGAGGTGGCTTAAGAAATCGATATACTCCGAATTACAAAGTGTCGGCTTTTCTACCGACATGTATCAGGGTTGAGACGATGGTCCGGCTTTGCCATTCCAGGCCTCTGTTGTTGCAAAAACACAGCAGGCGGGGTGGGTCCGACGGCCGGCCGATGAGATACCAAATTCAGAATTGGGGAGAGACCATCAAATGATCATGGATACCAATCGTATCGTGCGACAGGCTGTTCGCGCCGCCATGTGGGCAGGCGGAGCTTTCGCTGTCGGCGTTGCGGCTCAGACCGCCCAGGCGCAGAACGCTCCGACGAGAGTCGCCGCTGCCGATGAGGAAAACACGCCTGCGTTGAGTGAAGTGGTGGTGACCGGTTCGCGCATTGCGTCGCCGAACCTGGACTCCATCAGCCCGATAACGGCCATAACCGCCGAAGAAATCAAGTCAACGGGCGTTACGAAGATCGAGGATCTGCTCAACAGTCTGCCGCAGGTTGTCGCGGATCAGGGCTCGGGACTCTCGATGGGTTCGACCGGTATCGCGACCATCAATCTGCGCGGCCTCGGTCCGCAACGTACGTTGGTGCTGATCAACGGTCGTCGCCTGATGGGTGGCGATCCGAATGCCGGTGCACCGTCAACGACGAATCTGGGCTACGGCTCGGCGGCGGACATTAACCAGGTTCCCGTCGCGCTGATCGAGCGCGTCGACGTGCTCACGGGCGGTGCCGCATCGACCTACGGCGCTGACGCGGTTGCGGGCGTCGTGAACTTCGTAATGAACGACCATTTCGAGGGCGTGCGCATCGATGCCAACGCGGGCATCTACAACCACTCTAACCACGAAAACTGGATCGACCCGCTGCTCTCGGCCAGGAAATTCCCGACCGTGACGGGTACGAACTGGGATGGCCAGAACAAGGATGTGGCCCTCATCATGGGACATAACTTCGCGGACGGCGCGGGAAACTTCGAGGGTTATCTGGGCTATCGCCGCAATTCGCCCATCACTGCCGATCACCGCGACCACGCGGCTTGCGTGGTCGACAATAATCTCGATCTGAGTAGTGGTGCTTCTTTTGCGCCTTACGTCTGCGGCGGCTCCAGCAACTCGGCGCCGTCGGTGATCTACAACCAGACGACCGGCAGCTCCTTGCAGGTCGACCCGACCGGCGCGCTCGTCCCCAAGTACCAGCGCTACAACTACGCGGCCACCCACTATCTGCAACGTATCGACGAGCGCTACACCGCCGGGTTCTTCGGTCACCTGAAGTTCAACGATCACGTCGAGGCGTACACCGAGTTCATGTTCATGGACGACGACACGCGCGGCAACTACGCTCCGGCCGGCATGTTCCTGGGCAGCGGTTTTGCGACCGATGCGACCGGGCTGCGCGACGGCAATTGGAACCTGAACTGCGGCGCCGGTGGGTTCGGCAACGCGAACTCGAATCCCTTCCTGACGCAGAACGAGTTCACGACCCTTTGCGGTGCGAACTCGCCCTACGGCACGAATCCCAACGGGGCTACGAACGGTGATGTGCAGTTGCTCATGGCGCGCCGTAACGTTGAGGGCGGCCCGCGCGAAGACGAATATACGCATACCACCTGGCGCGGTGTCTTCGGCGCCCGCGGCGAGCTCGTCACGGACTGGAACTACGATACGTCCTTCACCTTCGGCAAAACCCGGTCCACCGACTTTCACAACAACGACACGTCCTCCGCCCGCATGCAGGACGCCTTGTTGGTGGTGTTGGATCCGGTCACAGGACAGCCCACTTGCCGCAGCCACAATACGGGTTGCGTGCCCTGGAA
Source organism: Gammaproteobacteria bacterium (assembly GCA_028293725.1). The sequence continues at coordinate 16,330 of JAQGOE010000040.1, read as the reverse complement.
CATCTTCAACCCGGCCTCCGCATACGGCGGTGTCAGCGGGGCCGCGCTGAATTACTTCTCCGTGCCTGCGCTCGTGCAAGGCCAGTCAGAGGAAGACGTCTTCACCAGTTTCGTCTCCGGCGACCTGACCCATATGGGTATCAAATTGCCGACGGCCGACGACGGTTTGAAGGTAGTCTTCGGCACGGAGTATCGTCGCGAGACGATCCAGTTCCGCCCGGACGAGGAGTTCATCTCGGCCGACCTCTCGGGCATCGGCTCGCCGGTCATCGGCTACGATGCGCAATATCACGTCTGGGAGGGCTTCACCGAGCTGCGCATGCCGCTCGTGGCCAATGCGCCCTTCGTCAAGAAACTGGACTTCGAGGCCGGCTATCGTTACTCGGCCTATACGAGCGGCTTTGACACGAACACGTTCAAGTTCGGGGTCGAGTGGCAGCCGGTCGACGACGTTCGTTTGCGCGCCAGCTATAACCGGGCGGTCCGCGTCCCGAATGCCGCCGAGCTCTTCAAGCCCTCGTTTGTCGGGCTCGACTCTGGCGGTGATCTTTGCGCCACGGGCAACCAGAAATTGTGTGATTTGACCAATGGTGGTAACGCGGCACCGCCATCCCCGGCCGGCCAGTACAACGGCCAGATTGGCGGCAACACCAACCTCAAGCCCGAAATCGGCAAGACGACCAACGTCGGCCTGGTGTTCACGCCCTCGATGGTCCCCGGGTTCAGTGCGACCGTCGATTACACCGACATCAAGATGACGAACGTCATCACCTCGTACGGTCCGAACCTCATCCAGGTGAATTGCATAGCCAGCAACGACCCGAACAGCAGCTGGTGTAAGGCGATCCAACGGGATCCGAATGGAACACTCTGGGCGAGCCCGCAGGCCTTTACGGTGGACCCGCTTCTGAACATCGGCGGCCTCGAGAACAAATCGATCGATCTGGGCCTCGCCTACCGGATCAACCTGGGAAGTTGGGGCCGGATCCGTACGCGCCTGGACGGCACATACCTGTTGAACTTGAATATCAACCCCGGTGGTGGTGTGGCGCAGTACGACTGCGCTGGACGGTTCGGCCCCGACTGCTCCCCCGTTACACCGAAGTGGCGGCATCGTTTGTCCGGGGACTGGGATACGCCGTTCACGGGCTTGTCCGCCGGAGCGACGTGGCGCTTCTTTGGCAAGGCCAACAACACGCTGCTCGATCCGAAGACGCCGGACTACGTTGGCGCGGCCATCATTGCCGCCAATGGCCCACCGCCCGATGCCACCATCTCGACGATCAGCTATGTCGACCTGCGTGTTTCTTACACGTGGGACAAGATCACGGTGCGCGCGGGCGTCAACAACGTGCTCGACAAGGACCCGCCGATCATCGATACCATCAATTCCGGCGGCAACCAGATTTTCGCGGAAAGCAACACGTTCCCGTCCGTGTATGACACGGCTGGGCGCTACCTGTTCCTCAACGCGACGATCGATTTCTAAGAGCCTGTAGAGGCCCTTGCAACCTTGAGACGGCGGGCGCAAGCCCGCCGTTTTTTCATTGGCGAGCAGCGCCCGGGCTGCGGTGTTGTTCGCGACCCCGTCGGGGGCGTGCTATCCAGTTTGATTTTCGCGCAGCTCAACCTTCTTCGCGCCCGGCGCCGACACGTGCAACTCTGTGGGAAAACAGATCATATTCACAGAGACTGTCGGGCCAAATATATTCTCCTGGTCCCCGGCGAAGTTGTCTTTGGAGAACAGCGGCGGCGCATGCCAATAGGGGTCGTAGCTCCAGGAATACAACAGCCGGACCAGGGCTTGTGAGAGATCGGAACGGTCATTCTCGACGTACAACAACGGCCGCAGGCGCCGCACAGTCTCCGCGGCGCCCTGCAGCGCTTCTGCTTCCATACCTTCCACGTCCAACTTGATCAATCGACAGGCACGCAGATCGAGGTCGTCGATCCTGCGCAGAGGCGTCCTCTCTCCGCTGGAAACCCCTTGCAAGCCCACGCCGCCAAAATTTTCGGGTCGATCGTGGGGCACCGCCGGTACGAGCACCTCGCCGTTCCGTGCGCCTACCGCGGCGTGGTATGCGTAGACATTGGCGCAGCCATTCAACGCAAGATTGGCGCAAAGCGTCTGAAACACCAATCGTTGCGGCTCGAACGCATGCACTTCGCCCGTAGTCCCGACGAGTTTCGAAAGTGCCACGGTATGCGGGCCGATGTTGGCGCCACCCTCGACGACAACGCTGCCGGCGGGTACCAGTTGCTCAAACAACATCAGCTCGCCTTCCGACCATTCACCGTACCTGCGTAAGGAGGCGCCAATGTACCGATCGTGCCTATTAAAGAGCATCAGTCCGTGGCGACAGCGTGCGAGCTCGTTGAATCCCGCCTCCGGAACGATAGGGACGTCACGCTTGATCATTGCCATAGTTCCCTATTCGACGCGATAGCCCCAGCGCTCGATCCAGGGCATCAGGTCGGTCAATGCGGCCTCGAAGTGGCGTTCGTAGTGCTTCCATCGGCCCACCGATCGGCTGTTGACCGGCGCGAGGACCTGGGCGTAGCTCGGCGTGTTGATGAAACCCTTGCCACGGGCGTGCTCGCCCGGAGCCAGCATGGCCTCGTTCCAGGGCAACTCCAGAAATGCACTGAGCTTGCGGACCTCCACCTCGAAGTTCGCGGTGAGCTGTTCGTAGAAAAGCTCATGGCTGAGGGGGCGCAGTAAAGACGATTGCGAATACCAGGAGCCAAAGGCGTTGCAGTAAGCCTTCGCCAACGTGCTTAGATCGCGACACGCGAACGCAAGCCTCGGTGAGCGGAAGTGCTGCAGGAAGCAGCTCAGTAACGTATCGCATGGATGACGAATCGCCACGATGATGCGCGCATTCGGAAACAACCGTCGAATCAATGGCAGTAAGATCAGATTCAGCGGGTACTTGTCCACGAGCCGCTGGCCAGGAAGTAGTTGCACCAGCTTGCGTGCGCGCTCCCAGTAATGAGCGCGGATATCGTCCAAGGCTTGCGCACTCAACTTACCGAGCTCGGCGGGATAGCGAAGACCGCGGTCCGTGACTTCGCCGACGGCCCTTAGCAAGAACGGTTGCTCGTCCATGGACTGCAGTAGAGGATGAGCGTCCAGCACCTGCTCGAGCAGAGTCGTCCCTGAGCGCGGAAAACCCACTATGAAGATGGGGCCGTCTTCCACGGCGGGCCCGACGCTCTCCCATGCTGCGATGTCGTCCGGGTCGCATCCGTTCGCACAGAGCGACCATATCTGCGACTCATTTTCGGACGACTTGCCCATCATGGCTTCCAGCAAGGCCAACTGCGAACGGTGGGCTTCTTCGGCTGCGGCGTACGCTTCCTCGTACCGCCCTAGTGCGTCACAAGCCCTCGCAAGCGGGAAAAGGAGCTTGTGCCGATGCACGAACTCCTGCTGGATGTTCAACGCTGACGACAGCTGACGATGAGCCTCTTCGTGTTGACCGGCCCTGTCGGCCAACACTGCCGCCAGGTGCAGCCTCTCGGGATCAGCTTCCAGGCTACGGTCACTGAGATCGAGGCGCTCCAGCGTCGCACGCGCCTCGTCGAGGCGATGCAGGCGTTCCAGGATGGAAGCAAATCTCAGCGCGGTCCGTCCTTGTTGCGGAGGGTTCTGCAGAAGCCGTTGTATTGCCGGGTCCGCCTGCCGCATCGCTCCCATCATCACCAGGAGCAGGATGATGAGCACCGAGATCTCCGTCGTCAGTCCTTCGAGCTGTTGCCAGTTCTCCAACGCCGCAAGGGCTTCCTCGAGTCGGGTGAGATCGTAACAACATTGGGCGAAGGCCCAGCGGATCGTCGCATCGGTCGGCGCCAGGGCCGCGGCATCGCGCAGCGCGAGATATGCCGCACTGTAGTCACAGAGATCCATTTGCAGCACGCCGAGGTTGTACAGCAGACCCGCAGTTGGCGCGGCGAGCAGCAGGGCCCGCTCGAATGCCGCGAGGGCCTGCGCGTAGCGCCCCGTCGGGCGCAAGACGGTGCCGAGATTTTGCCAATGTGAGGCGACCGTCGGCTGCATCAGCGTGAGCGCATTGAAAACCCGAACCGCCTCCTCAGTCCGGCCTCGAGCAAAGAGGACTTCCCCCAACACCTCGAGCGTGCCGGGATGATGCTGGTGGACACCCAGCACCTGCAGACACTTCTCCTGCGAGTCGGCAAGCTGACCCCTGGCCAGATCCTGGCGCGCCAGCCTCAATAGCTCTTCAAGATCGGAAGGGGACGACATCGGCGGCAATTCAGCGCGTCAGTCCGTAAGCCGCCGTGACAACCGCGGCGACCTGCTCGCCCATCCGGTTTCCCACTTCGGTCGAGTTGCGGTAGTGCACCCCGTCCCACATGCGGCCATTGGACACTTCCTGGACGAGGTCCTCGGTTCGTGTCCACTGTCGGGTCACGCCGGGCGCCGTGTTGCTGGTCGTCTTCAAGGTCGGCATAGGCTCACGACCGATATCGGCGCGAATCATGGCGGCGATAGTCGCTGCAATCATACAGTGGGCACACGGATATTCCGGTTGGATCGGTGTGACGATCAGGGGAGTCCATCCGGCATCGCGCTCGGTCGCGGCATTGTCGTCGCGATCTCCATTACGGATCGCCGTGATCGGGCGCCAGAACTGGTAGTGGTACTTCGCTTCAAAAACCGAGATCTCGGTGTCGTTGAGCGCCGCAGTCACAGCGGCGTAAAGCCGTGCATTGCGCGTCACCTCCCGTCCTGGGGATCTGGCGACCGAATGAACGACGCCCATGTGAACGTCCGGTAGCGCGGTCGCCCAAAACCGGGCGATCGCAGTTTGCTCCAGCGTCCGTACCGTGCTTGTCGCGGAGCCCATGGTCTTGATCTCGTTGTAGTCTTTCGCCCATAGCGCGCTCTTCAAAGCGGGCGGCGGCCCTGGCCGAAACTGTGCCGCACTCTTCAGGAACCAGGGCCGGTACTGGGCGACTGCGTATCCGAGCGGAAATGTAGTCGGTACATAGACGCCTGGTGAGGTCAGGGGGCGGTAAGGCTCGATGTCTCCAATATCGTCCGTATGCTTTCCGATCACGTCCGCTGCCGCCCGCTCGCCGAGACCGATACCGCGCGCTCGCGCGGCGTCGTCAGGAATCACGCTGATTGCCTTGGTGTAGGCGGCATCGATTTGCTTCGACAGCGCGGGCGCCTCATGAAGCATCACGGCGCGGCTGGCGGCCGCAGTCGCCGCCTCGATCGAGGCGCCCTGCGCCTGGCCCAGATCGGCCCGGTCTCGCGGGTAGCGCGAGGTAATCGCGTTCACGGCTTCGTAGACTGCACTCTCGGCCAGGGCCATGGTCCGAATGGTGTTGGGACCGTCTGTCGCGATCTCCGTGGTCCTTTCTGCCCAATCGGCGACCACGTCGGCGTGCGCTCCGCCCGCGATCACCAGCATTCCGAGTTGCACGAAGCGACGAATGAACATCCTCACGAAGACACCCCCTTTTTTGCGAAGTGCCTATTTTGGATCCATCGCCGGGGTTTGGCGAGCCGCCAAGGTTGGCAGCCCACTTGCGGCGAGGTGTATCCTTTCCTTTTGCCCGAGACGGCGATCGATTTCCTTGAGCGCAACTGACCAAGCTGACCGTGCGAGCCTCGCTGCCGCCGTGCGGGACCATCGTGCCGGCCGCCTCCGCGAGGCGGCCTCCGCCTACGAGACTCTACTTCGTCGTACGCCGAATGATGCCGACCTCCTGCAGCTGCTTGGCGTCGCGCTAGCGCAGCTTGGTCGCCACGCCGAGGGAGCCACGTTTCTCTCCCGTTCCCTGGAGATCAAACCCGATCGCCCCACCGTTCTGCTGAATCTCGCCCAAGCGCTGCACACACTGGGACGCGAAGAGGAGGCCTTGCGCGCTGCTGATCGCGCGCTCGTACTGGATCGTTCGCTCGCCGGTGGGTACCGAGCCCGTGCCACGGTCCTAACCGCCCTCGGACGTCGCGAAGAAGCGCTCGCGAGTGCCGGCCAGGCCGTGCGACTTGCCATGCAGGATGCCGGAGCGCATGCGGATCTTGGCACTGCCTTGCAGGCCGTGGGACGCGAGGGCGAGGCGCTTGAATGCTTTGAGCGGGCCATTGCGCTCGACCCGAACCTTGCCTCGGCACATCACAACCGCGCCATCCTGTTGGCGCGCGGCGGACAGCATGAGCGCGCGCTACAGGGCTACGATCGAGCGCTTGCCTTGCAACCGCACTTCGCTGCGCTCCACACGAATCGGGGTAATGCCCTCAAGGACCTGGGGCGTCTCCAGGACGCCGTGCAGAGTTATTCGCTCGCCCTCGCCATTGAGCCCGGTAACCCCGAAACTCTGCACAATCGTGCTGTCGCTCATTCTCTCCTGGGTGAATACGCGGAAGCGTTACGCGATTACGACACGCTGTTTGCTCAGGGCAAGGGCAGCGCGGCCGATCTGGTCGGCCAAGGTGCGGCGCTCGTCGCGCTCGGCCGGCACGGCGAAGCTCTCGGGCCGCTCGAGCGTGCAACAGAGCTTCTCCCCGGAGAGGCGGAGGCGCACATCCAGCGCGGTGTTGCACTGCTGAGTCTCGAGAGAAATCCTGAGGCCGTGGAATGCTTCGATCGAGGTCTGGCCATTCGGCCCAACGTTCCCGAGGTGTTGAACAACAGGGGCGTCGCCCTGATGGCGTCGGGGCGGCTGTCCGAGGCGTTGCAGACTTTCATCGGCGCCGCCGTCCTGAGTGGCAGTGCCGACATTCGTACCAACATGGGCATCGTCCTCAAAAGTCTCGGACGCCATCGCGAGGCAGCCGCTAGTTTCGGCCGCGCGCTGGACTTGAAGCCCAATGACCCTGCCGCGCAGTTCGCGCTTGCATTTCTGCATCTCACACTCGGCAAATTCAACTTGGGATGGCCGCTCTACGAAGCGCGCTTCGACGTACCGGCGTTCGGTAACCCGGCGCGTCATTTCGACGTGCCGCGTTGGAACGGGACCGAGCCGCTGGCCGGCAAGAGACTGTTGGTGTACGCCGAGCAGGGTCTGGGTGACGTTATCCACTTTTGCCGCTATCTGCCGTTGCTGGCAGCGCAGGGGGTAACCGTCGTGTTCGAGGTAATGCCCTCGCTCGAGGCGCTGCTGCGTACCCTACCGGGTGCCATCCAGATCATCGGCCGTGGCGAACCACTGCCTGCGGTCGACTACTACTGCGCGCTTCTGAGTCTCCCGCTCGCTTTCAAAACCCAACTCGACACGATCCCCGCTCAGACATCGTATCTGGCGCCGGAGCCGGACCGAGTCGCTCGGTGGGCGTCACGGCTCCAGGCTGTACCGGGTTTGCGCGTCGGGATCGCTTGGCAGGGCAATCTGGCTGTGGAGAAACTCGTCTGGGCTCGCGGGCGCTCGATACCGCTCGCGGCTCTGGAGCCGTTGGCGCATCTGCCCGGTGTCAGCCTCGTGTCGCTACAGAAGGGGCCCGGGTTGGAGCAGTTGCGCAACGTCCCCTTCGCCGACCGGATTGTCGAACTGAGCGCCGCTCTCGACCCCGGACCGGATGCCTTTCTCGACACGGCCGCCTTGATGGCGAGTCTCGATCTCGTGATCAGTTCCGACACCTCCATCGCGCACCTCGCCGGCGCCCTTGGCCGTCCAGTGTGGACGGCTCTTCCCTTGTCACCGGAGTGGCGGTGGCTGCTCGAGCGCAGCGACAGTCCGTGGTACCCGAGCATGCGCCTGTTCCGCCAAACAACCGACGGTGATTGGGGCACAGTCGTCACGGAGATTGTGGCTGCGCTGCGGCCTCTCGTCGCCCGTCTCAGCTGATTCGCTTTACGCGAGTCTTGCGTCCCTTGTCAGCCGCAAGCCAGAGTGAGCCCATTGCGCCGTGCTCGATGTGCACGGCATCGCCGACCGCGAATTGAATGCGCGACTTCACCTCTGTTTGGATCCACACCTGTTGGTTATCGAGGGTGAACACCAGCTGACCCTCCGCAGCCTCGCGCAGTGCCACGATCTTGCCCGGTAGAACGGCTTCCGCCACTTGGCGCTCGCCCACCGGGTCGCGTTTGTGGGCGATGTCCGCCGTCAAGCCGAACTGGTCGGCTTCGACCTTGGGAAGCGTGGCCGCGAGCGCGTCGAAACAGGCAAGCCGCTTGGCCTGATCGGTCTCGCCAGCGCAGCGCCGCAAACCGTCGACCAGCGGGTTGGTTAATGCTTGCGCCGGCAGAGTCGCGGAAGCGAGCAGGATGACGCCGATGCAGGCGCGAATCATCGCGACCCCATAGTCGGAGCGTCCGTCCCGTAATAACGCCCCAGGCCGACGGTCATCGCACGGACCAGGTCGCGTTCGGCGCTTGTCAGGAGTGGGTTCCATATGTCGAAGATGAGGATGATCCGGATCTGATCGCTGTCGTTCCAGGCGTCGTGCTCGATCGTATCGTCGAACACCCAAGCCTTGCCCTTTTCCCACGAACGTACCTCGGACCCCACTCGAAAGCGACATCCCGGGGGAATGACCAGGGGCAGGTGGACGATGCATCGCGAGTTGGTCGTTCCCGTGTGCGGAGGAAGGCGAGTGCGCGGTTTCAGGACTGAGAAGTACGCGCCCGGCGCATGGTCCGGGATGTCACACATGGGCAGTTTTGCGAGGACCGCGGCGGTCTTCGGACAAGCTGCCTGATGCGCGGGTAGGGGAGAACTATCATGCCAAAGCGAATAGATGCTCCAATCCATCGAGCGATTGAGCGGCGCCCATTCGTCGAGAGGCATGCCCGCGGGAACATTGACATAAGGCGAAAAGTCCTCGGGCCCACTGCGCAGCGCAGCGAGCGCTTCTGCCGCGATGTCATCGGTCGCCTCTTCCAGAAGTCCGAGCCACGGGAAGTCTTCGCGGGGAAAAAACTCGATCGCCGGCAAATAAGGGAAGTGCGTGTATTTTGGCTGGCTCGCATAGGCTCGCCGCTTCCCGAGCGCGATATCACGGCATGCATCATAGCGATGCTGGCTCTCGGCAGCGTGGAGCCGCCGCACCGGCTCCAGTTCCCGCTCGAGAAATTCCTCTAACGTGCGCGCGTTGGCAGCGACGACGTCCCGAGCGTGAGCTAGCGCTGGCGCCATGTACTGGGGAAGAGAGGCGCCCGGGGGGATCGAGTCCAAAGCGGCTCCGAACACGAGTGCCGCGGCTTTGGCATTGTCCTGTCGCTCCATGAGCTCTGCCTTGTGCAGCAGTGCGGCTAAGTAGCGTGGCTCCAGCGCAAGGGCCCTATCCAGTGCCGTACCCTCCGCCGGGGTATCGCCAAGGGACCGGCACGCTGTGGCGAGATTCAGCCACAGGGCCTTTGATTTCGGATCGACCGCCAGCGCACGCTCATAGAACTCCCGCGCTTTGGCAGAGTTACCGGTCCGTTGCATGTAGCCGCCGGCGGAATTGAGGACCAGGGGATGGTTCGGAGCGCGCGTCAGCGCCATTTCCACCATTTGCTGGGCTTCCGCGGCAGGCCGGGCGCCCGAGACCTGGATGATGGCGTCCGCCAGCGCGCGTGCTTCCGGGTCGGTGATAGCAGGAGAGGCCATGAGTAGCTCGAGGTGAATCGTCCGAACATTCTATCCCAGCGTCCCGGGTGCCGCTTTGACCCGCGCCGGGTGTGATCTGCTCGCCATTGAGTGACGCGATATGGATTCCCCGGGCCGGCGTTCGTGGTAGGGTTCGGATGTGGACGCCATTGCTCCTTTACGGTGCGATCGGGCCCTCAGGGGACTTTCCTGGGCGGTATTGGCGTTAGTCAGTTTTGCCGGGGTGGGGCGCGCGGCGCCGCTGGACACCATGATGCCGGACGCTGGCGCGGGACAGGGTGGATCGACCCAGATCGCAACCCGCGCCAATACGCTGGGCGGCATCGACGACTCCCTGTTTGCCTCGCCAACCACCCGCGACCACATCGGCCGGGTAATGGTACCTGTCAAAATCAACGGCCGCGGTCCCTACCGTTTCATTGTCGATACCGGCGCAAATCACTCCACGATCTCCCCGGACCTGGTGCGCGAGTTGGGTCTCAAGGCCGACACCCGGTCCCTGATTACTCTGGACGGGATCACGGGTGCCTCCCAGGTGACTTTTGTATCGATCGACCGGCTGCAGGCCGGGGACCTGACACTGGAGGACACGACATTACCCGTCGTGTGGGCTCCGGTGATGGCCGGCGCCGACGGCATACTGGGTGCGGCCGGGATGTCCGAGAAGAGCCTGCTGATTGATTTTCAGCGCAACCGTGTGGCGATCGCCAGTCATGTCGAGTCGGCCACGCGCGACCAGGCCATCAAGATCCACGCGGCGCGCGTGGTCAACGGACTGATGGTGTTGGACACCGAAGTTGGCGGAGTGCGGGTCGCGGCCGTGTTGGACACGGGGGCGGAGCGTACCCTCGGCAATATTGCGCTGCGCGATGCCGTCAAGAGCAAGAACGGCAAGCGGGGTTTTGTGGCGCAGCTGACTTCAGTGTATGGCGCTACGCGGCAGGTGGAGTCGGGCGAGATCGCCGCTGCGCCGACCATCTCCATCGGGACGTTGCGAATCACCGACGTCGCGATAGTTTACGGCGACTTCCACATTTTCAAGATCTGGGACATGCACGACAAACCGGCCATGATCCTGGGAATGGATGTGTTGGGCACGGTTGCCTCGCTCAACATCGATTTCAGGAACCAGAACGTCTACGTCGGCAGCGTGCCGCCGGCGAACCCACGCGATCAGCTGGGGACGGAGCACGATCTGTCCGCCATGCAAAGCTTCAAGAGATAACTCCAACAACGGCGGCGACCCGTTCGCCCGGTCGCCACCGGCAAGGACTGACGGACTCATTCGCGCGAAGGTCCCGTCAGGTCCTCTCACTGACACTTGGTTGGCACCACGAACTTGGTCACCGTGGACAGGTTACTGCACCCCGAGGCGTTGCATGCCGACACTTTGATTGCGTAGTGGGTACCAATTGCGAAGCCGGAGATGACCTCGGTCGTATCCGTGTAGTTAGGGGACGTGCCGGGATCGGTGAGACTCCCTGTCCAGCTCGAGCCGATTTCCCAGGCGATATGGTAGAACGTGGCGCCGGCGGAAGCGCTCCAGGTCAGCCCCAGGCTCGGACACCAATCCTTCCAGTCCGCCGTGATGGTCGCGGGCGCGGCCAAACCGTTGACGGGTTCGGCGAGAACGCAATCATTCTGCGCATTGCTCCATAAGGGCTGGACCGGAAATGTGCCCAGAGAGGTCTGAATGGGAGTCACGTTGATCCATGCGCACTTGTCGGCGACTTCGTTGCGCGAAGCGTCGTACCAGGCAGTGATGAGCGGATCGGTGATCGACTCCGCCAGTTCGTGGCCTTCGACGATGCTGACACCATCGAGCGCTCCGCCGAGCCAGTTGACCCCGCAACCGATGGCGCTACCCCCATCGGTCATATAGGGCAGCGCCGTATAGGTGACGTTTTGATACTGTGGCACCCCTCCGTGATTCGCGCACGTGCTACCGCCGTTGGTGGGAAACCAAGTTGGGTCATGCCCGGGCGGAAGCGCAACGACGACCTGTTGATTGACGTTGGCACTGAGCTGGAAATGGATGGCGGCGGCATACGCTTCCGCCTGGATCTGTGCATCCGTAGGTGCCGCTGGAACGGCGCTCGGATCCGACCAGGTCCCGGCAAGGATGTTCTGTGGATTCCCACCGCCGTACTGGTTGACCACGCCGAGCCAGGTGGTCCCGCCGATAGTGCTCAGGAAGTCATTGAGATACGCCTGCTCACCGGATGGATCGGTCGTCCACCCCCAATAAACGACATAGACTATCGGGCCCGGCTGTACGGGGCCGCCGTGATTGATCAGGGCGCCGCCGATTTTGACACCTGCTACCAGGGGGGCTCGTGTCGTGGTCTTGCGAGCAGCCATGGAATGGATGGGACTGGATGCGGCTATCGCTTGTGGTGTTGACGGCTCCGACTCGGCAGGTGTCGTTTCCAGCAGCGCGGCCGTGAGGCAGGACACGAGCACCATGGCGAGCGAACGCCGCCAACGCTGCGAGCCTGCTTGGTCGTGGCGTCGACGGCGGGCGCGGTAGTTGGACTTTGGCTGGTACATTGTAGCTAACTCCCTGTTGCAATTGACCCAACTTGGCCGAATCCCGTCGTGGCGGGATCCTCGATTGCACGCTACAGACTCCTCAGCCCCACAGCCAGTACGCCGCGAAGATAGTTATTTCGTGGTTTCTTTATCGCTCGCGTGCGCGAGGCTGCGAGCTGTCCTCATCATGAGATAACTTGTCGGCCACGAGCTGCAACAAGAGTTCCGTCATCGTCATATTGTGACGCGCTGCGTGGATCTTGAGCTGCTGGCGAACCCGTAGGGGCACCTTGAAGTTGAGGCAAACGAGTGGGCTGCCCGTTCCTAACCGACGTCCTGCTGCGTCGGCCTCGCCGCTCCTTGCGCGCTCCAACGAGTGGTTGTCCATGAACGGCTCCCTTCTTCATGTAGGACGGCTGCCAGTGTGCCACAACCCAGCTGAGAATGAAGTCAGTCGTAGCGTCAGTGTCATCGCTCCAGGTGAGAATTGACCTCTGCGGGCACTCCGCTCGGCGCGACATGGAACTCCCCATCGGTCAGGAGCGCGGCGGTTGTTCCTATGGCATGACATGAGGCGCACTGCGCGCGTCCCCGAAAAAGATCGGGTCCGCGCGCGGCGGCGGGCGTCAGCGCCTGGGTATCGTGGTGCGGCCGTCAGAGAAAGCCATTCCCGGGACGTGGCAAGTGGCGCAACTCACTTTACCGTCCGCGCTCAGCCGAGTGTCGAAAAACAATCGCTTGCCTAGCGATACGAGTGCCGCTTCACCCGCCGCACTGGACCTCTTCACAGGAGGGAGCCCGAGTCCCGCGCCCGCGAGTTCTGCGCGCGCCCCTGCCCGGGCGCCTGCGATCCCGAACATTGGCCACAGACATAACAGTGTCATGAAGCTGTAGCAAGTGAGTGCTGCGTGCTGTCGATGATCCATCTCGTGCTTGTCAGTCGTCGCAAAATTTGTTTAGAGTAGGAGAAGGATGACGCATGGGAGGCACGTCGTACACCGCTGAAGAGCGCCGTTCGCAAGACCCTTTGCGCCTGCGAGCTGGGGTCAACTTCTATACCTATGCCCTGGGAAATCCGCTATCGCTAGACGACCCGCTAGGTTTGTGGGCAATTTACGTCGGAGGACTGGGATCAATTTTCGGTGGGGGGTTGTCTGCAGGAGCGGGTGGTGGCTTCATTGTCGATAGTTCCGGCAACACAACGGTTACCCAGTTTTACAATTTGAACAACCTAATACCTGACATCCCGGGATTGCTCGGATTGCACGCGAACCCATGCCAATAGTCCTTTGCATGGACCGGTGTCATGCCAAAAAATATTTTTGAAGGCGGACCTCACAATATCCTGTTGGGTGTGGGGCTTATCGGCTGCTTGATATTCTGCTACGGAGTATTTGGCGTACTTTGCTCAGAGTTGGATGTTCGCGTTGTTGAGAAAAAAACTATGTGCGAACAACCCCTCAATAATAGGTGCCGATATCAATATTTGGTGGAGCATGACGGACAGCATCAAATCATATCCGTGTCGGGCTATGTATTTGACTCGGGAGACCTGGTCGTTGGCAGTTCGGTAAAGAAAGGACGGTTCAGCTTTGAATATCAGGTCAATGGATACACGAAGTTTTGGCCCTTCGCTGCCGACTACATCGGCATTTTGTTGTTTAGCTTCTTGGCATTAGGACTGTGGCTGGTGCCTCGCATCAGACTGATAATTAACTCAGCATTTCGATAGGGAATTATATATTGCTATGTAAACGGAAGCGTGGCCTCCCCGACGGATCCTCTGAGGCCGTTTCCATTGAGTCAGCCGTAGTAGTTGAGGGTGCGGACCTGTTGGCTACACCTTGGCCAGGAACTTTTCGAGTAGCGGAGCCGTCGGAGTTTGGTAGTGAAGATATCCAGTAAGGGCTTCATCAAACAGTTTGTCCGCGATCCAGACATCGAAGTGGCGCGCCTCCTTCAGCAGGCATTCGTTAACGCATTGGCCGCACTTCGTACTCTTTCCGGTTCCAATGCCGTTTATCCCGGATTCGCACCCTCGTCATGGGCTATCGGTGGAACGGTCGGTGGAAATTTGGCCTCCAACGTTATTGGAAACGCGAATCAGTAGCCTTGAAAATCCGAACTATTAACTTGCTCACGCTATTGGGGTGTGTCGTCATCGGGGTTCTCGGGGGCGCATTGGTGATAGGCCTGTGCTGGGTAGGGAGACTGCATCTGAATAGCAAGCAGCAACTGATTACGCTGTGCGGATTTACCCTGATGGGCATCATTTATGGAGTGGCGATCGTGAATAGCCCGCCTCGGCCTTCTATTAGGAATCAGAAATAGCCCGGACCGATGCTGCCAATGGCAGCCCGGTGGTGCCCGGAGGCGATACATGGAGCGCAGGGCGTCTGTGGGCGGCGTGCTCCTGAAACGCACTGCCCGAAGGGATAAAGAGGACGCGTGATGGTCGGCTCAATATACCTGGGCAGTGTGCTGGTGCTGACGGTCTTGATACAGCTTGCGGCACGGGAGTCCCACGAGGCGTCCGAGGAATGGGATGTCTTCCGCTTCCCCAAAGTCCTCATCATTTCCCTACGCGTGGCTGCCTTTGTCCCCGGCCTGCTGGGGCTCTTGATTTACCACTCCTTCTCCAACCCCGGCATTCTGGAGATGACCGTCCTGGCCGGAATCTTCGGCTTGATGACGCTCATCGTCGTGGCTATGCTCGCCCAGGTGTCGACGTTCTCCGTTGCGGTTTCGAAACAATGTTTGAAGTTAAATGAACGATTGCACCGCAGGACGATCGATTTCAGCGCTGTACGAGAAGTCGTAATCGCATTGCCGTGGCGCGCCAACGGGCGTCTGGATCTGATCGGCGTGGATGAACGAAGGCTTTGCAGAATTGACGGTGGGATCCAAGACTTCGACGAACTGGTCAAACTCGTCAAGCTCTACTGCCCCGATCGGGTAAAGATCCGCGAAAAGGACACCCACGGCCGGTGGACGAAGCGGTGATCCTGCCGCGCGTCACCGGGGACCCCCGCAATTTCGACCCCGCCAGGAGCCAATCCCCGGTTTCTGCGACTGTCGGAGACGCGGCGAACTGGTTAAACAATCAGATACTTTCAGCGCTACAGTCCGTGGATTTTATGGCAGCGCTTTCCTGCTATACCTTCCGACTTACGCTTTGTACCGAGTGAGCTGTCCCTATTGTCACCGGGCCGCCGGCGCTCTCCCTATGTTTCGATACAAATTTTTGATCTGCCGATCGTGCGGCGAGCGAATCGAATGCAATGAATCCGAGTCGGGTGAGAAAAAGAGAGATCGGCACGCCAGAGAACCTCGGTGTCGGTGTGCGGTTGCCGTAGAAGGCTATGTCTCAGTACCTGCGGGTGCGGTCTTGGTGGTGCCGCGATATGTTGTGTAACCTGTATTTGCGTTCGTCGAAAAATGATGGGCTCGAGGCCACGGCCGCGCGCCTGTTCGAGATCCTGGATATACGGCCATTGGTGATGAGACGGAGCGAAAATTATCCCGGTGGCAAATACATGCCAGGAAGGGTGCTGGGACTGTCCGTCAAGTTGGCAATCGCGGACGATTCCGAGTTTCCGGCCTACCAGTACTGGATGAATTTCACTCCACTAACCGATCCGGCACGTGTTGACCGGCATGGCCTCGACGGCCTTGGAGAATTGCTGGGAAAAGAATTATCAACTCGTGGCTTCGATGTCGCTTTGGCACTCGAGTTCGGCAAGATCGGCGGCAAGAAATTATTGTTCGAGTCTCGTAAGCCGTAGCGGACGCAGGACGGATACCGCGATCTTGCACGTGTTTTGAGGCACGTTTACAGAGTCGTTCCAGCTGCTCCAGCCGAAGGCGTCTCGCCGGATGTAGGCTCCAAAATTGACATACAAATGGCATACACGGTAGAATTGCAGCATGGGTATCTTAACTGTGCGTCTTACGGAAGAAGAAGAGCGTTTGCTGACCAAGCGCTCGCGCAGCGTCGGCATGAAAAAGGCGACATACGTTCGCCAACTCATCCGGGACGAGCCGTTCGTGACGGCAGAGGATGTCCTTGCGGATGCTACCCGACGCATGGGTGACACTCGTCTGCGCATCTCGCGCAAGTGAGGAAATGCCTGCTCGATTCCTCCTTTGTCATCGATCTGCTGAACGAGATGGCGGACGGGAAGGCGGGATCGGCATCCTCGTGGCTAAAGCGTAATCCCGCAGCCAG
>JAQGOE010000020.1 GCA_028293725.1 Gammaproteobacteria bacterium | reverse complement strand
GCACGTCTCCACCCCCAGGGTTCCGATGAAAATCCGCTCGATCGAAGCCTCCGCCTTCCGTCTTCCCCACCGGCGTAGTTTCAAGTGGGCCGGCCTGAACGTGGAATTGGGTGGCTTTGTACTCGTGCGCATCACGACGGACGAAGGACTCATCGGCTATGGCGAGGCCACCCCGCTGCCAGACTGGGGTGGTGATTTCGGCCGCCGCTCGGGCGAAACCCTCGCCACCGTCATCAGCATCGTGAACGACATCTTTGCGCCGGCGTTGGTTGGCACAGATCCCACTGCAGTGACTTCCGCGCGGCGAGCCATGGATTGCTTGGTCGTGGGCAACAACTACGCCAAGTGCGCTATCGACATTGCCTTGCACGATCTGTGGGGAAAGAGCGTTGGGCAGCCAATCTACCGGTTGCTCGGAGGCGCGGTGCGCGACTCAGTACCCGTTGCTCACATGATCGGACTGATGGGTGAGACCGACGCCGCCGAGGAAGGTATCGCAGCAGTTGCAGATGGCGTCCGCACACTTCAGATTAAGGGCGGCGTTGAACCGGAACGCGACATCCGGCTCGTTCGTACACTGCGGCAGGCGCTCGGCGCCAGCGTCACGCTGCGCCTCGATGCAAATCAAGGCTACGGTCATGCGAAGCAAGCCTCCCAGATCGTCGATCGGTTGACTGACGCGGGTGTTGATCTCGTCGAGCAGCCTGCGGCCGGCCTCGCGTTTCTCGCCGAGGTTACCGCGAAGGCAAGAGTGCCTATCATCGCGGACGAGTCCTGCTGGGACGTCAGCGATGCGCTCGAAGTAGTGCGTCACCGCGCCGCGGACTGTCTCTCCATTTATCTGGCCAAAGCGGGCGGATTCGTCGGGGCTCGCGCAGTCGCCGCCGTGGCCGAGGCGCAGCGAATGGCCTGCGACATCAACGGCTCCATCGAATCCGCGATCGGGAATGCCGCTAACACACATTTCGTGCTCGCCCATTCAGCGGTGTCACTCGCCTCCGTCATCCCCATCAGTGCTCCGTCGGGCTCTCACCCCTACGCGGTAGCGGGCCGCTACTACGAAGATGACGTGATCAGCGAAGCTTTCGCGGTAAGAGACGGCGCCATTCTGCCGTTGAATCGCCCCGGCCTCGGCATCGAAGTCGACGAATCGAGGCTTGCCAAATACAGGACCAACGGATGAGCCGTACGTTGCGCGTAGCCGCCGACGTTGGTGGAACATTCACTGACATCGCCTGCCTGTCCGCCGACGGCGAGTTGTCTACGTGCAAGATCCCCTCGACGCCGCACGACTACGCGCAAGCCATCATCGAAGGCCTCCAGACGCTCATGCGCAGTCTCGGCGCGAGGCCCGCGGATCTCGCAGAGTTGAGTCACGCTTCCACGGTGGCGACCAACACAATCCTGGAAGGAAAGGGCGCCAAAACGGCTCTTGTGACGACCGAAGGGTTTCGCGACGTGCTCGAGCTTCGTCGCATTCGTGTGCCCCGGCTTTACGAGCCGCTGTATGAGAAACCGCCGCCGCTGGTACCACGGCGCCGACGCTTTGAAATCAAAGAGCGGCTCGATAGCAGAGGCAACGTTGTCGAGCCACTGGACGAGGCACAGGTGCGAGCGCTCGCGGTGACACTCGCGGACGCTGACGTCGAAGCTGTCGCCATCTCATTCCTTCACGCCTATGCCAACCCCGCGCATGAGCGGCGGGTCGCGGAACTGCTTCGTGAAGCTCTTCCGGGTTGCTTCATCTCGGTTTCCAGCGAGGTACTGCCGGAGATACGCGAGTACGAGCGCACGAGCACGACAGTGGTCAACGCCTACATCGGACCTGTTGTATCCCGCTACCTGCAGTCACTGCGTGAGCGCCTCACGTCCAATGGCATCCGTGCGAGATTGCTCATGATGCAATCGAGCGGCGGCACAATGGATGTGCGGCAGGTCCTCGCCAAGCCTGCCATCGTGGTTGAAAGCGGTCCTGCCGCAGGGGTTATCGGCGCTGCGCGCCTCGGCGCGCGTGCGGGCCACGAGAGCGTGATCACCTTTGATATGGGCGGCACCACTGCGAAGGCGTCCTTGATCGACGCGGGTCGGGTCATCGCGACCGATGAATATGAAGTCGGAGGCGGTATCTCGCTGAGCAGTCGCCTCGCAAAGGGCGGCGGTTATGCCCTGAAGCTTCCCGTCATCGACGTGTCGGAAGTAGGCGCGGGCGGCGGCAGCATTGTACGAATCGATGCGGGAGGCGCGCTGAAGGTGGGACCCGATAGCGCCGGCGCTGTTCCGGGTCCAGCGTGTTACGCGAAAGGGGGGACCGAGCCCACGGTCACTGACGCCAGCGTCGTCCTCGGCTACCTCAACCCGCACGCGCTTGCAGGCGGAACGGTACCCATCGAGAGAGCACGCGCACAAGCGGCCGTGCAGAAAGTGGCCACGCAACTCGGGTTGGACCCGCTCGAAACCGCTTACGGCATCCATCGCCTCGCTAACTCGACGATGATGCGGGCGGTGAAAGCCGTGTCGACCTACCGCGGTCGCGACCCGCGCGAGTTCACGCTGTTCGCCTTCGGAGGCAACGGTGGCGTTCACGCCGCTGCCCTTGCCGAGGAGTTGCAAATGCAACGCGTCATCGTGCCTCCGGCAGCCGGAGTGTTCAGCGCAGTTGGCCTGCTGTGCGCGGATCTCGAGGCTGTGCGATCCACGGCATTTTTGCGGCCCCTGGATGCCGAGTCCGTAGCCGAGGCCTCGCGCCTCTGTCGCGCCCTCGAACAGCAGGCGTCCGAGGAACTACTTGTGAATGAACGCGTGCCCGAAGGCGTCGCAGCAGGCGTGACACACGATGTGCCCGACACCACGCCCGACGGCACAACCGACGACACAGCGGACCGCACTACAGATGGTGCAATCGCCGACCCGGCAAGCCGCTCCACAGGCTCCTGCACGCCTGGCGCCACCGTGCACTGGCGCGCCGAGCTGCGCTACGCCGGCCAAGGCTTCGAGCTCTCCGTCGATCTACCACGCAACGCGGCCCAGCCAAACGCCACCGCCCCCGACATGCTCGAAGTCCGCACCCGCTTCGAACACGAGTACCACCGCACCTACGGCCACGACCTCGCCAACCACCCTATCGAGTTCGTCGCCCTACGCGTAATCGCAACAGCACCCCCGCAAGGCCCACGCACCTTATCCCGTGTACGCCGCGCCCTGCACCGCGCCCCGACCGCTCCATTCCGCATGGCCTATTTCGGCAAGGCGCACGGCCTTCTCGACACGTCTGTCATCGAGCGCGGTGACTTGACCTCGACACCCCGCCCGGGTCCGCTGATCATCGAAGAGTACGAGGGCACGACAGTCGTGCCCCCGCTGGCCACTGCCATACGCGACGCGCACGATAACATCGTCATCACGCTGCCCGTGGAGCGCTCCCGTGCGTCCTGATCTCGATCCCATTCTGCTCGAAGTTCTTCGGAACGCCTTCGAGTCGAGCGCCGACCAGATGGCGCTCATCCTCATGCGTACAGCGCATTCGCCCATCGTCCGTGACGCAATGGACTTCTCCACGGCCCTGTGCGACGCCTCCGGGCAGAACCTGGCGCAGGGCCTAACCACGCCCATGCACCTCGGCAGCTTCTACGATGCAATGCGCCACCTGATCGGGCAATACAACGGACGTATCGCCAAGGGTGACGTCTTCATAGGCAACGACCCTTACCTTGCCAGCGGCCAACATCTACCTGATATCTACGTCATCCGCCCCGTATTCCAAGGAGAGAGGTTGTGCGGTTGGGCGGCGACCATCGCCCACCACGTTGACGTCGGAGGGCTCGTCCCTGGAAGCAATTCTCTAGCGGCTGTGGAAATCCACCAGGAAGGGCTGCGACTGCCGTTCCTGAAGCTCGTCGAACGAGGTGTGGTGAATACCACGCTGATGGATATCATTTCCGCCAACGTGCGTGTGCCCGACAAGGTGTTAGGTGACATCCACGCGCAGATGTCCGCCTGCCTCGCGGGCGAACGAGAGCTTTCGGCATTGCTCGAGCGCTACGGTGCCGACAGAGTGGCCGAATACGGCGACGCCCTTCAGGATTATTCCGAGAGGCTGGCCCGCTCGGCCATCACGCTTATTCCCGATGGAACCTATCGTTTCTCCGATCACATCGATGGGCTGGGCGAAGATCCACAGCCGATTGAGTTCCACGTCGCCGTCACTGTAAAGGGTGACGAATTGACGGTGGACTGGACCGGCACATCGCCGCAAGTGAAGGGTGGTATCAACACGCCGTTGTCATTCTGCAAATCTAACGTCTACGCAGCGTTGCGGTCGATCATGCCGGCTGATGTACCCAACTGCCACGGCTATACCCGCCCCATTCATGTCGTCGCGCCAGAGGGTTCGGTGCTCAATGCACGCTATCCTGCGCCCTGCGGCGCGCGGGGCATTACCGGTTACCGAATCGTCGATTGCATCTTCGGCGCGCTCGCGCAGGCCGTGCCCGATCAGATCGCTGCGGATGGCGCGGGCGGATCCACGCTGCCTAGCTTCGGCGGTTGGGACGGACAGAAGCGCTTCGTGTTCTCCGAATGCATCATGGGCACTTGGGGCGCGACGTCAAAGCATGACGGTCAAGAAGGCGTGCCACATATGGCATCGAACCAGGCCAACGTACCGGTGGAAATGATCGAAGCCGACTACCCGATCCGCATCGAGCGTTACGGATTCGCGCCCGACACGGGTGGGGCGGGCAAATATCGTGGCGGGCTCGGTGTGGTGCGTGAATACCGGATACTCGCCGACGACATCTACTTCGGCGTGCGCTCGGACAAATCCCTCCATCCGCCGCACGGCCTGTTCGGCGGTCAAACAGGCGCGCCGGCGGTAAATCTCATTCACTCCAACGCGGGCGACCGCGTGCTGCCACCAATGCCCATGAAGCCAATTACGCTCAATACGGGTGACGTGTACCGACACGTGATGGCCGGCGGAGGCGGCTTCGGCGACCCGTTCGACCGTGAGCCGGAAAGAGTGCGGACAGACGTGCTCGACGGAAAGGTGACCATCGACCACGCACGCGATGCCTATGGCGTAGTCCTCGGCAACGACGCCCTGCGTACTGTTGACGCGAGCGCCACGGCCTCATTGCGCATCACACGCCGCCGCACTTCCGCAGGCGCCACCGACACCGCCGCCCCCCGCAGGTGAACCGATGTCCTCCGTGACCCTCCCAACCCGCGTCACCTCCGACCTCGACCCTTTCTCCCCGGAGTTCCGCGCAGATCCCTTCACCCCGTACGAGCAACTGCGTGACTTAAACGCCCCCATCGTCTGGCTAACACGCCATTCGATCTGGACCGTATCGCGCTACGAACCCGTACGCGCCGTGCTCAGCGACCCCAAGCGCTTCAGCAACGCCGGTGGTGGCGGCATTAAAAACTACTTCCTGGAGAAGCCCTGGCGCCGCCCGAGCCTGATCCTCGAAGTCGACCCTCCCGAGCATCAACGCACCCGCAAGGTGTTGATGCAGGCTCTGTCGCCTGATCGCCTCCAGCAATTGCGCGCCACGTTCGAGGCGCAAGCCAACGCTCTCATCGACGAAGCCCTCGAAAAGGGAACATTCGACGCAATCCCGGATCTGGTACAGCGATTCCCATTGACAGTGTTTCCCGATGCAGTCGGCATGAGGCGTGAAGACCGCTCAAACATGCTTCTCTACGGCTCGATGGTGTTCGGCGGGTTTGGACCCACAACGCCCTGGTACGAGAATCTGATGACGCAGGCCGAGATGGTGTCGGCTTGGATCATGGAGCGGTGTCGGCGGGACGCTCTAACCTCCGACGGCATCGGCGCGGCGATCTACTCGCAGGCGGATGCGGGTAACATCGAACAATGGGAAGCCACGCTGCTCGTGCGCTCGCTGCTGTCCGCGGGAGTCGACACGACGATCGATTCGATCGGCCTGTGTCTGCGCTGTCTCGCCGAGCATCCCGATCAGTGGGCGCGTCTCCGGGCCGACCCTGATCTGGCGCGCGCCGCCTTCGAAGAGGCCACCCGCTTCGACTCCTCCAGCCAGTCGCTATTTCGCACTACGCTCGAGGATTTCGAGTTCCAGGGCGTGTCCCTCGAAAAGCACCAGAAGGTACTCGTGCTCATCGGCGCTGCGGGTCGAGACGCGGCGAAGTGGACCGATCCGGACAAATTCGACATCACCCGACGCGTGACCGCCGGACAGATCGGCTACGGCGCAGGCATTCACAGCTGCGTAGCGCAGATGATGGCGAGGCTGGAAGGGGAGGTGTTCTTCCGCGCGCTGGCGCAGAAGGTGCAACACATAGAACTGACAGGATCGCCGCAACTGAGGCTACAACCTGGTCTGCGCGGACTCAGTAGCTTACCGTTGCGTCTCACACGCAAACCGAGTTGAAGGAGGCACTTCGCATGGGAAACGTCATCATTGCAGGCGGAGCCACCGGCATCGGGCGCGCGGCGGTGCGCGGATTTCGGGCGCGTGGGGACAACGTGTTGCTCGTGGACCATCGCCCGCGGGCGGCGGATCTGGTCGCGGAGGAAGCACCTGGCGCCATCCGTTTCATCCAGCGCGACCTGGCAGAGCCCGACGCGCCGTCGGATATTGTGAGCGAGGCGATCGCCGCCTACGGCTCGCTCGACACGGTGTTGGTCACCGCGGCCCTCATGCTCTCCGCGCCGCTGAAGGCCTGGACGCACGAGATGTGGGATCGGTCCGTCGCGCTGAATCTGCGCATGCCGTTCTTTTTCGCGCAGGCGGCGGCCCCTCACCTGGCGAAGTCAGACAACGCCAGCATCATCCTCATCTCTTCGACCGGCGCGATCCGCGGTCATGCGGGTATGTCGGCCTACCAGGCGACCAAGGCGGCATTGCCAGGGTTGTGCCGTAGTCTCACCGCTGAGCTGGGTCCCCTGGGCATTCGCATCAACACCCTCATGCCGGGCTGGATCGACACGCCGTTCAACGATCCCTTCTGGGAGTATCAGCGCAACCCGGACACCCGACGCCAGGAAATCGAGTCTCAGATTCCCCTGCGCCGGCAAGGCCAGCCAGACGAGGTATCGTCCATGATATTGTTTCTCGCGTCGCCAGAGGGACGCTACATCGCAGGCACGTCCATCGTGATCGATGGCGGCTACACGGCGGTATGACCGTCTTCGTCCCGTGCCACTAATCGCTGACGCCTTCTCTTCGGCAGTACGCCCCGTCCTACGTGGCCGCCTCGGTGCCGTTTCTGCCGCCCATCCCCTCGCGGTAGCCGCCGGCCAGCAGATGCTTCTCGCGGGCGGCACTGCAGCCGATGCCGCCATCGCCGCGCAAGCGATCCTTTGCGTCGTTATGCCCGACGCCTGCGGCCTAGGCGGTGACATGCTCGCACTTGCGCACGTGCCCGGCGGGTCTGCACCCATGGCGATCAACGGTACCGGCGCTGCCCCGTTACGCCTGGAGCGAGTCTCCGACGACGGCCCAAACAGCATCACCGTGCCCGGTATCGTCGACGCGTGGTGCGTGCTATCGAAGCGCCTCGGCCGGCTGCCGCTGTCTCAGGTCCTCGAGCCTGCCGTCAGTCTCGCTCGTTACGGCACGCGCGTGTCGCGAACCCTGTCAGCGGCGCTTTCAACACACCGAGGCCGGCTCGAACGGGGTGGCGCGAAGGATTGGTGTCTGTTCGACAAGCCCCAAGGAGCGCGGATTCCCCAGGAGCATCTCGCCTTGGCCCTGCAGGCCATTGGCGCGGAAGGCCGCAGCGCCTTTTATCAAGGTACCGCCGCGCGCTCGATGGCACAGGCGGCGCAGAAACTCGGCGGCGCGCTGTCGGAAGCTGACCTAGCCGCGCACGAGACAATTATCGCAGCGCCTGTCGAGACCTCGTGGGGCGAGTGGCAACTTGCCACGCAACCTCCGATGGCCCAAGGCGTGCTGCTCAACATGGCGGTTCAGGCGATGAGCCGTCTGGGCAATTTTCCCGCGACACTCAACGATCACGTTGCCATCGAGTTGACCAACGCCGCGTTCGCATTCCGCGCAGACGTCGGCGCGGGCGCAGCGCTTCTCGCGCACGAACTGCCCATCGAGCTGAATAAGGCGTCGCATCGTGGTGGACCGAGGGCATACCTGCACACTGCGGGTGTTGCTGCCGTCGATGCAGACGGGATGGTGATATCGTCACTCGTCAGCGTGTTCGACGACTTCGGCTCTTGCACGTTTGTCCCCGAACTCGGCATCACGATGAACAACCGCGCCGCCGGCTTTACCGATGGCGCGAATACCGCCGCGCCCGGCAAACGTCCCGTTCACACGCTGGCGCCAGCGTTGGTGACCACAGGGCAGGGAGTTATGGCTCTGGCCACACCAGGGGCGGATGGCCAGGTGCAGACGCTGCTACAGGTTCTCGTCGCGATCACCCGAGAGAACGTCGATCTGGCGCAGGCCATCGCACGGCCGCGCTGGCGAAGCGAAGACGGTCTTCTCCTGATCGAACAGAGTCACGCGGGCGCCGATCGATTGACCACGCTTGGCCATCGGGTGAAGCCGCTTCCGGACGGCGATATACGCTTCGGCGCGATCGTCTGCGCCGGGTACATCAACGAAGAACCCATTGCCGCGGCGGACTGGCGTCGCTACACCGCAGCCGGCGTCGTCTGATTCGGAGACGTGACTGCGGGCAGCGAAATCAGACTTATTATCAAACACACAGTGGCCAGCCCCACGTACTGTGCTCCGCTGTGAAGCGCGAGCCACGTCGATGGCGTTGCGAAAGACGCGAGTGAGATGAACTGGTTCACGAGACCCGAGGCCGCTCCGCTGCGCGCAGGATCTCGCGAGACAGTCGGCAACAACGTCATCCCCCCACCCGCCATCCCGCCGAATGCAAACAGCCACAGGATCAGCCCAACTGTCGCCAGCGCGATGCCGCTGGCCGGCAGGAAGAGGATCGTCTGCGCGAGCACACCGATGGCCACCATAACGGCAAACAACAGCGTGGTACGCGATGTCCGACTCAACAGATGCCCCATACTGAGGCCGCCGATGACCACCGCGGCGATCTTCGCGAACGCCACTGTGGCCGAAGAGCTCGCGATACTCAGGTGATGTACCCGCGCTAGGTAGGAGGGCGCGGCAATACTCGTGCCGTACGACACGGCGTTAGGGAGCGCCACAGCCAACCCGAGCCTCAGCGCGCGCGGCTCACGCACGATATCCAGCATCCGCGTGAGCGTCTCCCGCAAGGAATCACGCCGCTCGCCAACCGCGGAATCGACGTGTGGCACGAAAATCCACAGCCCGATAAACGCCACCACCATCATCGCCGCGTGTGTAAGGAGCGCAGTGTGCCAGTCACCGCTACCAGTGAAAGGAACTGCGAGTAGTAGTCCCGCAGCGTATCCAGTCGGTGCAAACGTGGAGCAGAACGCCATGGCGCGAATCCGCGCGCCATTAACGAGGGTCGCAATAATTAGGCAGGGCGCCGCAACGCAGATACCGGCGAATCCCAGTCCGGAAACAACCATGGCGCAATCGAGCGCGAGCAACGAGTGCGCCTGGCTGCCCAGCAGACTCCCCATGGTCGAAGCGCTCACTGCGGCCAGCATGGATCGCCGCAGTCCGTACCTGTCGATGAGGCCACCTCCCATCGTGGCGAGAATCGCACTGGGCAGGGAGAACAAAGCGAGCGCCAGCCCCAGCTGTGGCGGGGTGGTGGCAAGGTCGCGGCTGAGCGTCTCGATGAAGGGGACGATCACCCCGCTCGTCATCATGCACAGCACCGCAGGTATATAGGCAAGCGCGGTGAGGGCCAAGGCGCTGCGGCGAGGCGGATTCAGTGTCTGTTCCATCGGGTGTCCCGTGATATCACCAGAGCGTCGCACATTTACAGAATTTTTCATATATGAAAAATATTCTTGACTAGTCCCCCCGCCACAGACAAAGATCGGTGCACATGAGTTTCATCGAGCGTCACGGCCTCTGGAGTGATGAGCAGCGTCGCGCCGCCACGGAGGTGATGCGCCGCATCGAAACCGAGGGAATCGAGCTCGTCCGCCTGTCCTTCCCGGATCTCCACGGCATTCTCCGCGGTAAGGCTCTGCTGACAGCCGCCATGCCCTCGGCTCTAGCGGACGGCTGCGCCGTGACCTCCACACTTTTGCTCAAGGACACCTCTCACAAGACGGTCGTGTCCGTATTCTCCCCCGGCGCCGGAATGGGCCTGACGCGGTTGCAGGGCGCGAGCGACATCATCATGGTGCCGGATCCGACCACCTTCCGCGTGCTGCCCTGGTTGCAGTCGACAGGTTGGATGTTGTGTGATGTGTACTTCGCCGACGGCACGCCGGTCTCCTACTCGACACGACATCTGTTACGTCGAATGCTGGAGCGGCTGACCGCGCGGGGACACAGCTTCGTCACCGGTCTGGAAATCGAATTCCACATCATGCGCCTGCTGGATCCGCGGCTCGGCCTCGAGGATTCCGGCCAACCGGGCGCGGTACCCGAGGTGGAGCTGATCCACCAGGGCTACAACCACCTCACCGAGTTGCGTCTCGATCGCATCGAGCCCATCACCGATATCCTGCGGCGCCAGTCGCTTGCCCTCGGCCTCGATCTGGGCTCGGTCGAGCTCGAGTTCGGACCCAGCCAGGTGGAGTTCGTGTTCCGGCCCGCGCAGGGAATTAAGTCGGCGGACGACATGATCCTGTTTCGCAGCGCGGTCAAACAGATCTGCCATCGTCACGGCTATCACGCCACCTTCATGTGCCGCCCATCATTTCCTAACGCAATGTCGAGCGGCTGGCATTTGCATCAATCGCTCGCGGACACTCAGGGTCGCAACGTGTTCGCGCCGGACGAGTCAGGGCAGTTGCTTTCGCGTCTGGGGCGTCACTACCTCGCTGGTCTGTTGGCGGGTGCTGCCGAGGCAGTTGCATTCACGACTCCCACGATCAATGGGTACAAGCGGTATCGCGCCAACTCACTGGCGCCCGACCGTATCGTGTGGGGCAGTGACAATCGCGGCGCCATGCTCAGAGTCGTCGCAGGCACGAGCCCGGCCGCCACCCGCATTGAAAATCGGATCGGCGAGCCCGCCGCGAACCCTTACCTCTATCTCGCTTCTCAGGTTGCGACAGGTCTCGCAGGGGTCGTGGCTGCCGCAGAGCCGCCTGCGCCCACAGATGCACCCTACGAGGCCGCTGCGGCAACTTTGCCCACCAGCCTCGGCGCCGCGCTCGGCGCTCTGGCCGACGGACACATCCTGCGCGAAGCCTTCGGCACCGAGTTCATCGAATACTACTCGATGATCAAACACGCCGAAGTACGCCGTTACGAAGCCCACGTCACCGACTGGGAGATGAAGGAATACTTCGATGTCTTCTAAACGCTCATGATCATCGACGCCTATAACACCACCCAGGACAGGCGAGGCCGCTCCGACTACCTCACAGGCGCCCGACCCGGCCAACCCCCACCGCCGTACACGCCGTTCGACCCGCGACGGATACTCGATCGGATGGACGCCGCTGGAGTGGATCGCGCCATGGTCTGCTCGCTGGCCCAGCGGATCGAGAACGACTTCCTCATCGGTCTGGTCGAGGCCCACTCCGACCGTCTTTTCGGCTTCGGTCAGGTCATGCCCCAGGCGGACGATGCCCTCGACGAGATCGCCCGGATTGCCGCGGCGGGCCTGTCCGGTCTGAAGTTGCATCCCAGCCTCCACGGCTACCACGTCGCCGACCACGGCCTGCTCGACCCCGTGTTTGAAGCCTGCGCCCGCCACAAACTGCCGATATTGATCAACGCGTTGGATGACGCATTCTGCGCGCCGCTGGCGATCGAAGAGATCGCTCGCAATCATCCAGACGTGCCGACAATCATCGCTCACATGGGCGCGGTCTGGAACGTCCCCGAGGCGATCATCGTCGCTGAGCGGCAACCGCACATCTATCTGGAAACCTCCGCCACGCTCCTCAGCGACGTACGACGCGCGTACGCGCGCCTCGGCCCGAAGAAAATCCTTATGGGCAGCGAATGGCCCGGCTCCGACTTCGACCTGGAAAGAATGAAGATCGCCAAAGCCATTCCGGGCGAGAGCGACCGGGCGTTGGTGGAGGGCGGCAACATGGCCCGGATTCTCGGACTGGCGACATGAGCGCGGACTCCATCACACCGGTCACGCCTCCGCCGGAGATGTCAGCGCAAGACATTCGGCTCCTCGAGATCGCACAGACACTGCTGGCCCGTGTCTGGGTTCACGGTCGCCACGAAGTAGCCACCGCGCTGCGCGCCGCCGACGGCAAAATCTACACCGGCGTTCACCTGGAGGGCTCCTGCCGCCGCAGCTCGATCTGTGCCGAAGGAGTTGCCTTGGGTGCCGCTCGCGCGGGCCTCGAGCCGGGCTCGCCCTTACTCGTCGACACCGTGGTGTCAGTTCAGATCAAACCCGCCGACCAGTTCCGCATCATCGCGCCCTGCGGCGTGTGTCGAGAGTTGATCAGCGACTACAGCCCCGACACAAAAATCTGGATCACTGCCGACACTGGCATCATTCCCGTCGCCGCCTTGGACCTGCTTCCCCACAAGACCCGCCGCAAGTGGTAGGCCGCCTCCGGTCGCTCCAAACACCCTGACGGAACCCCTCGATGAAAACACCTCCACTCGGAAAAGATCTGGCAGCGCTCGCTCCTGAGCTCGGCGGCTCCGGCACCCCCGTACGCTGGGAGCATCTGACATGGCCGGAGGCTCGCGACACAACAGCGAAAGTCAACGCCGTGATCATTCCGGTCGGTGCCATCGAGCAACATGGGCCGCACCTCCCGCTCGCCGTGGACGCGCAAATCGGTGAGGCGGTGGCACTCGGCGTCTCGGCGCTGACCGGCGTGCCCGTCGTCCCGACACTCTGCTACGGCGTCTCCGGCTCACACGGCGATTTCGGAGGTACCATTGCGCTACGCCCGGAAACGATGATCGCCGTCGTCGAGGATGTAATCGACTCGTTGTACGAACGCGGCGTACGCCAGTTCATTCTCCTCAACGGCCACATCTGGAACAACGGCGTGTTGGACGTTTCCGCTGAAAAGCTCCGCGTACGTCATCGCGACGCGCGGGTGAGGGCATTGGGCTACGTGACCATGTATCCGGGTCCCGAGGTTGACGGCCACGTGCGCTACGGACGCGCCCTGATGCACGCGAATTATTTCGAGACCTCGGTTATGTTGCACCTCTATCCCGAGCTCGTCCGGATGGATCGGGCAACCTCCCACCGTGACGTGGATTCATTCTGGGACTACCGGATGGATCAGGTGAGCGAGACCGGCGTATGGGGTCGCGACGTGGCTGATGCGAACGCCGCCCACGGCCGTGCAGAGTTCGAGCGCTGCATACTAACGACGGCCCGCGCTGTCGCCGCCGCCGTCCGCGAGCCGTGGCCCGACCCGTCGCACCGCCCCTAAACCCAGCACCGACCCTAAATTAGCCGCCACGCCCCTTCAGTCGTTAAACGGCACCCCGGCCTCCGCCTTCTGCGGCGGCCCAATCGGCTCAACATGGCCGCAGGTTCCCTGCACGGCCTGCCCAGCCAACACCCGCTGCACGAACGGCAGCGAGTCCCGCAATGACGCATTGACCGCCCCGTTGTGCGTCAGCCCCGGATAGGTGTGCCATTCAACCTGCGTACCCGCCGTGCACATGCCAACGACCGCGTTGTATTGCTGAGCCGTACCCGCCTCGCCATCGGCCAATCCCGTTCCCACGAATATGGGTACCGGCATCCGGGCAGAGGGGAACTCGAAGTTGGCTTCCATATCCGAATCGAACGCGTCGAGGTTTCCCGTAAACACCTGCGCGCCCGTGAGTTTCTCGCTGGCGCTGATTTTGAACAGGTCGCGCACGCAGGAAGTGAGCGCCGCATGTAGAAACGCGCGGCCCTTTTCGGTCACGAAAGTGGCAGTCTCGACGTTGGGATGCAAACTGCGATCGGTTCCCGCGATCCGCAAGATCGCATACGCAGGGTCCATCAGGGTGGGATCCGTATACTGCTTCGGTTTAGGGGGAAGCTTAACCCCGTCGGCAGGTCGGAACGTCACCACCAGCCCCGTCGCCACCGTGCCGCGCACCTTCACGTCCGGTGCATAAGTGGGCGCCAGAAAAGTGGCTCCCAGTGCGGCGCCCGATCCCTGGGATTGTCCGACCACAATCACCTCATTGCGAAGTTGC
>JAQGOE010000013.1 GCA_028293725.1 Gammaproteobacteria bacterium | reverse complement strand
ACCCGGCGGACGAGTGCGTCTCCAGATCGATCACGGGCACTCGATCACTCAGCTGCGACAACCACTCCCCGTGAGTGCCCCGCGCCTCCGGCACGTAGGTCAACACCACCTGGGGGGCACTGTCCTGTAGCATGTATTGCAGCCGCTCCGGCGGATAGGCCGGATCCAGCGGCACATACGCTCCGCCTGCCTTGAGCACGGCAACAATCGCCACCACCATCTCCAGCGAGCGCTCGGCACAGATCGCCACCAAGGTGTCAGGCTTCACCCCCAGCTCGCGCAAGTGGTGCGCCAACTGATTGGCCCGCGCGTTCAGCTGCGCATAGGTGAGCTGCTGCCCTTCATAGACCAGCGCCACCGCCTGCGGCGTGCGCTCCACCTGCTCCTCGAACAACTCCTGGATGCACTTGTCCTGCCAGTACTGCCTTTGCTCCTCCAGCCTCGCCGCGTATGCCATTGCTCTTCATTCCTTTGATTGCCTGATTTCGGATACTTCGATGTAAGGCGGCAGGACGCGCCCCGGCGAGTTCGTTGAATACAGATTTCGGAAGCGCACGCTTCGTGTGTCGGGCGGATGAGAGATGCCCGCGTGCCGAGTGCCTATTCCATCCTTGCGCAGATCCCAATCCCTGGCCCCCTCTACAAACTGCTCAAAACACCTGACGTCGGCTCGCAATCGACGTCGACTCAGGCTCTACAAGTCGAGCGAATCGAACAGCAGGCGGGCGCGAGGAATGAATGCGGAACAGTAGTTGTTATAACGAGCGACCATTGAAGGCGCACTCATCACGCTGGGGGCCGTGCATTGGAATAAACGAGCGGCGTGTCCGTTCACTACATCATCGTGTAACCGTCGTCGATGCATATTCCGCGATCCTTCGCAGCCAGCGTGAGCGGCAGGTGGTGTTGATTCCCTGCTCGTATTCCAAAACGTATCCCGAGCGGGCATCGCCTGTCAATGGGTCCGCCTGTTAACGTAAGTATCACGCGCAGAGTGAAGCTCACGTTAAGCTATGCCTGCGCACAAGAGTTGGTTCAAACAGTTGTTGGCCCGGGCGAAACTTGCCTCTATCTAGAGGCAAGAGGTAGGATCGCCGAGATTGATGACACCTAATGGATGAGGTGCTCCTATCTGCAAAGAAAACTTCATAATCACTAGCCGCAGGTTGCGGCACTCCGCGAGCTCGTACTGCAGAACGATCCGCTCATCTGCATCGAGTTTCTCGGAGGTGACACTGCCAGCTGGATCTACTAACACCGTACCGCGGCACATTGCGTGGCCCACGCCTCGGTACGGTACCCATCAGTCGCTATCCAATCTCGGTCGCCAGGCTTGCACGAGTTGTTGTTGCCGGCGGGCGGGAACGGGATCGTAATGACTCAGCTCCATAGCGTAGGCGCCCTCACCTCCGGTGAGAGCTTTGAGGCGGAGTTGATATTCGGAGATTTCTGCCAAAGGCACAAGCGCCTGCACCGTGGCGCGCTGGCCGGGCAATGCGCTGTTGCCATTGATGCGCGCCCTGCGGGTCGCGAGGTCGCCGGTGATATCGCCGATGGCGCTGGCGGGCGCGGTGATTTCCAGGCGCATCACCGGCTCGAGCACGATGGGGCTCGCTTTCTGGACAGCGTCGATGAACGCCTTGCGCGCCGCGGAGGCAAAGGCCACTTCCTTCGAGTCCACCGGGTGATGTTTGCCGTCATAGACCACGACCCGCAGATCCTGCATCGGAAACCCGGCCAGCGCGCCTTCGGATAACACCTGGCGCACGCCCTTCTCGACCGCGGGAATGAACTGCCCCGGGATGGCGCCACCCACGACCTCGTCCACGAACTCGAAACCCGCGCCGCGCCCGAGCGCCTCGACCCGGAGGAACACCTCGCCAAACTGCCCGGCGCCTCCTGTTTGTTTCTTGTGCCGGCAATGTCCTTCGGCCGGGCGGGTGATCGTCTCGCGGTACGGGACCCGTGGTGGGCGGGTTTTGATGTGGACGCCATAACGCTCGCTCATACGCTCGAGCAGCACCCGAAGATGCAACTCGCCCATACCGTAGATCACGGTCTCATTCACGGCCGCGTGATGCTCGATGCGCACGCACGGGTCCTCGGCCATGAGTTTGTGAAGCGCATCGGCGAGCCGCTGCTCGTCGCCGCGCCTCTCGGGCTCGATGGCAATGCCCAACATCGGCGGTGGAAACGAGACCGGTTTGAGGTGAAAGTGGTCCTCGTCGTGGGAGTCGTGTAACACGGCATCCAGATTCAACTCGTCGACCTTTGCGACCGCGCAGATGTCGCCGGGGATCGCCTGTGGGATTTCCACGGTTTCCTTACCCATGAGCTTCAATAGATGTGCGATCTTTATCGGCTTGCGCGCGTCTCCCACAAAGAGATGGCTACCTTGACGTATCGTGCCCTGGTGAACGCGAAGCACGGCTAGCTTGCCAACATAAGGGTCGATACTCGTCTTGAACACGTGCGCTACCACGTGTTTGGTAGGGTCAGGGCTCACCCGAACCCGCTGCGCGGCGGCGTCTTCGCCCTTGAAGAAGGGCGGCGGGTTGCCTTCGGTTGGGTTCGGCATGAGACGCGTGAAAATCCGCAGCAACTCAGGAACGCCCGCGCCGGTCTGCGCGGAAACGAAACAGACAGGGACCAGGTGGCCCTCGCGCAGCGCCTGCTCAAAAGGGTCGTGGAGTTGCTCCGGGGAGAGCTCGGCCCCCTGCTCCAGGTAAAGGGCCATGAGCTGCTCGTCGAGCTCAACGACCTGGTCGACGATCTGGGTGTGCGCGGCCGCGACAGAGGAGAAATCGGCAGGGGTGTCGGTGTCGCCCCGGGAATCGGACCGCACGTCCGAGGCGGTCGCCTTTGTGGACTGCACGTCCCGGGCAGTCACATTTGTGCCGCCGGGTCGAAAAAAACAGTCGACTACTGAGTCGCCTCCGTTCGCTGGAAGGTCGAGGGGGAGGCACTCGGAGCCGAAGGCCGCGCGCAGCTCTTCCAACACCGCGGCGGGGCGTGCGTCGGGGCTGTCGATCTTGTTGACTACGATGAGGCAACACAATTCGCGCTCCCGCGCGAACTCCATGAGGCGATGGGTCAGTGTGTCGACGCCATCGACGGCGCTCACGACAATGGCGACCGCTTCCACGGCTTCGAGCACCGACAGGGTGCGACCGAGGAAATCCGGATAGCCGGGCGTGTCGATGAGATTGATGTGAGTGGCTTCGAAATCGAAACCGCAGATGGCGGGATCGAGGGAGTGTTGCAGGCGCTTCTCCTGCGGATCGAAGTCCGAGACCGTGGCGCCACGCTGCAGGCTGCCTTTGCTGCGGATCGCGCCCGCCTGCAGGAGCAGCCCTTCCAACAGGAGGGTTTTACCTCCGCCGGCCGACCCCACGAGCGCAATATTCCGGATGCCCTGTGTCGTATACCCCATGGTCAACGCTCCAGGCACGCACAGACTGCGGCATGGGCAGGTTACTCCTGCGCGGCGGCACATGCATTGCTTCGTGTTTCCGTTGGCAACCCCCAGCATGAGTCGCCGGAGAAATCCCATGAGTCAGACCGATCCCAACGACCCGCCTCCGCAGGAGGACCCCACCCACGACGTACCGGTCTACCCCGAGCATGATCCGCCGCCGGGGACCGAAAGCGTCTTCTGGATCGTGGCGGGGCCGGGCGAGCACGACGTCCCCGACGAGGGTGACGATGATGTGGATGAAGATGACCTCGATCCGCAGGCGCCGCATTCACCGCCCGACGTAGATAAGGGGAGAGTAATATTCGACGAGAATGAGGTGGCTGGTTAGCGTCGCGTCATGGGAGAGTCGATTGAACGAATCTCAGCAGGAAGAGGCGCGCAAGCGCCAGAAAATCCAGCAGCAGCTCGATGAGGCGCTCGCGGATAGTTTCCCGGCCAGCGATCCGGTGTCCATCGTGACCTCGAATGAGGAAGAGGACTGGGGGACAGAGCCCAGCGCGCCGGGGCCGGGCGTCAGCAAGGACGCTAACCCGTAACGAGAGCCGACGAGCAGCGGCGCCAACAGGCGGCGGTTGGCTCGCCAAAGGGCGCCGCCCGCGCCGGAGTGGACCTGGCTTCTCTACTTACGGAGCGGTCAGCTCCAGCGTTGACCCCGCCTGGTTGACGGTCGTCAGGACGATGGGCCGGCGCCAGACCTTCTGTACGTAATCCAGCACTTTCCGGCTACGCTCCAGGTCCAGACCGCGGCCATCGTTGCTGTTGTCGTGCGTGAGCTCGAGCGTTCCGTCGTTACGGATGTGGCTGGCCGACACCATCGGCGCGCCGAAATTGTACTTGGGGCTCAGCACGGCCTCGTGCAGACCGTTGAGGTCCGTCTCGAGCACCTTCACCTGCCCGTCGCTGCGGGCGCTGAAGCGGAACAGGCCGAGCTCGTCGGCGAGCTCCCGCGTGAGGTGATTGCGAATGAAGCCGAAGTCATCATCCTGTTCCATGATGGCGCGGGCGGCATCCAACCCCTGGCTCTCGACGATCTTCTCCCACATCGAGAACCCCAGGTGATAGGGGTTGATGTTGAGAGCAACCTGCTGTTCGGCGGCGACCGGGCGCACGACGTCTGAATGGCATTTGATCGCGTCGAGGTATGCCTGTTGCGGAATGAAGCTCGCCTCGCGTAACAGGCGGGCGTGCCAGTAGGACGCCCACCCCTCGTTCATGATCTGCGTGGCAAACACGGGATAGAAGTAGAACGACTCTTCACGGACCGCGAGAAAAATGTCGCGCTCCCAGGCTTCCATCTCGGGAGCGTAGTTCGCGATGAACCAGAGCAGGTCGCGCTCGGAGTGCGGTGGGATGGGGGCCCGCTTCTTTATCTCTATGCCGGTGCTGGCGGCGGTGGGCTCGAGCGCCGCGAAGCGTTTCCGGAAAGCATCGTCCGTCAGCGCCTTCGGGTCCGCCGCGTACTCCGGATAACGGTCGCGGCGCAGCGCCTGGTCGGTGTCGATGTGCTGCTCGAGAGCGAGAGCTGCGTCGAGTACGACCTCCACTCTCTGCGCGCCATAGGTTTCGATGGCCTGTTGGATCTGGCGCGCGTGGTTGGCCGCGTGTTCGACGATCCGCTCGCTCACCTGTCCCTGGCAGCGGCGGAACAGAAGATTGTTCCTCGAGAAGTCCGCATGACCCAGCACATGGGCGGTCACGAGGATGTTTTCCGCCAGTCCGTTGCTCGCCGCGAGATAGGCGTGGCCGGGATTTCCAGGGAACACGACCTCGAACAGGCGCGAGTTTCCCATGTGGCGCTGGATGAGTTGGTAGATGTACCGCACGCCGAACGACCAGTGCGGCATCCGCACCGGCAAGCCGTAAACGGCGATCTCCATCATGAAGGAATCGGGGACCGCTTCGAAATCCACCGGGTGGAATGAGAGACCGGAGCGGCCTGCGAGGTCTTCGATGCGCTGTACGTAACTCTGCCAGTCCTCGCTCATGTACGGTTCCCCATGCGCTGTTTCAAAGTTGAACTACCCGCTCCCGTCCAGCGCACGACTCTCGGCCGCGAAGAAATGTCGGACCGCGCCCCAGACATCGTCGAAGTCGTTCAGCGCGTAGCTTCCCGCTGCCAAGCCCCCGGCGGATAACTCCGCGTAGAGGCGGCCGGTCTCGGTGGCGAGTTGCCGCGAGAGGCCCGAGGAAACTTCAACATAACCTGTGAAACAGGAATCTTCCGCGATCGAAGAGAGCGACTCGCGCGCTTCGGCGGCGTCGCTCACGGAGTTGTCGCCGTCGGAGGCGTAGAAGAGATAGATGTTGCATCGGCCCGGGTTGTAGCGGGCGTCGATGATCTCACGCACCTTGTTGAAGCCCGTCGAGGAGACGGTGCCGCCGGTGCCGCTCACCTGGAAGAATTCGCTTTCGGTGAATTCCCAAGCCTCGGTGGTGTGGCCGATGAACACCGTCTCGAGCGAGCGGTATTCGCGGCGCAATCCCTGCACCACCCAGAAGAAGAAGGTTTTGGCGAGCTTCCGGTCACGATCGGACATGCTGCCCGAGACGTCGAGAAGGAAGAACACCACTGCATGCAGCGCGGGCTGCCGCCGGCGCGCTAACTGCCGGAACCGCAGGTCATCATCGATGAAGGTTGGGGTCGCGCCCGGGTTACCACGGCGCTTGACCATCTCCTTGAACGAACGGCGCCGATCCAGGCGCGAACGGGCTCCGCGCCGGTCGTAGCCTTCGCGAATCCATTCCGACTCTTCGGAGGGACCGACGCGCGCCTTGATGTTGGGAAGTTTCATTTCCTCCCACAGCCAGTCGACGATGTCGTCGACTTTGAATTCGAGGAGCAGCTGCACCTCGCCGTCATCCTGGCCACCGGGACCCTTCTCGCCGGGACCCCGCTGTTTGGAGGGGTCGGAGAACACATCGCCGGGTTTTGCCTTGCCTTGTCCCGCGCCCTGCTGCTCCTCGGGGCGGCGCAGCCGGAAGTGGTAATGCTCCAGCATTTTGACCGGCACTCGCACCGTGCGCGAGGTGTCGTTTATGACATCGCCACCGGAAATGATTTGCGGCAGATGTTTGCGCACCGACTCGCGCACTTTCTCATCGTGCCGCAGCCAGTCGCGCGCGCCGCGCGAAAACAAGTCGTACCATTTGCCGGCGTCGGCGCCAGATTTCTCGCCGCTGTTCGCGACGCTAGCGCCAATGCCAGAGTCAGTGCTTTGGGCCATGATGCTTACTGGTACTCCTTTCATGCGCTACGCGCAACTCTCTAAAGTTACGCACAGCGCATAAAAAAATAGTTACTCCTGCGCGAGCAATGTTGTGACGTAGCTGAGTGCCTCTTTCGCGCTGTGCTCGTCGTAGCCGTATTCGGTGACGAGACGTTGCTGAACGACGGAAATTTTCTGGCGCGCATCGTCGTCGGGGCGAGCCGTCGAAGTCACGAGTCGCAATACGTCGCGACGCTCCTCGAACAAGTACTGCTCGATCGCCTCGCGCATGCGCGCGTGACTGACGAGCTTGAACTTCTCTCCGGTCTTGAAGGCCACCATGGCCTTGCGGACGACCTCCTGCCGGAACGACAACTTGCCCGAGTCGGAGACCTTGATCTTCTCCTCGACCGAGCGCAGGAAACGCTCATCGGCGGGGCGGGTCTCACCGGTAATCGGATCCGTTACTTGGCGGTGATCGAGCGAAGCCTCAACCTCGTCCAGATATTTCTCCAGCAGCTGCTGCGCCTCCTCTTCAAACGAGGCAAACATGGCGCGGTGGACATCTTCCTTGACCCAGCGGTTGTAGAACTCCTTGCGCGCGGTCACCAGGTGATCGACCCAGGCCTTTTTATGCTTGGCGTCCATGCGGGCATCACTTTCGATCGAATCCTTGATGGCGAGCAGCAACTCCATGCTCGTGAGGCTATGGGTGTTCCCACGGGTGATGGCGTTCGAGATGGCATTGATCACGAACCGGGGGCTGACTCCGGTCATACCCTCTTCGCCCGATTCGGAATGCAGCCGCGAAGCTTCGGTTTCGGGAACGCCCTCGACGGCCTCGCCCGCATAGAGGCGCAGCTTCTTAGCCATATCCAGACCCTCGCGCTCGGGTTTCGTGAGCCGGGTCAGGATGGCAAACACCGAGGCCAGGTTGAGGACGTGCGGATCGAGGTGCACGTTACGGAAGGCTGGCGCACCCGAGACGAGCTTCTGGTAGATGCGCGATTCGTCGCGATAAGACAACGCATACGGAACCCGGATGATGACCATGCGGTCCAGCAGCGCCTCGTTTTCCTTTTCCTGCAGAAACTTGTGGAATTCCGCGAGGTTGGTATGCGCGAGAATGGTCTCGTCCAGGTGAATGAGCGGGAAGCGTGAGACCTTGACGTTCTTTTCCTGTGTCATGGTGAGCAACAGGTAGAGAAACTCGCGCTTCACCTTCAGGATTTCGATCATTTCCAGCACGCCGCGGCTCGCGGCGTAAACGGCGCCCGACCAGGACCACGCCCGGGGGTCACCCTCGTCACCGATTTGAGCGACTTTCGCGAGATCGACGGATCCGACCAGGTCCGCGATATCAGCGGTGGTGGGATCGTGGGGGGCATACGTACCGATGCCAACGCGCGCGGATTCCTGCAGGAATATCCGCTCTACAGGAACCTTTACGAAGTCACCCTCGAACTCGCGCTCGACGTGGTCGCGTGCCCATGGAGACAATTCCCCAGGGATATCCACGCCATAGCGATCGCGGAACTCAGCGCGGAGGCCCGCGGGAACGAGATTCAGCGGGTTCTCGCGCAGCGGCGAGCCCTTGACGGCATATAGAGCACCCTCGTCCGTGCGGCTGTACTCCTCCAGGCCGCGCTTCATGAGGATGGCCAAGGTCGATTTACCGCCGGACGGCGGACCTAGCAGCAGCAGGAGTCGACGGCCGACATCGGAGCCGGCGGCGGCCGCCTTGAAATAGTC
This sequence comes from Gammaproteobacteria bacterium, assembly GCA_028293725.1. The sequence goes on along the minus strand of JAQGOE010000013.1, from coordinate 1,002 downwards.
GACTACGCGGCCGAGCGGCTCGTCGATGCCGAAGAGCTCGCGCTTGAACAGCTCGCGGGCCTTGGCGCTCTCTGGCATCTCCGCGGGCGCCGCGCGGCCATGCCAGCGCAGCATGTCCCAGATGTATTCGTGGCTCGTGCGGGCCATGGCCGCCGGATTGGCGGGCACGATGTTGGCGAGAAATTCGCCGAAGGTGCCTTCCCAGCGCTGCGCGCGATGGAGGCGGCTGAAAGAGCTCAGGGATTCGATGAATGCAGAATAAGGCTTGGAAGAATCTGAATCGTCGTCAGAGAGCGGTCGCATCGTCCTTCCCTCCCGTTGAGTGCACATGTCTCGGCCGGGGCGCCAGTGATGCCAGCGTCGCTCTCAACTTAGACCCAACGCTTTGCACAGTGCGTGATGGCCCTCTATTCCCGACCCGACCATTACGTTAAGACGTTCACAGCGCGGAATTGTTCAAGAAATCGAAAACCCCGCGCCTTTTGAGAAACTAAAGCAAAATGCATGCCCGTTACGCCCGCGTCCATGCCTGTCCCAAGTCGCTGATTTAAATATGGGCTCGATGGCCGGGTCGGGTTCGGCGCTTTGGTGCGCGCTGCCCCGTTTTCAGCATTCCGGTCTCACCAGCCGGTATTGCCAGTTCAGCCTACCCCCACCGGGGCGTTTGAGAAAGTCCGATTCACTGTACCAGTGTGTACGACCGCACAGTCGCGTGGGATGCAAGGCCGGTCGGAGGCCCTGGCGGAGCCAGCGCCGCGTGACGCTCCGAAGCGGTGCGCGCGGCGGCGATTCGCGCCCGAACGGTGCTTCACTCTCGCTGGTGTCACTCATATCTGACATGACAGCGTCATTGCTTTGCAACTAAGATAACTGAGTCACGCTTGCACCCACCACAGGACCTACTGTGCGAGTTGAATGTTCGGCGGATACGTGGCGCCGTATGTGGAGGCCACCACCGGACAACTGGGGTTATACCCGCTGGTGTTGTTACGTACAGCCCGG